>CAITPB010000238.1 GCA_903894145.1 Candidatus Firestoneibacteriota bacterium | reverse complement strand
GAACGGCAACAACATTATAATCGCACCCAGAATGAGCACCGTGTATGTAAGAACCCTTTTGAGCCTCATCTTTTACTGCGCCTCCGCACATCCGCGCATCTGCGCGTCAATTCCCATAATGTATTTTGCTTCCCCAGAACCTATTCTGCAGTACCGTCAACACGAAAGTAATAAGGAACACCACGAACGAGATGGCGCTAGCGTAACCCATATCAAAGTTTTTGAAAGCGTTCTCGTAGAGGTAAAAAACTATCACGGAGGTCGATTTGAGAGGGCCGCCGTCAGGCGTCAGCATATAAATCTGCGTAAAAGTATGGAATGAGTTAATGAGCGAGATAAGCGTCACAAAGAATACCGTCGGCATCAGGAGCGGCCAGGTAACATTCCTGAAGGTCTGCGCCTCTCCCGCCCCGTCCAGCTGGGCCGCTTCATAATACTCTCCGGGAATGGATTGCAGCCCGACGAGGAATATTATTATATTGTAGCCTATGTTCTTCCACACGCTGACCATAATTACCGCCGGCATCGCCCAGACAGGGTCCATCAGCCAGTTTATCCTGGAAACCCCGAAGAACCCGAGGAGATAATTCAGGAGCCCGATATCAGGCTGGAAGATCCAGAGCCAGACCATCGCGACCGCGTTCATAGAGGTGATAACCGGCAGAAAATAGGCAGTGCGGAAGAACGAAAGCCCGCGTATCTTCTGATTCAGGAGGACTGCGATAAAAACCGAGATAATTATGCTTAAGGGAATAGTACCAGCCGCGAAATAGAAAGTATTGAAGAGCGACTTCCAGAACATCCCGTCTTTGAGCAGCCGCGAGTAGTTCGCAAAGCCCGTGAATATCATCGGAGACAGGTTGTCAAACTTGAAGAAGCTGATATACCAGGCGTAGAAAGCCGGAATTACATGAAAGAGAGAGATAACGGCAAAAGCCGGAAGCAGAAAAAACACCGCTGTTCTGGTCTCGGCCGGCCTTCTCATACAACCCTCTCGCGCGGTCGTCTTACCGCGAGTTCATAAAGGTCAGAGTACTTCCTCGCGGACTTCTCCCAGGAGAAATCCGCCGTCATGGCAGCGTGTATCAGGCGGGACCAGGCCTTCTTATCTCCAAAGGCATAGACAGCCCGTGTTACCGCCTCAAGCAGAGCCGCCGGGGAGTAAGCGTCAAAAGCAAACCCGTTGCCCTTTCCGGTCGCCGGGTTGAAATCCACGACTGTGTCATAGAGCCCGCCGGTAGCGCGCGCCACGGGAATAACCCCGTACTTGAAAGAAATCAGCTGCGAGAGCCCGCAAGGTTCAAAATGCGAGGGCATCAGAAAGAGGTCAGAGCCGCCATAGAGCAGGTGCCCGAGAGGATTGTCAAATCTTAGATTTACCGAGAGCCTGCCTTTGTATTTTTCGCAGAGCGCCTCCAGCGCGGGATAAAACTTTCTGTCGCCGATACCGAGAAGCACTATGTTTATGTCGAGTTTCATCAGGCCGTCCATCGCTTCCATCAGGATATCAAGCCCCTTTTGCTCGTCAAGGCGGGAAACCATTGAGATGAGAGGCGTATTTTCTCCCGATTCCAGCTTCAAATCCAGAACAACCTGCCTTTTGTTCGCCTGCTTGCGTTCAATTGTTTCCAGGTTGTAGTTTTTTACAAGGTACTTGTCCGTAAGCGGATTCCACTGGTCATAATCTATGCCGTTTATTATGCCGTGAAGATCCTGCTCTCTCGCGCGAAGTACGCCCTCCATCCCGCGCCCGTACTCTCCGCTCTCCAGTATCTCGGCGGCGTATTTTTCGCTTACGGTGGTGATGAGGTCTCCGTAAATGAGCCCCGCCTTGAGAAAACTAAAACCGTTCCAGTATTCCAGCTTCTCCGGAGTGTAAAGTTCCCACGGAATCTCCGCTTTTTCCATAAAACTGTTCTCAAAGTAACCCTGATAGGCAATATTATGAATGGTAACGATTGTCGCGCAGGTTTCAAGTACCGGAAAGCGGCGGAGCTTCAAAAAAAGCGGAATCAACGAGGACTGCCAGTCATTGCAGTGAATCACATCGGGAATCCATTCCAGTTTTTCGCAGGCGGAAAGCACGGCATTGTTGAAATATAGGAAGCGTTCCGCGTTGTCCGGGTAATCCGCGCCGTTTTCGCCGTAAAAACCCCAGCGCCCGAAATACTTTTCGTTATCCGTAAACATCACTGTAATTGATGTTCCCGGAAGCAGGCAGGTCTTGAGCGTTCCTCCGCAGGCGAGTTCCCCCCGGTCGCGCATATTCCAGGTTTTATCTTCAATCGCGCCGTATTTAGGGATTGCGAGGCGGACATCGTGCCCCAGACTAAATAGCGCTTTCGGGAGAGAACCGGCGACATCCGCCAGCCCGCCCGTCTTGGCAAAAGGCACAGCCTCGGAAGCAACAAATAGAATTTTTAGGGACTCAGGCATTGAGCACCTTTCTGTTCACAAGTAAGGAGGCAAGCCCGAGGACCATACATAGGTAAGCGAACAAGTCTCCGGTAACCATATAAAGCGTCGTCCTTTTTGGAATGACGGGCATTTCAACCTTGAGTTTTGTCTTTTCAAATATCCGCGTGGCGGAGGCAATTTCGCCCTTATAATTCACGTAGCCGGAGATGCCGGTGTTCGCGGCTCTGGCAATGTTTAAGCGCGTCTCAACAGCCCTGAAGGCGAGCATAGAAAAGTGCTGGTAGGGCATGGCAGATCTTTGATACCAGGCGTCATTGGTAATGTTTACAAGGTACTCCGCGCCCTCGTTCGCCCTCTTCCTGGCTATCTCCGGAAATATAACTTCATAGCAGATGAGCGGAGAGAATTTTTTCCCTGCCGTAAAGATTGTCGTTCCGGAACCAGGAGTGTAATCGGTGACGCCGTATTCAAGCTTGCTAACCCCTTTCAGCAGGTTCCTCATCGGAATATACTCGCCGAATGGCACAAGGTGCGTCTTGTTGTACGCGCCCGAGAACATTCCGTGCCTGTCATACAGAAACGCGGAAACATAGAGGTTATCCACTCTGGCGTCTTTGCCAAAAATCGCGTCCGGGGTTCCCACAAACTGGGGGGTCCCTGTCGCTTGCGCTATTCCCGAGACAATCGCGGCGTACTTTTTTTCAGACCTGAGAAAGACAGTGGAAGCGCTCTCAGGCCAAAGGTACAGATCAACCGTTTCTTTGTTTGAGAGAGCGAGTTCCCTGTATGTCCTGAAGTTCTCTTCGGTAAACTTCTCGTCCCATTTTACATCCTGGGAGATATTTCCCTGAAGGACGCAGACCGAGACCGAATCCTGCTTCATCCCCGGCTTGAGCGAAAGGCCCGCGACGGAGAGCTTGTCCTCCATTCCGCCAAGCTCAACCATACCGTAGGTGAAGACGGCGATGAGGGCCAGCGCGGAAAGAACGGGTCCGAGGAACGCGCCGGTGCCTTCCTTTATTTTTATGAAGAAGGAAGCTATCCCGGCGTTCACCAGAACAACAATAAAGGAGATTCCGTAAACTCCGGTCAGAGAACCAAGTTGTAAAAGCGGCGCGAGTTTGTACTGCGAGTAACCGACCAGTCCCCACGGGAAACCGGTGAGAAGCATACCGCGCAGGTATTCAAAGGCCACCCAGAGGAACGGCGCGGCCAGCAGCGGAGCAAACCTGAGAAGTGAAGCACACAACGCAACATAAAGAGCAAGATAGCATGACAGTATAATCCAGAGCGGCCAGGCAAGAAAACCAAGTTCTTTGATATAAAGCACCCAATAGAGGAGGCCAGCGAAGAAAATAAAACCTGTGATAAATCCCAAAAGCATGGCCCTAGGGAAAGTCTCTTTGTTTATGGCGAAAAACAAGGGGATTAGCGCTACCCAGGCAAGATACCCCGACCAGGCCGGAAAAACAGGGTCTAAAACATTAGGAAAACTAAGGAAAAGCAGGATACCGGAAAGGACAGCTAGCATATAAGGCCTGGGATTCATACAGTAATTATATGGTTAAATTGGCTGGTTTTCAATAACAAAACAAACACGGGCGTTTATAAAGTAAACATTAAACCCGTTGTATTGAGCAGTGAATGTTTTTAACGTTTATAACGTAAACATACAAGCCGTGTATTGAGCAGTTATCGTTCTTAACGTTCGTAACGTAAAGCAAACCCTGCTGCCTTAGCCTTACGTTATGAACGTTATTCTGCTATGCCAGACGTAGTCTGGCATGAATAATATCCTACCTATCAGAACAAGACACAGCGGAGCTGTGGCTTATTCTGCTATGCCAGACGTAGTCTGGCATGATAAATATCTTTCCTTACAGAACATGACGCACGCAGTGCGGCATACAAACCTTACAGACTTTTGACTTTGATTTGCTTTTGCCTTACGTTAAGAACGTTGTAAACGTTATAAACCTTATAAACTTTATTTTTCTTCATCCTTCCCATGGCACTTCTTGTACTTCTTCCCGCTCCCGCAAGGACACGGATCGTTCCTGCCTACTTTAGCGGCAGTGCGCCGCACGGGCAGTACTTTTCCTTCCGGTTCTTCCGGGAGATACGGGGCCCTGGCCCCCCCCATTTGGGGAGGCAACTGCTGCTGCCTTCTCGCTTCCTGTCCTGAAAGCTGGTCTACTTCTTTGTGTTCGTAAGAGACCCTGGCCGCAGGCTTGCGTTCAACCGCCTGTTCAAATGCTACCCTATCTTCGCTCTTTACCTGCACCCTTGAAAGGAACTTCAGGACTTCCACCTTAATGTTCTGTATCATTTCCGAGAACATCTCGTAGCCTTCCTTCTGATACTCAAGCAGCGGGTCTTTGCCTGCATAACCGCGAAGCCCGATACCTGACCGGAGATGATCCATATTGTACAGATGGTCCTTCCACTTGTTGTCTATCGCCTGGAGCATTATCATCCGTTCAAGATGCCTGGTCACATCGGTGCCGTTCATCTGCTCCCTTGAAGAATAGGCCGCTATAACATTTTCGGCCATATGCTCCCTGAAAGTCTCATGCGTGAAGCCTTTCATTTTATCGGGAGACAGGTTCAACTCAATATTGAAAACATCAAGGAGTTTCGCTTTCACGCCCGTGAGATCCCATTCATAAGAGGTTTTCTTTTCCGGGGCAAACTCCTCCATAAAAAGGTCCAGCGTGTCGTTTATCCACCTGTCAACCTGCTCCTTCACGGTCTCTTTTTCAAGTATCATCCTGCGCTGCGAATAGACGACCTCTCTCTGTTTGTTCATCACATTGTCGTAATCAACGGTGTGCTTTCTGTAATCAAAGTTCATGCCTTCAACGCGCTTCTGCGCGCCTTCAATGGTCTTATTTATCCACGGATGAGTTATCGGTGTCCCTTCTTCTATTTTGAAGGTGTCCATGATTTTTACCATACGTTCAGACCCGAAAACGCGCATCAAATCATCGCCCAGTGAAAGGAAGAATTTTGAAGAACCCGGGTCGCCCTGCCTCGCGCAGCGGCCGCGGAGCTGGTTGTCAATACGCCTCGCCTCGTGTCTTTCAGTTCCTATCACATGAAGCCCGCCGAGGTTCGCGACACCCTCGCCGAGCACGATATCAGTGCCCCTTCCGGCCATGTTCGTTGCAACGGTTACCTGCTGGTACTGTCCGGCGAGAGAAATTATTTCCGCTTCCCTTTCATGGAATTTCGCATTTAAAAGCTGGTGTTTTACGCCTCTCCGGTTCAGCAACTCCGAAAGTTCTTCGTTGTGTTCAATGGAAATGGTGCCGACGAGCACGGGACGGCCCTTCTCGTTCATCACCGCTATTTCTTCAACAATTGCCTTAAGTTTTTCTTTTCTGGTCTTGTAAATCTCGTCGTCGCCGTCCTCGCGCAGCATCGGTTTATTTGTCGGGATAATTACAACACCGAGTTTATAGGTGTGCATAAATTCGCCGGCTTCCGTTTCGGCGGTACCGGTCATCCCGGCGAGCTTCTTGTAGAGGCGGAAATAGTTCTGGAGCGTGATGGTTGCGAGCGTCTGATTCTCGCGTCTGATGTCAACGCCTTCCTTCGCCTCAATGGCCTGGTGCATACCGTCGCTCCAGCGCCTGCCGGGCATCAGCCTGCCGGTGAACTCGTCGACGATGAGAATCTCGCCGTCCTTGACGATATAGTCAACATCCTTCTTGTAGAAGGAATGCGCTTTGAGTGCGTTGATGAGGTGATGCACATAATCCATATGCAGGCCGTCAAAGAGGTTCGGCATTTCAAGGAGCTGCTCGGCCTTGGCAACGCCCGCGTCGGTTATGGCAAGCGTCTTGTGCGCCTCTTCAACTTTAAAATCCTCTTCGCGTTTGAAGAAGGGTACGAGGCGGTTCAATTTGTAATATTTGTCGGTTGATTCGTCAGCCGCTCCTGAGATAATGAGCGGGGTCCTGGCTTCGTCGATGAGGATGCTGTCGACTTCGTCAACAATGGCAAAATTATGCTTGCGCTGGACTACCTCGCGCATAGAAGTCGCCATATTGTCGCGAAGATAGTCAAAACCGAACTCGTTGTTCGTTCCGTAGGTTATATCGCAGGAATAGGCTTCGCGCCTTTCATCCGAAGAAGAATCGTTTCTGATACAGCCGACCGAGAGGCCCAGAAACCTGTAAATATTTCCCATGCCCTTGAAGTTGCCCTTGCCCAAACTGTCGCGCTCCACCAGGTAATCGTTTACCGTGACGACATGCACGCCTTCGCCCGAAAGCGCGTTAAGGTAAACAGGAAGAGTGCCTACGAGGGTTTTTCCTTCACCGGTCCTCATCTCCGCGATATTTCCCCAGTGAAGGGCCACACCGCCGAGAAGCTGGACATCAAAATGCCGAAGCCCTATGGAGCGAACCGAGGCCTCCCGGACAACCGCGTAGGCTTCGGGAAGCAATTCATCAAGCGTCTCGCCTTTGGCAAGCCGCTCCCGAAATTCTACTGTCTTATTTTTGAGCGCTTCGTCAGAGAGCTTTTTGAGCTCAGGCTCAAAAGAGTTTATCTGCTCAACGACCGGCCACATCTTACGAAGAAGCCTTTCGTTTTCGCTTCCAAATATTTTTGTCAGAAATTCAAACATGTTGGTTTCCTTTGGCTACAAGCCAATAGATAAATTTGCAAATATCATAAGACCGCCGTAATATGTGCTGCTCGCGACCGGAAGGCTCGCGCCCCCCGTGATGGATACTTTATCTGTCGGCGTTATGCTTGCTCCGACAGAAGCCCTGCCTACAATGCTT
>CAITPB010000237.1 GCA_903894145.1 Candidatus Firestoneibacteriota bacterium | reverse complement strand
GGATTCTCAGTCTCTCTACGATACTTATAACAAGGAAACAGATACTACGAAAATTGAAAGCGACTACCAGGCCGCCAACAACGCGAATAAGGACGCGCAGGGCATGCTCGGGCTTTTTGCCGTTATCTGGGGGCTCAATGTTCTTGATTCTGTTATCTCGTTTGACCCGTCCAAGCATGTTGCCGCTATTGAACACTCGGGGCCGGAAGTGGCGTTTGTGACGCCGGAAAAAATAAACATAGGATATAAGTTCACATGGTAAACGAAAGGAAGAACGGGAATAAGCCGCTCACCGCGAGCCTGATTATAGCAGGCAGCGTGATAATTTTCGTGCTTCTTCTTTCAACATTCTTCAACTTCTTTCAGTATTTTGAGCTGAAAGGCTATGATTTCCTCTTTGGATTCAAAACGGCTTTTAACCGCCCGTCCGGAAACATAGTTATTTCCGCCATAGATGACTGGTCTATCGGGAACGAGGAAGCTCCGGAGCTTATGGTCTGGCCGTTCCCAAGAAATGTCTATGCCTCCGCTTTAGCGAATCTTAAAAAAGCCGGAGCCAAGGCTGTATGTATTGACATAGAGTTCTCAAGCGAGTCGCTCAGCCCGGTGAATGACAGGATGTTCGGCGAGTCGGCTAAGAAGTCCGGGAACTGCATCGGCGTCTATACGCTGCAGGACGAACGTATTAACATCAGCAACAGGGTCATGAATGTTAAAAGGCCTATCTATCCAATCAATTCGCTTGAGACCGGAATGGCTGGCTTGGGCTACACGGGCTACAAGCAGGACAAGGACAAGTATATAAGGTCGGGCGAAATATTTCAGAATATGAACGGCGCGTCCTATTACTGTTTCGCCTTGAAGGTACTGGGTTTCGTCAGCGGCAAAACGGAAGCAGCCCTGCTAAAGGAACTGGAAGACCGCTCTGTCTTGGTGAAAGGGCCGGAAAGCCCTGTTAAGGATTCAGTTCTCATAGATTTTTGCGGTCCGGCAAAAACGATAAAGACGATACCTTTTGTGGATTTGCTCAAAGGAAAAAATCTTGAGAACTATAAAGGAAAAGTTGTTTTCCTGGGGTCAACTTCATCTGTTTTGCACGATGAATTTCCGACGCCCTGCGGCGTTCTCCCCGGGGTTGAAATACACGCAAACATGTTTGACATGCTTCAGAAGGGAGCCTACGTCAGGAAGGCGCCTTTTGCTCTTACGGCTCTCTTTCTTGTCCTGATAGTAGGGGTTACGACATTTTTTGCCTACAAACTTAATCCCATTAAGAGCATCTTCGCGGTCCTGCTGATGGCCTGTGTCTATGTCCTGTTGGTTTCGGTGCTCCTTGCGAACTTTAATTATTACATTGAATTCACGATGCCTCTCTGGGCCTTGGTTTTTGCCTACATAGGAAATGTAGCTTACAAAGCAGTCACCGAAGGCCGTAAGAAAGAGATTATAAAAAAGACATTTCAGCGTTATGTCAGCAGGGATGTCGTGGAAGAGATACTGAAAAACCCCGAAGGGCTCGCGCTTGGAGGGAAACGCCAGCATATGACCATACTCTTCTCTGATATACGGAATTTCACGCCGATGTCCGAGAGCCTCAAAGCGGAAGAGGTTGTTGAATTGCTAAATATGTATTTTTCGGAAATGACGGGGATAATATTTAAATACCGCGGAACTCTGGATAAATATATAGGGGACGCGGTAATGGCGCTCTTCGGCGCTCCCAAAGAACTGCCGAACAGCGAAGAACTTGCGGTCAGGACGGCGATAGAGATGCAGGAAAAGATGAAGGATTTCCGGGCCACGCTGAAGATCCAGGGCAAGAACGAGATAGCAATAGGAGTGGGGCTTAACGCCGGCGAAGTCATTGTCGGAAACATCGGCTCCGGCCAGCAGATGAACTATACCGTGATCGGAGACGTGGCCAACACGGCCTCAAGGTTGGAGTCTCTTACGAAAGAATACAAGCGTGATATTATCATCAGCCAGTCCGTCTATGACAAGGTAAAAGATATTGTTGTCGCTGAAGACCTGGGAGAGGCTACTGTGAAAGGCAAGCTGGCCAAGGTTAAGATTTATGCCGTTCTGGGTTTAAAGAAGAAATGAGGACTGCGGCGGCGTTTATTTTTCTGCTGATTGGCCTCTCTGCCGGCGCCGACTCTACGGCCATTAAATATTTTAATAATGCCGCGGAACATTACAGGAACAGCGAGATAGAAAAAGCCAGGTCAGAACTTCTAAAAAGCCTTGAGTATGATAATTCAAACCAGGAAGCCGCTAAACTGCTGGTAGAAATCGAAGAAGAAAAATTCGCCGCGCGGGAAGGAGAGTATACCGAAACGGCGCGCGAGTTTTATGAAAAAGGGCTCGCGGCTTACAGGAAGGGCGATGCCGCGGGGGCGGAAACGGAATGGCGGAAAGCCCTTGAAGTCGCGCCTTCTAACCCGCAGATTAAAAAGTTCCTCTTAAGGGTGGAGCCGGATAATGAGGCCCTAAAAGAACCTGCCCTTTCAAAGAAAGACAGAACGAAAAAAAAGACTGTGCCGGATCAGGCGAAGCAGGAAAGAAAAGAGGCCAGAAAAGAGAGCCGCATCAGCCCGGAGAAAAAGAAGGCTGACGACCTTTATTACGAGGGCTTGCGGCTGTATAAACAGGGCAAAATTGACGATGCTGTTTCCTGCTGGGAACAGGCGTTAAAAATAGATCCGGAAAACCAAAAGGCGCAGAAGAGCCTGGAAAAAACCGGTAAAAAAGGGGATAAATTATGAATCTTGTAGTGCTCGGGGCCCAGTGGGGCGATGAAGGCAAAGGGAAAATAATAGACTTTATGTCCAGCGTCGCGGATGTAGTTGTCCGCTACCAGGGCGGCAATAACGCGGGGCACACGGTCGTGCTGGGTGAGAAAAAATATGTCCTTCATCTGATACCATCCGGTATACTGCACCCGGGAAGGTCCTGCGTGATAGGCAACGGCGTTGTCATAGACCCGGGCTACCTGCTGGAAGAGATGGCCTACCTTGAAAAGAACGGCATAAACCTTGCCGGCAACCTGAGCGTAAGCGAGAACGCGCATGTCATCATGCCTTACCATAAGCTCCTGGACAGGCTTGCTGAAGAAAAGAGCAGCAAAAGCGGGAAGATTGGGACGACAAGCAGGGGCATCGGGCCCTGTTACACGGACAAGGCCGCGCGGCTCGGTATCAAGATGGCGGATCTCCTAAATAAAAACGTGCTTGCCGAGAAGGTCAGGGCAAACCTTGAGGTTAAGAATTATCTCATTACAAAATATTACGGTTCAAAAGGCTTTAACGCTGCAAAGGTGGTAAAAGAATACCTTGGTTACGGCGCGAAACTCAAGAAATTTATCAGCAACACCTATGTCCTGCTGCAGAACGCGGCGGCAAAGAACAAAAAGATTCTCTTTGAGGGCGCGCAGGGCACTATGCTCGATGTTGATTTCGGGACCTATCCGTATGTAACGTCTTCCAACCCGACTGCCGGCGGAGCCTGCACGGGCGCCGGATTCTCCCCGTCGTTAATAAATAAAGTTATAGGCGTCACCAAGGCATATACGACAAGGGTGGGAGAAGGGCCTTTTACGACAGAGATGCCGCAGGAAATGAACGAGGATTTCCGCGGGAGAGGTAACGAGTTCGGGGCTACTACCGGACGCCCCAGAAGGTGCGGGTGGCTGGACATGGTAGTGCTCAAGCACGCCCACGCGGTAAACGGGTTTCATTCCCTGGCAGTCACAAAACTCGACGTTCTTTCCGGCCTGAACGAACTTATGGTGTGCGAAGCTTACAGATACCGCGGCAAGAAGTTCAATGATTTCCCCGCTGATATTGACGTCCTGCGCGAATGCACGCCTGTCTACCGCGCGGTGAAAGGCTGGAAGGAGAATATCTGCGGCGTCAATTCTTTCGCGAAACTTCCGGGTAACACCAAGAGATACCTGGACATGATAACAAAAATATCAGGAGTTCCGGTTTCTATGTTCTCAGTCGGGCCTGACAGAGACCAGACGGTCATTACGGATAAAGGGCTGTGGAAATGATAAGAAAAATAATCATTCTTCTGTCCCTGCCTGCGGTTTTGCTCTGCCAGCAGGCTCCCAAAGCCATGAAAGTCATAATTGATGCCGGTCATGGCGGCTATGACGCAGGAGCCGTGAGCGACAACGGAACAAAAGAGAAGGATGTTACCCTTGAGATGGCGCTGCTCTTGAAAAAACATATCGAAGAGCCGTCCGAGCCCCCTGTTACTGCAATACTTACAAGGTCAGATGACAAGTTTGTTCCTCTCATTGAGAGGGTAGGGCTCGCAAATAAATCCGAAGGAGATCTTTTCATAAGCCTTCACATGAACGCAAGTCCCGCGAAGCGAGACAGCGGTTTTGAGGTCTATTTCTACGATTCGACTGGCGACGCGGAAACAGCGGCGGTGGCAAAGAGAGAGAATGAACAGGAAGGCAGCGCTGATTACAAAGACAAGAGTAATCCTCTTTTCATCCTGTGGGATCTGGCCCAGAACGAGTTCTCCAAGGAGAGTTCGGAAGCTTCTGATGTCATTCAGGCCGCGCTTGACGGCGTCCTAAACAGGAACGCTGATGCTTCGCTAAAACTCCGCGATCGCGGGGTAAAGCAGGCAAACTTTTTGGTGTTGAACGGAATGAAGATGCCCTCGGTCCTGCTGGAGATGGGATTCCTTACAAACAGGAGCGATGAGGATAAATTCAAAAAGACAGAATTCAAAGAGAGATACGCGGCGACAATTGCCGATGCTGTGAGGCAGATACGCCAGAAATTCGATAAAAAAAGCGAGACTAGAGTCAGATGAGCGCCGGCCGCAAGTTCCTCATAGCCGCGGC
This sequence comes from Candidatus Firestoneibacteriota bacterium, assembly GCA_903894145.1. Taxonomy (GTDB): domain Bacteria; phylum Oederibacteriota; class D2-FULL-39-29; order D2-FULL-39-29; family CAIOVX01; genus CAIOVX01. The sequence goes on along the minus strand of CAITPB010000237.1, from coordinate 3,016 downwards.
TGCGGTCCTGTTGGCGGCTGCCGTTCTCTATTACCCCTTCAAACACAGGTTCTCGAAACGCGCCCCGGCTCTCATTAACAGCGTCCATGCGGGGAAATCCGTCGTGCTTTATTTTGTAAACGAAGAAGGGAACCTGGTAGGCCTGGACCGGCAGATAGTATCAGGTGTTACGGTGCTTGACGATATAAGGGCGATTATTACCGAAGAGAGCAGCCCGCAGAAGAAAAGCGGCCTGCTGAACGCCATTCCCGCGGGTGTTTCTGTGAGGAATGTTTTTATCGACGACAAGAGGTGTGTCTATATTGATTTCGAGCGCGCCTTAACGGAAAGGCACGGCGGCGGCACTCAGGGTGAATTGCTGACGCTCGAAGCGCTGAAAAAAACGATCGCCGCTAATTATCCCGAACTTGATTTTGTTAAAGTTCTTGTTGAAGGCAAAGAAATTGCTTCGCTGGCGGGACACATCTCCACACGGGGGCAACTGAAGGTCAGATGAGCGATAAAAGGGCCATAGGGGTTTTTGATTCCGGACTCGGCGGGCTTACCGTTATGAAAGAATTAAAAAGAGCCCTACCGGGAGAAAGCATTTACTATCTTGGCGACACCAAGCATGTGCCCTACGGAGCGAAATCACGGGAGGCCGTAACGCGACTCTCCGCGCTGAATATAGAATGCCTTCTTAAAAAGAACGTCAAACTCATCGTTATTGCGTGCAATACAGCCTCGGCTTTAAGTTTGTCTGACCTTAAAAATAGATTCCGCGTGCCCCTGCTCGGAGTTGTGGAGCCGGGCGCTAACGGAGCCGTAAAAATATCTGTTTCCGGAAGGATAGGCGTGATCGGGACCGCAGGCACCGTCGGAAGCGGAGCTTATGAGAAGGCGATTAAGAGGCTTTTTCGCGGAGCCCGTGTTTTCAGCAAGGCCTGCCCGCTCTTTGTGCCCTTAGTTGAAGAAGGCTGGTGGGGGAAGAAAGTTACGCGCGACATCTGCGCGGAATATCTTGCCGGCTTGAAAAAACACAGGGTGGACACTCTTGTGCTCGGCTGCACCCATTATCCGTTCCTTAAACCGGCTATAGCCGGCGTGTTGAAAGGAGTCTCTCTGATAGACTCGGCTTTTGAAACGGCCGGCGCGGCGCGTTTAATGCTTGAAGAAAAGGGGCTCCTGAATATTTCCGGGAGAAAGCCGGAGTACAGGTTCTACGTCACGGACGCTCCGGACAAGTTCAAGAGACTCGGATCGGAATTTCTAAAGTACAAAATAGGAAAGGTAAATCTTTTAAATGTTGACTGATCACGGAGGACGCTTGAGGGCAGACGGAAGGCTGAACGGCAGTTTGAGGCCGGTGAAAATTATTAGAGACTTCCTTCGTTATCCTGAAGGCTCGGTGCTTATCTCCTGCGGGAATACCAGGGTAATTTGCGCGGCCAGCGTTTTGGAAGATGTTCCGAAATTTCTCAGGGCGGGACCCCGGGGCTGGGTAACCGCCGAGTACGGCATGCTGCCGAGGTCGACTCACGAGCGGATGGACCGGGAAGCGGCGAAAGGCAGAGCTTCCGGAAGAACGCTTGAGATTCAGAGGTTGATAGGCCGTAGTCTCAGGGCCGTAATGGATATGGAAAAGCTGGGAAAGCGGACAATACAGATAGACTGCGATGTAATCCAGGCGGACGGCGGAACGCGCACCGCTTCTATTACAGGGGCGTATGTCGCGATGGCCGCGGCGGTCAAGAAACTGTTAAAGAAAGGCGTTCTGAAAGAAGATCCCCTCCTTGATACCGTTGCGGGAGTAAGCGTGGGCATCGTGGAAGGGGTTAAGATGCTGGATCTTTGCTACATGGAAGATTCAGCCGCGGATGTAGATATGAATATAGTAATGACCGGCTCCGGCAGATTTGTTGAGGTGCAGGGTACGGCAGAGCGCAAACCTTTCGCCAAAACAGAGCTGGACGGCCTGCTCAAAATAGGCGCTGCCGGTATAAAGGAATTGACCTCTCTTCAGAAGAAGGCGCTAAAATCTTGGAAATAGTCCTCGCCACCGGAAATAAAGATAAGGTCAGGGAGATGAAGGCCGCGTTCAAGGGGCTCAAAGTTAAACTTCTGACCTCTTCATATTTTAAGATATTTCCTAAGCCAAGAGAAACCGGTAAAACCCTGGAAGCAAATGCTCTCATTAAAGCCAGGGCGCTTTTAAAGCATACAGAACTCGCCTCGCTTTCCGACGATACCGGCCTTGAAGTGGCGGCGCTTAACGGAAAGCCGGGAGTCTATTCCTCGCGATATGCCGGCTATGGCGCCACTTATGACGATAACTGCAGGAAACTCCTCCGCGAAATGAAAGATAAATCCCGCAGGGCCGCTTCTTTTCGCACGGTAGTCGCGCTCTGTCTTCCGGACGGCAGGGAGTTTACGGTCTCCGGAAAAATTGGAGGCGTCATAACTCGCGGAAGAAGAGGCTTAAAAGGTTTTGGTTATGATCCCGTTTTTAGACCTTCCGGCTATGAGAAGTCTTTCGCTGAAATGAGCCTTGTGCAAAAAAACAGGATAAGTCATAGGGGAAGGGCGTTAAAAAAAGCAAGAAAACTTATAAACGCATTATCAAAAGAAAAATAGTCTCAAAAGTTTAAAAAGTTTATAAGGTTTGTAAAGTAAGGTCAAGAACAAGGCCCTGCAAATCTACTTGAATGAGAATGTTCTTTCTTGTACAAATCTTTTCTCGAGCCGTACAGACTTTTGGAACCAAGTTGCATGTGATTTGTTTGTTTTTTCCTTATAAACCTTATAACTTTACAAACCTTACAAACTTTTATTGTCTTTTAATTGTAAACCCTACCGTATTTTGCTAAACTCTATCTACCCAATCAGTAATTAGTAATCAGCAATCAGTAATCGCATTCAGTTCGGGGCGTAGCTCAGGTGGCTAGAGCACTTGCTTTGGGAGCAAGGGGTCGCACGTTCAAGTCGTGTCGCCCCGACCAATAAAAGCGGACGCGCGGATGCTCAGAGGCGCGGATGC
>CAITPB010000236.1 GCA_903894145.1 Candidatus Firestoneibacteriota bacterium | reverse complement strand
CCGTTTAGGCCGGCCTCAATCCTGCCGGAAAGCCCTTGATCAAAATAATAGGGCGCAGTGACGGAATGGGTGACGCTGCCGAGCCGTTCAAGAGCCGTATCCTTCAGGCTTCCGTTCACTGAGTCGCCTACTATTGCGGCCCCGATGAGCACCGCCGAAGCGGCTGCGGCCGCGAGGGCGACCGCGAGCCCTCCTTTCAGATGGAGGACGGAGTTTCGAATGACAAGGCGGAGAAACACTATTTATTGTCCCCTGCAATCAATTTTCCGTCGTGCATTATGTAGGACACCGAGAATATTTTAGCGAGTTCAAGATTGTGAGTTACAATCACAACCGGGATCTTTCTTTTTTTTGCGACAGACAGAAACAGTTTTCCGGTCTTTGCGGAAGCCGCCTCGTCAAGATTTCCTGTAGGCTCGTCACAAAGCAGAAGTTTAGGGGAATTTATAAGGGCTCTTGCCGCCGCGACCCGCTGCCTCTCCCCTCCCGAAAGCGATGAAGGAAAAAAATCCTTCCTTTTGGAAAGCCCGAATTCGGAAAGCAGTTCAAGCGCCCTCTCTCTGCCTGATCCGGCATCGGCAAGAAGGGACGGAAGCATTACATTTTCAAGCGCGGTCAATTGCGGAAGAAGATGGTGGTCCTGAAAAACAAAACCAACGGAGGTATTCCTGAATTTGTAAAGCGCGGGCCCTTTGAGAGACAGGACATCCTGTTCGTTGAGTTGAACCGAGCCGGCGTCGGCGGTATCAAGCGTTCCGATGATATTCAGCAGGGTGCTCTTTCCCGAGCCGGAAGGCCCTGTGATAACCGCCGTCTCCCCTCCCGCAACTTCAAGGTTTGCCCCTGAAAGAACCTTCACTTTTCCCGAAGGAGACTCATAGGACTTTATAAGCCCTCTCACCTGCAATCCCTTTTCCATAGCGCCTCGCTGTCAGCCGAAAATGCCGTATTTGCTTCATTATTGTAGTATTATGCCGGCCTGTTTTCAAGGGTTCATATTGAGAAAAACCCTTCTATTTGCTATAATGCGGAACAATTCAAAAATCACCTACGGAGGAATAATGAAACTAAGCAACAGCTTGCTCGCTCTGCTTGCCGCGCTTCCCTTGATGCTCTCGGCGGCGGACTGGCCGTGCTTCAACGGCCGAAGACAGGACAACATCTCGCCCGACACAGGACTTCTCAAGGAATGGCCGGCGGAAGGACCAAAACTTCTCTTCAAGTTCGACAAGTGCGGAAAAGGATATTCTTCCGTGTCAGTCGTTGGAGACACCATATATACGGCAGGCGATTTTGAGGATGACTGCATGGTAATCGCGCTTGACTCTTCCGGAAAGCAGAAATGGGCTGCTCCGGCCGGCGGGACCTGGAACAGCAGTTACCCCGGCACCAGGGCGACGCCCCCCATTGACGGCGATAATCTATACATTATGAACGCGCTCGGCGAAATAAACTGCCTAAACGCGAAAGACGGAACCGTAAAATGGACGACCAATGTCTCCTTCAAACTCAAAGGCAAAAAGGGGAACTGGGGCTACGCCGAATCCCCGCTAGTAGACGGCAACAACCTGCTCTGCATGGTTGGAAGCGCGGAAAAACTCCTCGTTGCTTTCGACAAAAACACCGGCAAAGAAGTCTGGTCAACGCCAAACTCGCTCGGAGACACCGCCTCCTACTGCACGCCCGTCATTGTTAACCACAAGGGGCTCCGCACCATAATCACAATGTCGCAGAAGAATGTGCTCGGCATTGATTCAAAGACCGGCAGCCTGCTCTGGTCCTTCCCGCACGCGACCAAGTACGATGTAAACGCTTCCACTCCGGTTTATTACAAGGGCTATGTCTATGTTTCCTCCGGCTACGGAATCGGCAATGACTGTTACCTCATCTCCGATGACGGCAAGAGCGTCGCCAAGCAGTGGTCGAACACTCTTATGGATAACCACCACGGCGGGCTGGTCGGCCTTGACGGCTATGTTTACGGCACGGCGGAAAGATCCTTCCTGTGCCTTGAGCTTGCAACAGGCAAAGCCGCGTGGAACGCTAAAGATATCGGCAAGGGTTCTGTCACATACGCCGACGGAATGCTCTATACCTTGAGCGAGCGCGGAAAACTGGCGCTGGTGGAGGCCTCCCCTTCCGCGGAAAAGCTTGTAAGTTCCTTCCAGGTGCCGGCTGAGGGCTCCAAGGACCCCTTCTGGGCGCACCCGGTGGCAATAAACGGCGTGCTCTATGTAAGGCACGGCGGCAACCTTTTTGCTTATTCCGTGAAAAAGTAAAATACTGCGGCATGAAAACCTGAAAGATTTTTTTATATGTGATTCCGCAGATTCAGGAAGTGCGATTACGCGGATTG
>CAITPB010000235.1 GCA_903894145.1 Candidatus Firestoneibacteriota bacterium | reverse complement strand
GTTCTTCATGGCCTTAATCAGGGCGGAGCCTATGCCGTACTTGTGCTCCATATCGTATTTTTGCGTAATAGGTATATCGCCTCCAAAATTCGCGGTATGAGGAATAAGCAATGCGGGGATAGGCTTTCCCTGCACCGCGTAACTGGTGGCGTAAGGGGAATGCGTATGGGCAATTCCGCCGACATCCTTTCTATGCTTGTAAACAAAGCAGTGCGCGTGAATGTAGCCGGACGGTTTGTGGATTCCTTCCACAACCTCGCCGTTTAAGTCTGTAACCACCATGTCAGCCGGAGTCATTTCTTCATAAGACACCCCCTCGGGTTTTATCACGACATATTCTTTTCTCCTGTCCCTGCCGCTTACATTTCCGATTGTCAGTATCACCAGGCGCTGCATTGCCAGCTCTTTGTTTGCCGCGCATACTTTTTCTTTCAGTTCTTCGAGCATCGCATCTCTCCTCAGCCGTTATTTTTCCTGCTGCAATATTACCGCGTTTATCTTGCCCTTCAGCTTCTCCTTGAAGTTATCGGCATCATCCTCGCTACCGGCTATTGAACCGTAATGCATCGGCACGGCAACCTTCGGCTTAATGACTTTTGCCGCTCCCGCGGCCTCATCTGAAGTCATTACATAAGTGCCTGACACCGGAAGCAGCGCCACATCAACCTTCATTTTTTTCATTTCCGGGATTAAGTCAGTATCACCCGCGTGATATATTCTGACCCCGCCGGCTGTAATAATATACCCTGCCATGCCGGCCTCTTTGGGATGGTATTTTTTATTAATGTTGTAGGCCGGAACAACCTCGACTTTGAAACCGGCGGCTTCCAGCTTGTCGCCTGGTTTTACTTCCTGTTTCAAGCCGCTTATCCCTTTTAATACTTCGGTAATGGAAACTACCAGCGTTTGCGGCCCGCTTATTTGCCTGATATCTTCCGGAGAAAAATGGTCATGATGTGCATGTGTAATTAGGATTAAATCAGCTTTTTCTGCCGACTTAAGCCTGAACGGGTCAATGTATATTACTTTGCCGCCGGCAGTTATCTTAAACGCATCGTGGCCGAGCCAGTGAACATTCTTAAGCAAATCCATGTAGCCTCCCCCCTGTTTCGCCTGCAGGCACGAAGATAACGCGGCAACAGCGGCAAGGATAACGACAAGCTTTTTCATAATGCCTCACTATTTTATCCGTGATTTCCGCACCAACACGCATTTCGCTGATACATTATATCAAAACGGAAAGCACTTGCTATCAGAAATTCCTTTTACTTTTTCTGTTTAAAATTCAACTTTGTCCATTCCGTCGTGACTTTTACGGAAGGCGCCGTGATTAAACCGTCCCCGTCGGCGGTGATTTCGCCTGATTGTCCGGCAGAAGCGGTCCAGGAATAGGCGGCGTTCGGCTGCGGCTTAAACTTTTGAAGCCGCCTGGGAGTGATGTCAACGGTTTCCACGCCCTTTCCTTTATATCCGTTTCCTCCCGGGGACATTCTTATTTCTATCAAGTACTCTTCGGGAGTGTCTATAATTGTACTGCTGTTCCATCTAAGATATCTGTTAAACCCTCCATTCTTGTCGCCGTCATAGGTGTTGTCGCCGAGCTGGTCGTCTTTTCCGACGGCGTCTCCTGCTCCCGTTCCCGGATCATCGTCCGCGGAAAAATGGCTGAACACCGGGAAAGAAAGATCAAGCCGCAGGAAACACTCTTCATCCGTGAACGGGTCCCAGAAATCTTCCTGAATGAAAGGGGTATCCGGCCTTTTTGTATGGGAAGAGCCGTCCCAGAAACACTGGTGGCCGATCTTAAACTCCTCCAGCGCCTTGTAGAAGCTCATCGGTTTGACCCCCGGCGGCCCCGCGAGCTGGCGGTAAGGAATTGAAATATCTTCCTTTCCGTTCAGCGTCCGAAGCCAGGTGCTTTTCTTATGATATTTTGACGCGTACCACGCCATATTCTGCCAGTCCCAGACCTTCACGCCTTCGTTGTTTTGAATGCCGCCTGAAGAGGAGCCCCAGATGGTCTCGCACTGGTTCTTCCACTTGCAATACTTCCTGTTTGTCGCGCCCTTCCTTGAGTCCGCGCCCGCGAATATTTCGGGATACCTCAGGGCCAGCGAGATTGCGCCGGTCCCGCCCATGGAACCGCCCAGCACAAAGACGCGGTTCCTGTCAGCCTTATAGTTTTTAAGGACATATTCAATATACGCGAGGAGCCTGCGTTCGGTATAATTTACGACCGTTCCGTTGTTAGGGTCTCCTCCGGGAAGCTGATCCGAGTAGCCGTAAAACCAGGTGCCGAAGGGATCATTCGGAATAATCACTATCTTTCCCGGAAACCAGTCCGCCACTTTTTGAAGCTGGTCCCACTTGTCCCCAAAACCGTGAAGCCAAAGCAAGACCGGGAAAGTGTTCTCGGAATTTTCCCTGTAACCGGCAGGCAGGCTTATCGTCAGGTGGTATTCGTATCCCTGTTTTACATAGCCCGGGGAATCCATCCCTTCAACCGCTTTGTGCGTGAAGATGAAGAGCTTGTTTCC
>CAITPB010000234.1 GCA_903894145.1 Candidatus Firestoneibacteriota bacterium | reverse complement strand
GGCGCGCGGAGTTATGAAGTGGAGGCGGGAACACGGGCTTCTTCTTCATGTCGAAGAACTGGGGCTTGTTCCGGAACTTGATGTGGATGATTGTTTTAAGATTATTCCCTATTTTACGGTCTACTCGATAGGCACTCCGGGATCGGCTTCTTTGAATGTTAATACCGCGTCTTCAATGGTATTGAAGACCCAGATAGAGGAGTTTAACGGGCCGGCGACGCTGACGCCTCAGCTTATACAGAAGCGCCCGTTTCGGGACAGGAGTGTATGGACCTTCATTTCAAGCAGGGCGCCGAGAATGGCTTTGCCTAATGTGAATTACTTTACTTACTCGGCTCCTGTATTCCGCGTCAGATCGACCGCCACGCTGAATGAGACAATTAAAGTAACAATAAACACAGTAGTAGAAAACTGGCTGGACAAACATGAAATTATCTATATTCTTGACTGGTGGGAAGAATAAATAAAAGATAAAGCAAAGGATGGAAAATGTTTGAGAAGAACTTCAATATAGTTGAGTTGGTAAACGGGTCCGCGAGACTGCTCTCGGTCCGAAGGAAGGATAAGAGCGGCTTTCATGTGCTTCAGGCCGCGGAATATCCTTCCGGATTGAATAAAGCGCTTATGCGAGGGGCGGTTACGGTAATGCTCCCGAGGGAAAACTGCGTAATCAGAACCCTTGAACTTAAAACCGAGGGTGCCGCGCTTCAAGCGGAAGTACTGAATGAAGCCGAGGAAGGCCTTCCTTTTGAAAAAGAAAAGTCGCTCTGGGATTCAGCCGTTATGTCCTCGGCAGGCGGGAAGACAGATGTTTTGTTTTCCGCGGCGTCTTCGGATCTGTTCAAGTCTTTCCTGAAGCCGGTACAGCCTTTTGAAAAACAGGGTCTCTCAATAGTCCCTTCAACTATAGGTCTTTTTGAACTCTTAAGGCTCGGCGGAGCCGCGGCTAACGGAACCTGCATGGCGGTATATCTATCAAAGGATCGTTTTGAGCTGCTCGTGTCAAGGAACGGGGTTATAATATTTTCCAGGGGCGCGTCTGTTTCGGAAGAGCCGGATGCTTCTGCGGCGGTTAAGGCTGCAGCTGAAGCGCTTGCGGTGACAGGTATTATTTCTGAAAAAATACTGTCAAATTCTCCGGAATTAAACGCTAAGTTAGAGAAGTCAGGAATGAAGACAGCGCTGTTATCCCTTCCGCCTGAACTTGCCGCGGGATTGAAGTCGGCCGGAGCCGATCCGGGGAATTTCGCGCTTTGCGCGGGAATTGCCTCGGCTTTGACCGGGCACGGCGCCCTGAAGCTCAACCTTAACAGCAACCGCGCCCAGGAAGGACGCTCCAAAGATATGCTGGCTATCCTAAAAAAAGCCGGCTTCGCGGTCAGCGCGCTTTTTCTGGCGCTTACTGCTATTCTGTTCTTTATGGCAAAATCGGCTGAGAAGCAGGCGGCGGAACTCAGGTCCGGGCTTTCAAGCCTGGGGGGCCTGTCCGGTAGGGCCTGGAGCCGTGTGCTCGTGGATGTAAGCAAGGCCGTGCCTTCGGAAGTAATATTGAACGAGCTCTCCTCGGACAATAAGGGTGATCTGACAGCCAGGGGATCATCTGCCACAAGGCAGGGTGTTACGGTTTTTCTTGAAAATCTCAACAAACTGCCGGGGTACTCTGCGGAGCTCGCTTTCGCGAATGACGCCGGGACCGGAGCGAAACTCGCGGTGCAGTTTCAGATGAAAATACGCCAAAGGGGCGAAAAGTAATGGAAAAAAAGATTGTTTCCGGGAAAAGCGGTTTTTTTGAAAGGGTAGCCATTCCGGTGATAATTGCCGTGGGCATCCCGGCGGTTATATTTGTCAAGTTCCTTGAGCCGTCCTGGGCTTCATACAGGTCTTATTCGGCTGAAATAGTGCAGCTCTCTCTAAAATCTGAACTGCTCAAAAAACAGCTGTCCGCCTCAACTGACGGCAAGCCCGGCAAGCAGAAGGAAAAACCGGTGATCTATCTCCTAAACTATCTTGAGAAACTTACCGGGAAAAGCGATATAAGGGTCAAGAGTTTTCAGGATACTGCCTCCGGCGCGGTTAACGGCATCTCGGCTTTCCAGATGAGATTTGTCTGCAACTTCATCACTTTTGAGAGGTTCCTGTATATGTGCGAGAATACTTTTCCTCCGCTCGCGGTCAGCAGCTGGAGGATAAGCTCCCTTGCCGGCGGTTCCTATTCAGGCATGAGACAGCTGGAAGGCACCGCTACTGTCTCGTTTCTTACTGCAGGTTCAGGAGCTAAAGCAGTCTATGCCGATCAGAACAGGTTTAAGGCCGGCTGGCGGGACATTTTCGCGGAAATGCAGGCAGAGATGAAACCGCCATCTCCGCCCGCGGAAGAAACCGAGCCTGATCCTGTCCTCAAGTGGTCCCTTACGGCTCAAATGAGCGACGGGGACAGCGATCTTGTCATAATAACAGATTCACTAAACCGGAGGGTGACGGTTGACATTATGAAAGCGGGCGGAAACTCGGCAGTCAAAGAAGATAATGTTGAGATAACCTTAGGAGCGGAAAAATTCGTCTGGAAACTTGGCGATGCTTTTGAAAAAGAGAAACTGCCGGCCTGGCTGATGAAGGCGATGGTTGACGCCAAGAGCGCGGGTTCTGCCGGTTCGCCTGCTTCCGCCGTGGTGCAAGAGAGTGCTCCTGCGCCATCGCTGTCGCCGGCGCCGGATAACCCTCCGCCGCAGTTAATAAGGCGTCCGAGAAGAAATAGAGCCAACGCGGACGAATAATCAACTACTGCCTGAGGCCCGCGGCGGTATTGGTATAATGAAATAACAAATACGTGGACAGGAGACATTATGACAAACAGAATGATGTTACTCGTGCTTGTTGCGGCTGCTTTCTTTTCATCCTGCGCCGCGAACAGGGATGTTATCCGGCTGGTGCAGGAACCGGACGCCCTTGCTCCCGAGCAAAATGACAAGGTCACTGTCTCCGTTTCAAAGGCGCCGGTGATACTGGGGGCTTCAACCGCGGCTACCGACGCAGGAATGCCCTCGATTCCCTATAAGAAATTCTCGGATGTGCCTGGCGTAGACTGGACAAAAAAGGTCCAGTTCAGTTTCAAGGAAGAGGACATAGCCAAACTCCTTGAGTTCCTCTCTAACGCGAGCGGTCTGACTATGGTGAATCTCGGCGGAGATGTTCCGACAAGTGTTATAACAGATCCGCAATCCCAGCAAGGCACCCAGCAAGTGAACCAGCCCTTCTACGCTGTTCAGCAGCAGCAACAGCAGCAACAGGCCAAACAGGATCCATTCAAACACATCGGACCAGTTGCCGGCAATGTTACTGTCTATTCCAAAGGGCAGGTCTCTCTGGAAGAGGCCTTCAAAATACTTGACGTTGTTCTGCTTAGCAAGGGCTACTCCGCTATTCTTACGGGAAGCGTTATGAAGATAGTCCCGGTAGCGGGTTTGAGGCAGGCTAATCTCCGCATAGTGGTTAACGCGGATCCCCTGCTTGCGACCGAGGGGGACGATGTAGTTCTCCAGATAATACCGCTGAAGAATCTTACCGCTTCAAAGATAAGGTTAGATCTTTCCTCGCTGATACCGCTCTGGGGTATGATTCTGTCAAACGATTCGTCAAATTCTTTAATAATGATAAACAGTCTTTCAAATATCAAGACGCTGCTGACAATTATAGATAGTCTGGAGAAAGCCTCCACCAGAGCTCTTTCTGTTAATATTTACCCTTTGAAATTCGGCGACTCGAAGAATCTCGCGAACGTGCTAAACCAGGTATTTAATAATGCGTCGACAATTACCAACCAGGCAAATCAGCAGTTCCGCGGGCCGCAGTACGGGTTGGGCGGCACCCAGCAGCCGGGAGAGACGGTGACTATTGTTGCGGAGGCTACCAGCAACACGCTGATAGCTGTTGCGACGCCGCAGACTCTATCTTTGATACGGACAACCCTTGAACAGCTCGACAGGAAACAGTCGCAGGTTCTCGTGGAAGTTCTTGTGGTCGACGTCACTCTTACAAAGGATCTCGCGTTAGGGGTGGAATGGAGCCTCCCGGGCATTCCAAAACTTGGCGGCGTTGATTACAACGGCACCTTTTCAAACTCGCTGGCTCTCTCCGGAAAAACCCCTGACTTCCAGTATGCACTGCTTCAGGGAAATACGAGCGCCATTATTCATAGCCTGATGCAGGAAACAAAAGTTGACGTAAAGTCGGCCCCGAAGATTCTTACCTTGGACAATCAGAAGGCAACCGTAACCGTCGGCCAGCAGGTGCCGAATGTAACCGGAAGCCAGACCACCAGCGGCGGCCAGGTAATTTATACATATAATTATAACACGGTCGGTACTACGCTCGAGGTTACTCCTCATATAAACCAGGATAACTTTGTTACCATGACTGTCCATCAGAATGTCAGCAAGATAACCTCAACTACCTATTTTGGAGCTCCTGTGCTGGATAACCGTGACGCGGTTACTTCGGTCCGCGTCAAAGACGGTGAGACTATGGTGTTAGGCGGCATAATGACCGACCAGTCGCTCGTTACGGAAAATAAGGTGCCAATTCTTGGAGATATCCCTCTTATAGGATTCCTTTTTAATTCCAGCCAGACGACAAAAGAGAAGACAGAATTGCTGATCTTCCTTACCCCTCATATAATAGATAACGCGAAGGATTCAGGGGAAACCATAAGGTCAATGGAGCGAAGAATGGAGAAGCTAGGCAAATAGGACTTTTCACGGCGCAATTAAACCCTAGCGGAGCCGGCGGTGTCTAATTTGCAAAGAACCCGGAGGTAATATGAAAACAAAAATAGGGATTATACTGACCTTTATCGCGGGTTTTGCATTCGCGCAACAGGATGTGACCACTCCTGAAAAAAGCGCGCGTCCGATCCACCCGCAGATTCAGAGGCCTGCCAGGCCTGATACGATGTCCGGGCCCGGAGATTTCAAAGAGAATATTGAGGATTTGAAAATAGCGAAACTAAAGAGGGTTTTGGAACTTACGCCGGAACAGGCGGGAAAATTCTTTACGGCCTATTACGAGCAGGAAGATGTGTTAAAGAGTTACGCTCTAAAGAGGAACAAACTATCAGAAGAGCTGAATAAAATGAGCGGTGTAAAGGACGCTGATGAAAATGTGTTAAAACAGAAACTTAATGAATTTGATAACATTGAGACTGAGATGCACCAAAAAACTATTGAATACAGGCGTAAACTGCAGGAAGGCCTTACCGTAAAACAGAGGATTAAACTTATCTCTTTTGAAAGGCAATTTAACAAATATCTGACGGAGATGGCGAAGGGGGTAAGGGATAGAAATAGGCCGGAAGGGAAACAGTAAAGCAAGAGGTCTATAACGTTTGTAAAGTTTGTAACGTTTATAACGTAAGGCAAAATCACTAACAGGTCAAAGAGCAGTCTAGGCGTATCGCTGGTCGTGATTTCGTTACAAACGTTATTCTGCTATGCCAGACGGAGTCTGGCATGAAAGATATCATTCCTTACAAAACAAGACGCACGAAGTGCGGCTTATAAACGTTAAGAACGTGATGAACGTTACAAACGATATAAAGATCAATCAAAAGGTTCTAGATTTACGTCATAAACGTTAAGAACGTGATAAACGTTACAAACTATCCAGTTCAATCCAGAGCTTATAGGTTTACGTTATAAACGTTAAGAACGTTCCCACGTTACAAACCTCAATAGTTTATTGAAACCCTGCGGTGATTCGTATATAATCAACCATGTCGCGATACACCGATACCTTAAACACTTTTAAAGGCATAAAAACCGGGATAGTACCTGTTGTGCCTATCTACCATACCGCCGCTTGTGAAGGCGCCGGCATTACCCTTAAGGAGTTTGCTTCTGACGCGGCAAAAATGGCCGAAGCAATGCTGCGGGCTCATTCAGTCCTTGGTTTCGACGGAGTTCAGCTCACTCTCGGGGTGGCTACAGAAGCCGAGGCGATGGGGGCAAAGACTCAACAGCCTGAAAAAGGGCTTCCTGCCGTCACGGAGCACCTGCTTGATGATATTTCCGTCCTTAAAAAGCTCAAAGTTCCCGACCCTTACACTGATGGCAGGATGCCTCTTTTTATCGAAGCCGTTAAGAAAGTTCAAGGCGCCATCGGCGGCAGGGCTGTCGTTGTTGCCACTGTTCGAGGTCCGTTCATAACCGCAGGACAGCTGCGCGGTCTTTCTCCGCTGATGATGGACAGTTTTGACAATCCAGATTTTCTGAAAGACTTGCTCGATTTCTCCTCGGAAATAACATTTCGTTTCACTGAAGCAATAGCAAAAACTGCCGGTGTGAAAGTTGTCGC
>CAITPB010000233.1 GCA_903894145.1 Candidatus Firestoneibacteriota bacterium | reverse complement strand
GCCGTACGCCTACAGAATACTGTTGTTTCTTCTGGCCACTATGGCTTTTCCCGCGGAAGTGGGAATGATCCCAGGGTTTCTTCTTCTAAAACAGCTGGGGTTCCTTAATACTTTCTGGGCGCTAATTCTTCCCGGCATGGCCAGCGGTTATAACATATTCATTCTAAAGGGTTTCTTTGACAGCTTGCCAAAGGACCTTTATGAATCCGCGGATCTTGACGGAGCGAGCGAAGCTCAAATGTTCTGGCACATCACGCTTCCTCTAAGCAAACCTGTTTTTGCCGTCATAGCTCTCTGGACTTTTGTCGGAACTTACGGAGGCTTCATGTGGGCTTTCATTATTTGCCAGGACCCGAAGATGTGGACTATTATGGTCTCTCTTTATCAATTTCAGCAGTCGAGCGGCGCGAACGGCCAGCATCTTGTAATGGCGGCTCTGGCATTCGCGGCGCTGCCTGTGCTTCTGGTATTTGTTTTTGCCCAAAGGATTATAATGCAGGGTATCATCCTGCCGGTCGAGAAATAGGAAAAATCAAATTGGAATTGCTAAAACCTGCTGTTTTTGCTAAAATAGATACCTATGCTGATGTAGCTCAGCTGGTAGAGCAACTGATTCGTAATCAGTAGGTCACCGGTTCAATCCCGGTCATCAGCTCCATTAAAGACAATTGCTGATTGCTAATTACTAATTACTGATTAAGGAAATCAGCAATCAGCAATAAGAAATCAGCAATTGTTGTCATTGAGGCTAATGAATGAAAAGGTTAATTCTTTTTATAGCCGCGGCAGTACTCCTTATTGGCATTTCCGCGAAACAGGCGGTAAGCTCCGCTGAACCCTGCTTTGAATCCAGCAAAGAATGGTTCAATATTAATCTAAAAAGCTCTAAAGTAGGTTATTCTTTCGCGGCTTATGAACCTTCCGAATACAGAGGCAAAGCCTGCCTGAAATTCACCAATTACATGAAGTTTGGCCTTTTAAGAATGGGCTCGCCTGTTCAGATGGACGCCGAAGGAACGGCCTTCATGACAAAAGAATTTGTGCCGCTTTACTTCAAATTGACCGAACGCCAGGCGGCCAAAGAAAAAACTATAGAGGGAACGCTGGTAAATGAAACATTGTCGCTGACCATAAATATCGCAGGGCAGGAAACGCGCAAAGAGATTGCCTATGAAAAGAATGCGATTTTTGCCGACGCGGGAGATTTCTTAGCGAAGCGCAGGGGTCTAAAAGACGGAGAAACTTTTTCGGTAAGGGTCTTTAATCCGGATTCACTTACTTTTGAAAACCTTAAGTGCGCGGTTTATTCCGACAAGGAAAACAAAGGCGGTTTTTTGCTTCATACAGAGATTCTCGGCGTTGATACGCTGCATTACCTGGACAAGTACGGCAATACTGTCCGTTCAACCGTGCCGGCTCTCGGAGCCGAGATGATAAAGACCGATGAAAAAGACGCGCTTGCATTTAAACCTTCGGAAATAGACATAATGAAAGAAACCTGCGTATCCTCCAACGCTAATATTAAGAACAATTCCGCGGTAACTCTAATGGAAGCAAGGATGACTTTCAGAGACGCTATTCCGGAACGGTTAAAAAAGAACATCCCTGACGGAGCGAAACTCTCGGATGACGGACGGAGCCTTCTTTTTTTTAACAAGATTGACCGGTTCAAAGAAGATGAAGCGCTGCAGCTGCCGGTAAGGACAAAAGGACTGACACACTATCTTATTCCCAGCACCTATGAACAGTCGGCTGACAGCAGGGTAATAGCCGCTTCAGTCAAGGCGGCGGGAGACGAGAAAAACTCTTACCGGGCAGCAAAAAGAATAATTCACTGGGTTAACAATTATCTGAATAAGAAAAATTTTAACACGGGGTTTGATTCTGCCGTGGAAGCGCTTTCCGGCAGGCAGGGCGACTGTAAAACACACTCAGTTCTTGCCATAGCAATGCTTAGAGCCGCTGGTATCCCCGCCAGAGCCAGCGCCGGGCTTTTCCCGCTTGGTTCTAAATTCTATTATCATATGTGGGTTGAGGCCTATGTCGGCAAGTGGGTGGCGCTGGACCCTACTTTTGACGAAGCTCCCGCTGATGCCGCCCATATAAAGTTGAATGACGGAGTGCTGGACGAAGCCGGCAGATACAATCTAATGTTGGACATTTTGCAGTACTTTGATAAGATAAGCTTAGAAATAACAAAGCTCGAGGAAAAGGGGTAAACATGTCAAGGGGATATACCACTGTAATAGGATTAGAAGTGCATGTTCAATTAAAAACGGAGTCTAAACTGTTCTGCGGCTGCTCCACGGCATTTGGGGCGGAGCAAAATACGCATACCTGTCCGGTCTGTCTCGGCCTGCCGGGAGTGCTTCCGGTCGCAAACAAAAGAGCCGTGGAACTTACAGTTCTTACGGCGCTGGCTTTGAACTGTGAGATACAAAAATACAGCAAATTTGACAGGAAAAACTATTTCTATCCGGATCTTCCAAAAAACTACCAGACTTCCCAGTTTGATAAACCTTTCTCGAAGAGCGGGCGGCTTGAAATAACAGTTTCCGGCGCAAAGAAAGTCATAGGCGTGACCAGGGCTCACCTGGAAGAAGACGCAGGGAAACTCGTCCATGTCGGCGCGGGAGGCCAGATAGGAGCCGCCGAAGAATCTTTGGTGGATCTAAACCGTACAGGCATACCGCTGCTTGAAATAGTATCAGAGCCTGATATGCGCTCTCCGCTTGAAGCTTATGAGTACTTAACTACGCTCAAGAGTCTTATCCAGTACATAGGCGCTTCAGACTGCGACATGGAAAAAGGGACTCTGCGGTGTGATGCAAATGTCTCGCTCATGGAAAAGGGCGCGGACAAGTTCGGAGAGAAGATAGAAATCAAGAATCTCAACTCATTTAAGAATGTCCAGAAAGCGCTGGAATTCGAGGTCGCGAGACAGACAATTGCGCTGGACAACGGAGAAAAGCTGCGGCAGGAGACGCGCCTGTTCAACGCCGATCTTGGAGAGACCGTTCCTATGCGCTCGAAAGAAGAGGCCCACGATTACAGGTACTTCCCTGAACCAGACCTGGTCGCTTTTGAATTCACGGACTCTATGATCGCCGCCATCAAAAAACAACTTGTTGAACTCCCTTCGGCGCGCTGCGCCAGGTTTATTACCGAGTACGGCCTTCCGGAATACGATGCAGGAGTGCTTACGGCTGCAAAAGACACGGCGGACTATTTTGAAAACTGCGTTAAGATTCTCAACAAACCTAAAGCAATCAGCAACCTGGTTATGACGGATCTCGGCGGACTGCTTAACGAGAAAAAGCTGGAGATAAAGGATTCTCCGGTCTCGCCGGAAAATCTGGTCAGGCTGGTTAAACTGGTAGACGGCGGCACCATCAGCGGTAAAATGGCAAAAACCGTTTTTGCGGAAATGTTCGCGTCAGGAAATGACCCCGAGGGAATAGTCAAGAAAAAAGGCCTTGTCCAGATATCAGATGAAGGGGCAATAGTTACGGTGGTGGACAAGGTCCTGGCCGAGAACATTAAAGCGGTCCAGGATTTCAAGAGCGGCAACGAGAGAGCGCTTGGCAGCCTTGTAGGACAGGTAATGAAGGCGACCGGAGGCAAGGCAAACCCGGCTGTAGTAAACAAGATTCTAAAGGAGAAACTATCCAAATGAACCAGCCGGTACGTGTAGGTCAGAGAATAATACTCAAGATAGACGAACTTGCGTTTTCTCCGGACGGGATAGGCAGATACGAAAACTTCATAGTTTTTGTGCCTTATTCCGCGCCCGGCGATGAGCTCGAAGTTTTGGTGACTGAGGTTCGAAAGAATTTCGCGCGCGGAAAGATAGAAAAAGTCATTAAACCCTCGCAGGACAGAATTGACACTCCCTGCCCGGTCTTCGGCGAGTGCGGCGGCTGTCATTGGCAGCATATAAAATACCCCAAACAGCTTGAGTACAAGGAAAGAATTGTTCGGAACGCGCTAAGAGCCTTTCAGGAAGTTCCTATAGAAAAAACACTCTCCGCCGATGAACATTATTATTACCGCAACAAGAGCCAGTTCCCGGTGGATGTTCCCGGGAAGAAGGCCGGCCTTTTCGCCTTAAAGAGCCACTACGTGGTGGATATCGAGAATTGCCCTCTTATACTGCGCAAGCTGAACGACATCTACGGCTTCGTAAAGAGATATCTGGTTAAGAACAGTTACCCGATAACAAACCTCAGGCATATTGTTGTAAGGGGGAGCGAAACAAAAGATGATGCGGCGATTGTGCTGGTTCTCCGCGACGGCAGTCTCGATGAGGCTACCAAGCTTGCCAACCTGCTCCGCGAAGAATTCAAAGATATTTCCGTGCTGTTTAATCTAAACAACACGGAAACAAATATTATTATGGGAAGCCAGACTATTATGATGTTCGGGGACGGTTCGCTTACCGAGGAATGGCCTGATATCAAATACAGGATTTCTCCGATCTCGTTTTTTCAGACCAACACCACCCAGATGCGCAAATTGTACGACCTAATCAGCAGTTTGGTTACTGAAGATTTGACTGCCGAAGCCTGCGACCTTTATTGCGGGGCAGGAACAATATCGCTGCTCATCGCGAAAAAATTCAGAAAAGTCATCGGTATTGACGAAGTTAAACCGGCCATAGCCGACGCAAAAGCAAATGCTGAACTTAACAAGATTGAAAACTGCGAATTTCTGAACGGCAGGGTAGAAGACATAACAACGAATTCACTGACCACGGGCTACAGTCCAAAAACCGTTGTGCTTGACCCTCCCAGGAAAGGCTGTGAAAAGAGCGTACTCCTGAATATCAAGAAACTCGGAGCCAAAGAAATAATCTATGTTTCGTGCGACGTCATGACGCTTGCAAGGGACTTGCAAGTCCTGAAAGAAGAGGGATATAAACCTGTTTTTATTCAGCCCCTTGACATGTTTCCGAATACTTTCCACGTTGAAATCATTGTAAAACTGGTCCAGGATGAAAACTTCAAAGCGCAGAAACCGGCGCCTGAATTGCCCGCTGTTGAACCGGTTATTACCATAAGGCCGGCGCAGGCGGGTGCCGGTAATACTGAACCGGCGGCAGTCAAAGTGAAGAAAACTTTTGCTCCCAGGCCGGAAAAAACAAAGAAGAAACGCCCAAGCGCGAATAGAGAAGCAAAGAAGTACGATTCTGAAAGACGGCCCGCGCCGCGTCACGATTCAAGCGGCAAGACGCCTGAAAAGAGGCCCTATGCCTCAGGAAACTCCCAGAGAGACAGAAAATATCTCTCTTCGGCAAGACCTTCTGAAAAAACCGGGCGTGGAAGCGAGAATTATGAAAGGCCGTCAGCGGCGCCTGTAAGAAAATGGGCGGCTTCGAAAAGCCCCTATTCCAAAGGACCCTCGCATGGCAGCAGAACTTCCGGCTCAGCTTTCTCGGGAAAAACGCTCTCTGAGCGCGGCGGAAACTACAAGGGAAAATCAGAGAAAGGAAAAGACAAGGGTTTTAAGAGAAATGGCCCGTCAAGAACGTGGAGCAAAGGAAACGGACGAAGCGGGGGATACAAAGGCAGAAAAAATGACAAGAGATAAGCTGCTGAAAACTGCTGTAAAAGCCGCTACTGAAGCAGGGAAGGTACATCTAAAGTATTTCAGGAAACTTAAAAGCTACGGTTTTAAGGAACATGTCACGAATATTGTAACAAAAGCTGACGTGGAATCCGAGAAAGTTATCAAGAATATCATTCGCAATAATTTCCCGGCTCACGGATTTCTCGCTGAGGAATCGGGAGAAGAAAACATTTCCGGAGAGTACCGCTGGATAATAGACCCTCTTGACGGGACGGTCAATTATGCGCATGGCTTCCCGCTCTACTGTTCTTCTGTCGCAGTTCAGCAGAATGGTATCACGGTGGCAGGAGCGGTTTATGCCGCCTATATAGACGAACTTTTCACCGCTGTTAAAGGAAGCGGAGCGTTTTTAAACGGAAAGAGGCTTACTGTTTCCTCAGAGAGTTCACTTAAAAAGTCGCTTACCGGCACCGGTTTTCCTTACTCAATTTACCTGAAACAGGGAAAACAGTTCGACTGGTTTAAAAAAATAGCCTCGACAGGTCCGGTCAGGCGCGGCGGAGCTGCAGCACTTGACCTCTGCTATGTCGCGGCCGGTGTCTTTGCAGGCTTCTTCGAACAGGGCCTAAAGCCCTGGGATACTGCCGCAGCGGCCCTGCTCGTACAGGAAGCCGGAGGAAGGCTGTCCGACTATTCCGGCGGGAAATTCGATATTTTTGGAGATGAAACTCTGGCCTCCAACGGAAGGATACACGCGGAACTTGTCAGGAAACTTTCAAAATAAGAGTTGAGCTTTGTCAGAACAGGAGAGTATGTCGGCTGACGGAGATATTCAAATAGAACGAAGGGCGTATCCGAGATGGGTGATAGATCTCGAATTAACTTTCAAGGTCCTAAAAGACAACGGAGGCGGCGTTTTAAAGAAGCTTCTCGCCCGGACAGTAAAAGCCGTGACAAAGAACATTTCCGGCGGAGGAGCGTTGCTTTTGACAGGCGAAGCGCTAAAACCCGGAGACCGAATAGAGATAAGCCTGCGCCTGCAAAGTTCCGAAACTGCAATTAATATTTTGGCCGAAGTTACCCGGGCCGGCGTGGAAGGGGACGCCGTAAAGTTTCTGCATGTTGCGACGGAAAGCGACGAAGTACTTCAGGGTATGATAAGACAGAAGCTGCGCTACACTGTCAGGTCAAATATGACGCCGCAGGAAGCGCTGGAGCTGGCAAGAATAGAGTATTTCTTGAGGATGCTTGACGAAGAACTTAGTTCCAGGAATCTGTAAAAACAGCCAGGAATAATACCAGGAGGAGTCCATGAAGAATTACAGAATAGTTTTTGTAGGCGCAAGTTATCTTTTTTGTCACAGGGTTTTCAAGGATCTGGTCAAAATTGAGGAATTGAAAGACTCAACTGTAGTTCTTTTTGACATTAATCCCGAACCTATAAAATACATCTCGGCAGTCTGCAGGATAATGAATGAACTCTCAGGCACCAACATAAAGGTCGAGGGAACCACGGACAGAAAAAAAGCTCTGGCTGGAGCGGATTATGTAATGCTTTGCATCAATGTCGGCGGAGAACTTGCCGACATGGAGATTGGAAAGATTTGCGTTAAGCACCGCGTCAGCAATACAGTCGGCGACACAATGGGCCCTTCCGCCCTGGTAAGGTCTTTCAGGAACATAGAAGCGCTGATGGTCATCGTAAAAGATATGGAAAAACTCTGCCCCGGCGCGTGGCTTATAAACTTCACAAATCCCATGAGCCAGTTAACTTCAGTAGTTCAGCGCTACAGCAAGATTAAGTGCGTCGGTCTATGCCATGCCATCGGCGGAGTTGAAGAAATGATCTGCAAGGTTTACGGCGCCGAGAAGAAAGAAATAAGTGTGTTTGCCGCCGGCACAAATCATTTTACGTGGGTTAAAGAAGTCTGGGTGAAAGGGGAGAATAAGACTGCTGCCTGGTACGGTGATTTCATCACTCACATCTCAAAACCCAAAACAGGAAGGAAAAACAGCAAGGACTGGCTGGAGCAGGAACGCCTGCATGAACACTGGGATATTACGGCGAAACTTTTCAAATGGTACGGCATGATGCCGGTAGCGGGCGATCATCACATTGTGGAATTTTTTCCGCACTTCCTTGACCCAAACTCAAAAAATGGAAAAGACTTCGGCCTCAAGCAAAGAGATTTCAAGAAGGCGATTAAGCAGAAAATTGACGCAAAGAAACTTCTGAGCAAATGGATAGCAAGAATTGAAGACCCCTGGGACATGGACAAACCTTCGGGAGAGGAAGCCCATAACATAATGATGTCCATAATCAGAAACAAGGGCGATATAAACCCCGCTGTAAACATCCTGAATAACGGCTGCATCAGCAATCTGCCGGACGACTATTGTCTTGAAATTCCGGCGGTTTTCGGCCAGTTTGGATTCAAAGCATTGACTCTCGGCGTTTTGCCGGAACCTGTAGCGGAAGTTGTCGGAAAGATGGGCGCCATCCATAAACTTACGGCCGACTCCGCAATAACAGGAGACAGGAAACTTGCGATGAAAGCCCTGATGCTAGACCCGCTTCTTAAAGATTTTAAGAACGCCGAAGTCCTGCTTGAGGAAATGCTCGTAAAGCAGAAGAGATATCTTCCGAGGTATTTCAAATAGCGTGAGAAACACAGTTAAAAGGTCAAAAAAAGGCGCGGCAATATTGGGCGCAGTTGGAATTATTACCGGTCTGGCAATTGCTGCGGGACTGGGCCTTTCTTCCTCGGGAAAGAATGCGCCAGGCCTTCGTCAGGCAGAGAGCCTGCAGGATGCTTTTGTCTCGGTTTCAGAGACACTCGCCCCGAGCGTAGTAAATATCAGCACTGAACAGGTGCTGAAGTACCGCTACTACGGCTACAACTTTAACGACCTTTTTGACCGTTTCTTCAACTTCGATGACGCGCTTCAACGCCCGCGCGAAAAACAATATAAACGGACGGGGCTCGGCACAGGCCTAATCGTTTCAGAAGACGGGTATATCCTTACAAATTTCCACGTTATCAAAGAGATGACAAAAATTACGGTTATCCTTTCCGACAAAAGCAGTTATACCGGAACAGTCACCGGAGCCGACAAGGCCAGAGACCTCGCCTTAATTAAGATCAATCCTGGCAGAAAACTTGTAAAAGCCGCGCTGGGCGACTCCTCAAGAGTCAGGGTTGGACAATGGGCGGTTGCCGTCGGGAATCCCTTTGGTTACGACCATACCGTCACCGCGGGCATTGTGAGCGCAATTGGCCGGGTCTTTGAAGACAGCGACGAAACGGGAGTGCGCAAACTCCCCAATCTAATACAGACGGATGCCGCCATAAACCCGGGAAATTCCGGAGGGCCGCTGGCTAATATTTTTGGCGAAGTCATAGGGATTAATGTCGCTATCGTTTCCACATCCGGTTCATACGCGGGCATAGGGTTCGCTATTCCTGTAAATGACGCCCGGGAAGCCCTTGACGAAATGATGAAGAGCGGCAGAAAACTCGCTTTAGCGGAAAAATCAGCCGGGCCTTCCGGCAGGGAAGGAAAACAAAACAGCGCAGTTTTCATGGGAATTCATGTAGCCAATCTCACACCTGACCTCATAGCAAAATATGACATTTCAGAACCCGCAGGGACTGTAATCACGGGAATTGACCAGAACAGCAGGGCGATAGCAAGCGGGCTTAACGAAGGAGACCTTGTCATTGAAGCAGACAAACAGAAGATAAACAACACGGATGATTTCCGCAGGATAACTTCAAAAGCCAATCAGGATAACGGCGTCCTTATAGTAATAAAACGCTCCGGAAAGGTGATGTATACCGTTCTTTACAGGTAAACCCGCCCAAAAGGCCATGTGCTTGTTGACAACCATTGCCTCCTTTGATATTATGGAACTGTAAACTCACTAATACTTCAATGTTTTTCTGAGTTTTGCTCCGAATCTGTGTAATTCGAGGAAAAATGAAGAAGAAGAACGAATTTCAGGGAATATTATGGGTCGCTTCGGCGCTCTTTCTTTTCACCGCGCTGGTACCTTTTGATATCCTTGGTGTCTTCGGTAAGTACCTGCGTTCCGCTTTTTACCTTCTTTTCGGCTATGTTTCCTTCCTGTTTCCTGTCTTGTTTGCCGTCATAGGCATTTACGCTTTCAAGGCCGAAAAAATTGATAAGCGTGAGCTGAAAGGGGCAGGTTTATTTGTTATACTTGCAGGCCTTTGTGTCTTCCAGTTTCTCTTTGGAATTGACAAGATAATGAACGTAAATTGTATCAGCGATCTCAGCGATAATGACCAGTTCGGGATTTTACTCGGCGGTTTCCTTGTAAATTACACGGGGACCCTGGGCGCAGGTTTTATAGCTTTCCTTTCGCTTGTTCTCGGCATTTACCTTCTTGAATTTGACAATCACGCTAAAGGAATCCTCGCCCGCTGTTACGCCTGGCTTGCAGAATTATTCAAGCAGCCTTCAGCTGCTGCTGTTTCAGCCCGACAGAGGAAAGACGAAAAACCTCCGGCCGGAGCCGACAAAAGCGCAATAGTAATCCCCAGGATACCTGACGCTTCACCACGACAGGAAAAACCGCAGAAAGAAACAAAACTGGAAAAAAAGAAGGAGCCGGCGGGGAAAAAGGCTCCCGGAGAAATATCCTTTGAACTTCCAACGGTAGATTTGTTGAATGAAAAACCTAAGCCGGTTAATTCTGAAGAGGACATAAAACGATATTCGGAGATAATTGAAAAAACTCTTGCCACTTTTGACATAAAGGTAAAAGTTACCAATGCGGTTTCAGGTCCGGTTATAACCAGGTTCGAGCTTAAGCCGGACGCCGGAACTAAAGTCAGCAAGATATCGGCGCTGCAAAACGACCTGGCGCTTAACCTGAAGGCGACCAGAATCAGAATAATCGCTCCGCTTCCGGGCGTCGGCGCCGTAGGCATAGAAGTGCCCAATAAGAATCCCGTAATAGTAAGCCTCCGTGAAATGCTTGAAGACTCTGAGTTCACAAATTCCAACGGCAAGATGCCTGTGGTTATAGGCAAAACCGTAGACGGGAAAGCAGTAATCTCCGACCTGGCTGAGATGCCCCATCTTCTGGTTGCGGGAGCTACAGGATCCGGGAAAAGCGTCTGTCTCAACACCATCATCATGAGCCTGCTTTACAGATTCAATCCGGCCGAACTCAAGCTGCTGCTGATAGACCCAAAGCGCGTCGAATTCAGCCTCTACCGGGACATACCGCATCTATATACCCCTATAATAACTGAGACTAAAAAGGCCACACAGGCCCTGAATGCCGTAAGTTACGAAATGCACAACAGATACACGAGGCTTTCCGAAATTGGCGCCCGCGACATCGCGTCTTATAACGCGGCTTCGGATGTCAAAATGCCTTACATTGTTGTGATAATTGATGAGCTTGCTGACCTTATGCTCCTCGAAGCCAGGCAGGTTGAGGAAGTAATCACCCGGCTGGCCCAACTTTCGCGCGCGGTCGGAATACATCTTGTATTCGCCACGCAACGCCCTTCCGCGGACATAATCACAGGAGTAATTAAAGCAAACTTCCCCTCAAGAATAGCGTTACAGGTGTTTTCAATGACAGACTCGCGCGTCATTCTTGATACCGGGGGGGCCGAGAATCTTCTGGGCAAGGGAGATATGCTCTTCTCGCTGGCGTCGTTCCCAGAACCATTAAGGGTTCAGTGCCCGTATGTGTCTTCCGGAGAAGTAAAAAAGGTAATGGATTCCTGGAAGAGCCAGGCAAAACCGGAATACTTCCAGATTGAAACAGCGCCGGCGGCTTCCGGTTTTGATGAAACAGGCGACGATGAAGGACTGTTCCGCAAAGCGCTGATTGTCGTCAAAGAAAGAAAAAGAGCTTCGGCCAATCTGCTTAAAGGCGCGCTTCATGTCAGCGACGGCAAAGCCGCGAATCTTATCAGTATTATGGAAACAAACGGATTAATCGGACCGTCCCAGGGTTCAAAGCCCCGAGACATTTATTATGAGAAGATAGAAGAGCTTTTAAAGACTAATGGCCCGAAATAATATTAAATTTATCCTGCCGTTTCTATTCTTGTCTCTTCAGTTGACCGCTATGACTGGAGATGAAGCCGTAGGATATTTTGAGACTATGTTTTCCCATAAAGTGGCTGTTTTCAGCGCCGAAATAGAACAGACTACTTATTCAGATCTGTCCGACCCTGCGGTTATGAAAGGCAGGCTCACTTTGAAAAAACCGGATAAGTTCTCTATTGAATACAAAGAACCTGAAGAACAACTGGTAAAATGTGATGGCAGTAGAGTCTGGATTTACATGCCTTCCATGAAGCAGGCGGTCACGCAGGACGTGAAGGATGTCAAGAACCGCGAAAATATACTATTTGGTTTCTCGAGATTTCTTTCAACCTTGCGGCGCGATTTTACGAATACAATTACAAGTAGCCAGGGTTCTGAAAACCTGGTTTCAATAGAGTCTGTTCCAAAGTCAACGAAACCGGATTTCAGAAAAGTGGTTTTCCTGGTAGACCGCAACACCTGGCTTCCGGAAAAAATAACGGTTTATTATTCAGAAACAAGCTTTGTTTTTATTAAATTCAGCAATATAAGGATCAACGGCGCCGCCAACGATCGGCTCTTTGAGTTTACGCCGCCTGAAGGGACAACTGTAGTTGACGCGCTTAAATGAAGACCTTGGTCTGAAGGCGAAATCTTTTGCTAGGGAGAAAAAATGAACGAGAACCTGTTAGGACACAAACTAAAGCTTGAAAGAGAGGCCAAAGGATTTACCCTTGAAAAGATTTCGGATGAGCTCCGAATTCCGCTAAAATTTCTTGAAGGGATGGAGCGTAACGACTTTACCGGTTTTCCGGGTCCTACTTACGAAAGGGCCTTCCTGAGAACCTATGCAAAACATCTTGGCCTTAACGGCGATGAATTGATGTTGCTTTACAGGGAACTCAAAGGCGATACCACAGTAACACCGGCAATTGAACCTGAAGATGAATTTACCAGGGAAACCTTCCATTTACCGTTCAGGAAAAGAGCGGGATTCAAGATTACGGAACAAGTCAAGTTCCGGGCGCTTATCGCCCTTTCCCTGATTTTCATAATACTGACGTTTCTCGGTATCAGGCAATGCAGCTCGAAGGGAGCAGCGGGCGCTCAAACGGCGTCTTCCGGTTCAGGGCAGCCGCGGATGGTGCTGACAGCTGATGTCACGGATGAATGCTGGTTTGAAATAGTGAGCGACAATGAACCGCTTAACAAAATGCTGCTGAAGGCCGGAGACCAGAAGAAATGGGAAGCAAGCAATGAATTTGTTCTTGTGAACATCGGCAATAAAGACGCTGTCAAGTTTGAGCTTGACGGCAAACCGGTTGACTTTGGGCCGCACAAAGGCAAAAGCATTAAAGACTTTACTTTACGGAGACAGGGGGCCGAAAATGGCAAATGAATTTTCTTATGATGTCGTTTCTTCAATAAACTTGCAGGAAGCCGATAACGCGATAAACCAGTCGCAGAAAGAACTGGCAAACAGGTTTGATTTCAAAGGTTCCGCCGCGGAAATAACTTTTGACAAAGTCAAGAAAGAGATAAACCTCCTGGCAGCCGACGAGTTCAAAATGAAAAGCCTCTGGGACATAGTTGAATCCAAACTTATCAAAAGAGGTATCTCCGAAAAATCTTTTGATGCGGGGAAAATTGAGCCCTCAGGTAACATGACCGTCAGGCAGAAGATAACTCTTAAA
The DNA here is from genome assembly GCA_903894145.1 of Candidatus Firestoneibacteriota bacterium. GTDB lineage: Bacteria > Oederibacteriota > D2-FULL-39-29 > D2-FULL-39-29 > CAIOVX01 > CAIOVX01. The sequence goes on along the minus strand of CAITPB010000233.1, from coordinate 44,189 downwards.
GAAGGCATACCTCAGGAAAAGGCTAAAGAAATCACAAAATATATACGCGATGCGAAGTTCAAAGTTAACGCGCAAATACAGGGCGAGCAACTCAGGATTGTCAGCAAGAGCAAGGATGATCTTCAGGCAGTTATGGCGGCGCTTCGGGCCAAAGACTTCGGTGTTCCGCTCCAGTTTACGAATTTCAGGTAAAAGAGGGATTCATGGACTACAAAGATTATTATAAAACACTCGGGGTTGATAAGAAAGCCGACGAAAAACACATAAAAGACGCGTACCGAAAACTCGCGAGAAAATTTCATCCGGATTTAAATCCAGGTAACAAACGCGCTGAAGAAAAGTTCAAGGAGATTAACGAAGCCTACGAGGTTCTATCGGACGCCGGCAAACGTTCCAAGTATGACAATTTGGGTTCAGATTGGAATAACTGGCAGCAATACGCCGGGCAACAGGGGCAACCGGAACATTCAGGCGGAAGGCCGCAGTACTCCTCCGGTGGCCGGGGGGATTTAGGCGGCTTCCAGTTCGACGAAGACATGTTTGGCGGAGAAGGGGCAGGCGGTTTTTCGGATTTCTTCAGAACCTTCTTCGGCGGCAATCTTGGAAACGCGGAAGGACGACGCCAGCAGCAGTCCTACGGCGGGAATTCAAATGTTGAAGCCAATATTGAACTTGACCTCAAAGAAGCCTTCCTTGGCGGGGAAAAGACCTTCCAACTCTCGGTGAATGAAGACTGCGAATCCTGCGGAGGACAAGGAAGGGTCTCAAGGAACGACTCTTGTCCAGCATGCGGCGGTGCAGGGAGAACCTCAAACGCAAAACGCCTTACGGTTAAGATTCCTGCGGGAATTAAAAATGGTTCAAAGATCAGGATTGCCGGGCAGGGAAACCCTTCCGGAAGAGGTTCAAAAGGAGATCTTTTCCTGATAGTAAAAATACAACCTCACAGCTTTTTTGAAGTGAAAGGAGACGACCTTCACTGCGAGGTGCCGGTTGCGCTGCATGAACTAACCTTGGGCGCCTCTATTGACATTCCGGTTTTCAAAGGTAAAGTAACGTTAAAGATACCGGCTAATACCCAGAACGGCTCTGTTTTCCGCCTGAAGGGACAGGGCCTTGCAGGAGGGGCCGGCGTTAAAGGAGACCTGCTCGCGCGCGTAAAAGCGGTAATTCCAAAAACGCTGACAGCCAAAGCCAAAGCTCTTTTTGAGGAACTAAAAAAAGAGAGCAAAGAGGACCCCAGGGCAAGCATCAGGCTCTAACCTGCGGCAGCATTTGGTCTGTCGTGTGGTATTTGAATATATAATGTGGTAATATTGCGATTGTATTTAATGTCATCATAGCCGGATAATCCGGAAAAGGAGTACAAATGGCAAAGATAAAAAGACCGAAGATTGCTTCAGACATAGATATAGCACAGTCAATAAAGACAAAACCGATTGTTGAGATAGCGGCAAAATGCGGGATAAAACGGGAAGAGCTCGAACTTTACGGCGACGACAAAGCAAAGATAAAACTTGAACTGCTCGAACGTTTAAAATCAAAAAAACAGGGCAAATATATTGATGTCACCGCAATAACTCCAACCCCTCTCGGAGAGGGCAAAACGGTCACAACCATCGGCCTTTCTCTCGGCCTCGCGGCTATAGGGAAGAAAGTTATTACCTGCATAAGGCAACCCTCTCTCGGGCCGGTTTTCGGCATTAAGGGCGGCGCTGCCGGAGGCGGATTTTCACAGGTTATCCCGATGGAGGATTTTAATCTGCACCTGACCGGCGATGTTCATGCGGTTACCATGGCTCATAATCTCTGTTCGGCATTCCTGGACAATCACCTGCAAAAAGGCAACAAGCTGAACATTGACTTAAACAATATACTGTGGAGAAGGGTTATGGACATCTCCGACAGGTCTTTACGCAATATAGTCGTGGGCCTTGGCGGAAAGGACGACGGCGTGGCGAGGCAGACCGGTTTTGATATCTCCGTGGCTTCGGAAGTCATGGCTATACTAGCCCTGACCACCAGCCTCAAAGACCTTCGCGCGCGCCTTGGCAGAATCGTGGTTGCGTTCACAAAAGAGGGAAAGCCGGTTACCACTGAAGACCTGGGAGTGGCCGGTTCCATGACAGTCCTGATGAAAGACGCCATAAAGCCCACGCTTCTGCAGACGACCGAACATACCGCGGCGTTTGTGCATGCCGGGCCCTTCGCGAACATTGCACACGGAAACAATTCAATAATCGCTGACCAGATGGCGCTGCGCCTTGCCGACTACGTCGTCACTGAGTCGGGTTTTGCGGCTGATATGGGCATGGAAAAGTTTATGAATATCAAGTGCCGCTACTCAAAGCTGGTCCCAAACTGCGTGGTAATGGTCTGTACGGTAAGGGCGCTTAAGATGCATTCAGGCAAATTTACTGTTGTGCCCGGAAGGCCAATTCCGGAAGAACTGCTCCGGGAGAATCTGCCGGCGCTGGCTGAAGGCATAACAAACCTTGAGAAGCAGATAGAGAACGCGAAACTCTTCGGCGTTCCTGTGGTAGTAGCTATAAATAAATTCGGAGACGACACTGAAAAAGAAATAGAATTCATCAAACAAAAGTCTCTGGAATTCGGCGCGGATGCCGCCTGCCTTTCCGAGGTTCACGCAAAGGGCGGACAGGGAGGGAAAGAACTCGCTGCCGCGGTTGTCGCTGCCTGCGACAAGAAGAGCAATTTCAAATTCCTTTATCCGTTGGAAGCTCCTATAAAGGAAAAGATCCGCACGATAGCGACAAAGATTTACGGCGCCAAAGATGTATCGTTCACATCGGCTGCCGAAGAAAAAATCAGGCTTTACACTCAGCTGGGCTGGGATAAGCTCCCGATTTGCATGGCAAAGACCCATCTTTCGCTTTCTCACGATCCTTCTCTCAAAGGCAGGCCGAGGGACTTTATCCTGCCTGTAAGAGACATCAGGGCTTCCATAGGAGCCGGATTCCTCTACCCGCTGTGCGGAGACATGCGCACTATGCCGGGACTTCCTTCAGTTCCCGCGGGCGTGAAGATAGACATAGATAAGAACGGAAAGATTGTGGGGCTATTCTAAAGAGTTTTAGAAAGGGCCGCTTTCTTCATGAAAGCGGCCCTTTTTTTATTAAAACATTAAAACTAACAATTTTGTGTAATATATGCCAAACACCTTCTATTGAAAACTAAAGCAATAGTAAAGATAATACTAGCGGAGGCAATATGATAATAAAAGAACTGAAAGACGGCGCAAAACTCTCAATCGGCGAGACTGTAAACCTGGAAGTTCAGTTTGTGTCGTTGAAGAAGGACGAAAAAAACAAACTCGGGCGGCACCCGGATGAAGAAGAAGCCTACATAATACTCTCAGGGGAAGCTATGCTTTTGCTCGGCGAAGAACAGCAGAAAGTTAAAAAAGGACAGTTGGTATATGTGCCGGCAAATACTGTCCACCAATTTACCTCCCTTGCGGATGACTTCGCATATGTGTACGCGGCTACCTGGCCGGAAGAACTCAAGGGCAGAAAATAGTTCTGCTTTAAAAGGAGCATCAAGATGGCTCTGGTAGCGGAAATTAACAGGAGCAAATGCCGGAAATGCCGCCGCTGCGCGGGTATATGCCGAAACGGAACGATTGAACGCGCCGGGGCGTCTTTGCGCGTTATTTCTGAACTCTGCAGCGGCTGCGGAGCATGTGTTGACATGTGTCCCTGGAAGGGCGTAAAATTGGTTTCCAGACAGGAATAGCGTCTTAGCAGCACAATTTCCAAGGAGATCACATGAGCGTATTTGACCTTGATGCCGTGAAAAATGTTCTCGCAGGCAATGAGAACGCGCGCCAGATACTCATGCGGTCAGAAAAGAAAACAATACTTGATATAAATATCTGGCTTGACAGCAAGACTCTCATTGTGGCTGACGCTTTCGTCGTTTACCATAACACGGCAAGAGGGCCTGCCAAAGGCGGGATACGTATTGACGCTAACGTTTCGCTTGAAGAAACTACTGACCTCGCCGAAAGAATGACCTTAAAAACCGCCCTGACGGGAATCCCTTTCGGCGGCGGAAAATCAGGAATCCGCTTCGACAGCCATAAACTTGACACCTACATGAAACGCCATCTCATACAGGAATTCGTCCACACGATGAGAGCGGATCTTGTCAGCGGCGTCTATATACCGGCCCCTGATATGGGCACCACTCCGAAAGAGATGGCTGTGATTTACGGGGAGCTGCATATCCCGGAATGTGTAACCGGAAAGCCGCTAGGAGTTGGAGGCCTTCCCGGAAGAAAAGAGGCCACGGGAAGGGGTGTAGCTTATTCTGCCGGCGTCGCAGCGAAAAAGTGCTTGAAAACCGATATAAAAGGTTTGAAATGCGCCGTGCAGGGTTTTGGAAATGTCGGAAGCTGGACATGTTTCTTCCTGCAGAAAATGGGAGCAAAAGTAACGGCTGTTTCAGACCTTTCAGGAGGTATTTTCAACAACAAGGGAATAGATATTCCGTCTCTCATGCAGCATGTTGAAAAGACAGGCGTGTTCGACGGATTCGCAGGCGATAAAATCAGCAACGAAGAATTGCTTTCGCTTGACTGTGACATACTTGTTCCCGCCGCGAGAGAAAATGTCCTAAACGAGAAGAACGCGTCAAAGGTCAAGGCAAAACTTGTAGTTGAGGCAGCCAACGGACCTACAACAAAAGCCGCAGATAAGATTCTGAATGAAAAAGGGGTCCTTGTGATTCCGGACATTCTTGCAAACAGCGGCGGAGTAATTGCGTCATATATTGAATGGCGCAGCGCGAAATCAGGAGTGCTCACATCGTCAGATGAAGTCTTTGAATTCATAGATTCTACGATAGGCAAAAGTTTCGACAAAATATTGTCTCTGGTGAAAGACCGGAGAATGACGCACAAGGACGCGGCTCTGACTCTGGCTACCGAAGAAGTTGTATCGGCCATGGAGAGCAGAGGTTGGATTTAAGTACGATTACTAATTGCTAATTACTGATTGCTGATTACAGAGGAGGAAGGAGATGGCAAAAGAATTCGAATTGAAGGTCGAGAAGATAAAGAAGGTAAAGACTAAATACAGGGAGATGAAAACAACTACTTTCCCTGTACAGGCATCTGTAAAAATACTTAAAAACTTGAGAAAATACGAACCCAGGTCAATGTCCGGACAGCCGCTGGCGCTCTGGGATCATGCCAAGGGCTTTAATGTTTATGACAAGTACGGAAACAAATGGCTGGACTGGAGTTCTGGCGTGCTGGTAGCTAATGCCGGCCACTCCAACCCGGCTATCGTTAACGCTATAATCAAACAGGCCAAGCACGGGCTGCTACACAATTACTGTTTTCCTTCCGAAATGAGAGAAAAACTCACGGAAAAACTTGCTAAGATAGCGCCCAAACCGCTGAAGAAAGTCTTCCTGCTTACAACCGGATCCGAAACCAATGAAGTTGCCTTTAAGCTCTGCCGCACATGGGGGCACAAGAAGTACGGACCTAAGAAAATCGCTATGGTATCTTTTACCGGGGCTTTCCACGGCAGAACGCTTGCGTCGCAACTCCTTGGAGGCAGCCCTGCGCTTAAGGAATGGATCGTAAACAAGGACAAAGATATCTGTCAGGCGCCGTTCCCTAACTGCTTTCGCTGCCCGTGGGGCAAGAAAGATTACGAAGGCTGCGACGATTTCTGTTTCAAGAACTTCGCGTCCTACCTGAAAAAGAACCTTAAACTGGATGCCAAGTCCAGGATTGCCGGCTTAGTCGTTGAAACCTATCAGGGCGGCGGCTCTACTTTCGCGCCCAAAGGTTTTATGAAGCAGCTGCGCAAGTTCTGCACCAAGAACAATATTCTTCTAGTTTTGGACGAGGTTCAGGCCGGTTTTGCGAGATGCGGCACATTATTCGGTTTTGAGTATTACGGCATAGTGCCTGACATTGCCGTTTTCGGAAAAGGAATAACATCCTCACTGCCGCTTTCCGCGGTTATAGGAAGGCCGGATGTTATGGATCTTTATGAACCGAATACCATGACCAGCACGCACACAGGCAACCCTATAAGCTGCGCGGCAGCGCTCGCGAACATAGACTTTATCATAAAGAACGAATTGGTCGCGAAATGCGCGAAATCCGGAAAGCTGCTGCACGCCGAACTTTTGAAGCTTAAAGCCAGGCATTCGGATATAATAGGAGCCTTGCACGGCGCCGGACTTGTCTACGCCCTGCACATCATCAAACCGGGCGGAAAGGACCCTGACGCCGACATGGCGCACGAGATTGTCAAGAAGAGCCTGCAGAAGGGGCTTATGATGTTCTCGCCCGTGGGCTTCGGCAGCGCGTCCGTAAAAATTGCTCCTCCGCTTATTACTCCTGAGGACGCATTGCTTGAGGGCGTTAAAGTGCTGGAAGAAGCGATAATTGAGGCGAAAGAAGAAGCGATGGGAAAAGGTGACTCCGATATTTAGCAGCGGCGCTGCCGGAAACATATTCCTTTCTGTTCTTGGAATTCTGGTAATGGTGCTCGCGGGCTATCTAGCCGCGAAGAAAAGTTTAATCACACAGGGCGGGATAGGGGAACTGTCGAAGATTGTCTTCAACATCTCTATCCCGTCCCTGATACTTGCAAAGATGCTTACCAGTTACAAACCGGAGATGTTTTTTGCTTCCCTGTACCTGCCGCTTTTTGCCGTTATAAACATCCTTTTTGTCAACTACCTGCTGGCTCTGGCCTCGGCGAGAATGCTCTCGATAACAGGCAAGGATCGCAATGTTTATCTTTATCTGAATACTTTCCAAAACTACACCTACATGCCTCTGCCGCTCGTAGCTATGCTTTTCGGCCCTGACAAAATGATTTATGTCATTCTTTTCGGCGTTGCCGGCGATATTCTTAATTACACGGTAGGCATTAAACTCTTCAATGAAAAACGCCCATTTTTTTCATGGAAACTGTTAAGCACTCCTGCGCTTGCCGCGACGCTTCTCGGATTCGCTTTTGTATTCCTTAAGATCCAGGTCCCTGCCGGCCTAATCAAGCCGGTGGCATTTCTTGGAGATATAACGGTACCGCTCGCAATGATTGTCACAGGAGGAGTTGCGGCCGGGATTAAGTTAAAGGACGCATTTAAAATAATAACAGAAAAGAAAATGGTTGCGCTTGTGCTGCTTAAACTGATAATAACTCCGCTCGTTATTCTCCTTTTAACAATACCTTTCCACATGAACCCGGTAATTCGCGCCATAATAGTGCTTCAGGCCTCAATGCCTTCCGCGTTTGCCGCCATAATATTTTCGAAGCAATACGGAAAGAACGCGGACCTGGCGGCAGCCGGAGCGCTGGTGACTACCGTGCTTTCTGCGCTGACAGTTCCCGTTATATTTAGCCTCCTTTAGGAGCGGCCCCGCCCGTTTATCTTTCTATTTTCCGCTCTATTTGTTATAATCTCGGCTCATGGACAAGATAAAGGAACTTATAAATCATCTCAGCCGCGACCCTGCCCACAAGGAAGCCCTGATACATGTTCACCGCATACCGCCAAAAGAAGGGAAATTCTCTCCGTTACCGGAGCACATTTCGAAACAAATGAGGGAATACCTGGAAACGCGCGGGATCCGCGAGCTTTTCTCACACCAGGCCGAAGCCCTTTCGCTGATAGAGCAAAATAAAAATGTCGCCGTGGTTACGCCGACCGCGAGCGGAAAGACAATGATTTATAATATTCCTGTTGTTGAAAGCTGCCTTTCGAATACTGAAACAAGAGCGCTCTACATTTACCCGTTGAAGGCGCTTGCGCAGGATCAATTCAAAACAATATGCGAGTTCAAGGACGCGTTGTTCCCGGAGAACCGCAACCTAGCGGCGATCTATGACGGTGACACCTCATCTTACCGCAGGCAAAAAATCAGGCAAAACTGCCCGAACATCATAGTCACAAACCCGGACATGCTTCATCTTGGCATTCTGCCTTACCACTCAACATGGGCCGCTCTGTTCAAGGACCTCCAATATGTCGTAATCGACGAAGTCCATTCCTACAGGGGGGTTTTCGGTTCACACGTGGCCCATATAATGCGGCGATTAAGGCGCGTCTGCGCGCATTACGGCAGCAACCCGCAATTCATAACTTCAAGCGCAACAATAGCCAACCCTGAGAAGTTCGTCAGCACTCTGACCGGCCTGGATTTTTCCGTTGTTTCGGAAAGCGGGGCGCCTCAGTCCGGGAAGTACTTCTGCCTTTGGAATCCGCTAGAATCCCCCTATACCGAAGCGGCGCATCTTATGCGTGAATGCCTGAACAGCGGCCTCAAGACAATTGTTTTCACAAAAGCAAGAAAAGTCACCGAACTTATTTACCAGTGGATCTCGCAATTGGGAGCAAAATACAGCCAAAAAATTGCCGCTTACAGGGCAGGATACCTGCCGGAAGAGAGACGGCAAATAGAGAAAAAGCTCTTTTCCGAAGAGCTTCTCGGCGTAATTTCCACGTCAGCGCTTGAAGTAGGCATAGATATCGGAGGCCTTGACGCGTGCATAATGGTCGGCTATCCGGGAAGCATGATGAGCACCTGGCAAAGAAGCGGTAGGGTGGGAAGGGTCGGAAGCGCTCTTGTTATTATGATCACGCTTCAAGACGCTATTGACCAGTTTTTTGCCCTGCACCCGGAAAAGTTCTTCGATAAAGACACGGAAGCCGCTATTGTCGACATAAACAACAGCGTAATAGCTGAAGCTCACCTGGCCTGCGCCGCGTTTGAACTGCCGTTATCCCCGAATGACGCCAAATACTACGGCGAAGGCTTCCGTGCCTCATTGGACACTTTGACAGCCGGAAACAAGCTCCAGAAGGGCGTGGAGGGGCTTTATTTCAGTTACCAGAGGCATCCTGAACGATTTGTCGGTATCAGGTCCATAGGCGATTCGTTTATCATAATTGACACCGCCGGCAATAACATTATAGGCGAGATTGATTACCCAAGAGTCCTGTCCGAATGTTTTCCGTCTGCCATCTACCTTCACTCCGGCATACAGTATGAAGTGAAGGAGCTTGACCTTCTTAACAAAAAAGTAAAAGCCATCGAAGCCGATGTTGACTACTACACCCAGCCGAGATCAGGCGAGGATGTCGAGATTCTTGAAGTATTCAAGCATAAAACCTACGGTAAAATAACCGTCAGGTACGGAAGGGTGCGGGTTACTGAACAGGTTACCGGCTATGTCCGCAAAAAGATGTACAACCAGGTCATCTTTGACGAACATGAGCTAACCCTGCCGGCGCATATCTTCGAAACCTCGGCTATCTGGTTTGAGATACCCAACACGTTAAAAGAAATGATCCGCGACTGCGATATCGGTGATTTCAAGGGCGGGATTCACGCGGCGGAACACGCCCTTATTTCAATGTTCCCGCTCTTCGCGCTTTGTGACCGGCTTGATCTCGGAGGAGTTTCCTATGACTTCTATTCACAGTTCAATTCTCCGGGAATCTTCATCTACGACGCCCATTCCGGGGGAGTTGGCCTCTCGGAAAAAGCCTACGAAATAATCCATGAACTTGTGCCTGCGACCCTCAAAATGATACTCTCCTGTCCCTGCGAATCCGGTTGTCCTTCCTGCATACAGTCAAGCAAATGCGGCAATGGGAACAAGCCGCTGGACAAAATCGCGGCGGAACACATTCTCAAGGCATTTTTAACCGAAGAAGGTCTTGGCAAGGAAGTTATTCCCACAGCTTGCCCTCCTAAAATAGTTGCCTCTCTGGAACCGCGGAAGAACACCGCGGATTTCAACGGCAAGAACCTCGTCTTCCTTGATATAGAGACGCAACTATCCGCGCAGGAAGTCGGCGGTTGGAATAAAAAACACCTTATGAAGATTGCCTGCCTGGTGCTTTATTCAACAAGACAGGGGAAATACCTCGCTTACACCGAGGAAAACATAGGCGAAGCCGTGGAAGAGATAAAGAATGCCGATCTGGTCATAGGCTTCAATATAAAGAGTTTTGACTGGGCTGTCCTCGCGCCGTACACTCAAACCGACCTGTCTAAAATTCCGACTCTCGACCTGCTCGAGGAAGTAAAAAATCAAATAAACTTCAGGCTCAGCCTTGACCATCTTTCAATGGCGAACCTGAGCAAAGGCAAATCGGCTGACGGATTGCAATCCCTTCAGTGGTTTCGCGAAGGGAAAATACAGCAGGTTATCGAATATTGCCAATTTGATGTCCAGCTGACGAAAGAGCTGTTTGAACTCGCGCTCGAAAAGGGATACTTGCTATATGTTACAAAGGAAGGCAGGCAGCTTCAGATTCCTCTTAACCTGACAAAGACCGCTTTCTAACGACAAGAGGCAGATTATGCTCAATCTTAATAACTTTTTTCCCGGCTCACGAAATAAATATTTTACCTGTGGCACGCTTAAATACACGCTCGGCGGAATGGTTATTCTTTTCATTTGGCTGTTATGGGGAGATTTCATATTTAATATATTCGATATTGCGCTGCTCCAGCAGGTTATGCCGCTAAAGCTCAAAGCCCTCGGAGCTTCTGATACCTTGAACGCCGTAGTAAACAAGTCGCTTGCCGCGTTCATAGCCTTTTTCATGACTCCGTTCATTAGTTTCCGCTCTGACCGCCACCGAGGGAAGACAGGCCGCAGAATACCGTTTCTCCGTTGGTCAACGCCTTTTGTCGGGCTTTTTATGGTGCTCATGGGTTTTTCTGACTCATTTGCGGCGCTGCTATCCGGAACTTCTCCGGTTTTTCAGATCGCCGGACTGACAATAACCAAACCGGCCTTGACCTTGATTATTATCTCTATTTTCCTGGTCGGATTTGACTTCACTGCTTCTTTTGTCAATACGCTCTTCTGGTATCTGATAAATGATGTGGTGCCGCAAAAGGTTATGTCACGGTTCATAGCAATGTTCAAGATAACCGGGTTCCTGGCAGTTATGCTTTTCAATAAATTTATCTTTCCTTCTTCACTTGATCATTTCAGGATAATTTTTGCCGTCTCGGGAGCTGCATATGTAATCGGCTTCATGATTATGTGTTATACCGTCAAGGAAGGGAAATATCCCGGTCCTCATTCAGAGGAAAAGCCGGGATTTATACCGGCAATCAAAACCTACTGGCGCGAGTGCTTCAGTCACAAAATATATATTTTAGTCTTCTTTACAAGCGTGTTCTACATGCTTTCGTCCGCTTCCTCTAATTTCGCGATACTCAGGAACACGGCTTCTCTCAGATTGTCTTTGCAAGATGTGGGCAATATGAATTTTTACACCGGGATAGTCAACATGGCTGTTCTTTTCCCTGCTGCCTGGCTGGCAGACAGGTTTCATCCGCTGAGAACATTTCTTTGGGGTCTTGTCGCCTATTTCATCCTCCATATTCTGCAGTGCGTCTGGATATTCAAGGATTTCGGAGAAATAAATTTGCCATTGTTGTACGTCTTCACAATAGCGCAAAACTGTATCACGGCTGTTCTCGTGACTTCCGAAATACCTGTGTACATGAGGATTTTCCCGCGGGAAAAGTACGGCCAGTTCTGCGGGGCGAACGCGATGATTCGCACACTTTTCTTTATACCGGGCAGCGTGCTGGCGGGATATTTTTTTGACCTTATTAGTAAGGTTACCGGCCCGGGGGACCAGCAATACAGGTATTATCCTCTCTGGACCGCTGCAGTGATCCTGCCGGGTATTTTCTTTGCGTACTTTTTATTGAAAGAATGGAAGACCCTCGGAGGAGACAACGGATTTTCCGCCCCCGCGGTTCTTCCGCCGCCAACTCCAATTGATGATTGTGTTTAGCCGGATGATTTGCTAAAATCTAACCATGCCACAAAACCCAAAGCAAATATCGGCTGAAATAGTCACTGTCGGAACCGAACTCCTTCTGGGTCACCTCATTGACACAAATTCCGCTTACCTCGGAGAAAAACTCGCGGAAATTGGAATAAATGTCTATTACAAGACTTCAGTAGGAGATAACGAAGAACGCCTCATATCTGTCATGAAACAGGCAGCCGCAAGGGCCGATATTATAATAATAACCGGTGGACTAGGGCCAACCGTAGACGACATCACAAAAAACGCGATAGTAAAACTCCTCAACAGGAAGCTAATCCTGAATGAAAAAGTCCTTGAACAGATACGTGGAATGTTCTCGAAAATAAAAATTAGAATGGCCCAGAACAATCTCTCGCAGGCTCTTGTTCCCTCAGGCGCCGTGGTTATAGAGAACGGCAATGGGACCGCTCCGGGACTACGGCTCCAGAACGAGGAAGGCAAGTATTTCATACTTATGCCCGGCGTTCCCCGGGAAATGAAGAAAATGACAGAAGAGAGCGTGATTCCGTTCCTGAAAGAGACATTCAAACTCGAAGAAACAATCAGATCCAGGACTCTCAAATGTTTTGGACTCGGAGAATCAACGGTTGACGAAAAGATAAATGACATTTTTACGTCTTCAACAAACCCCACAATAGCTTTGCTGGCATCCCACACGGAAGTAAAGATCAGGCTCACCTCGAAAGCAAAGTCTCCTGAAGCCGCGGAAGAAGCAATAGCTCGTGTTGAGAAGGAGATCCTGCGCAGGCTTGGGGAAAATATTTTTGCGGTAGACGAAGGCAGCATGGAAAAGACGGTGGCAGAGCTTCTGAAAGCCGGAGAACTCAAGCTTGCAGTTGCCGAATCCTGCACCGGAGGACTTATATCGGATAAATTGACCAATGTTCCGGGCGCCTCCGAGTTTCTGACCCTCGGGGTAGTGAGTTACAGCAATCCGGCAAAAGAAAGGCTCTTAAATGTTCCTGCAACAGCTCTCAACATGTTCGGAGCAGTCAGCAAACAGGTCGCCGGAGAGATGGCGCTCGGAATCATGAAACTGTCAAATGCCGATATATGTCTGGGGGTTACGGGGATCGCCGGACCGGACGGAGGTTCCGAGGAAAAGCCAGTGGGGCTTGTCTATATAGCGCTTTCCACGCCCTCCGGAATGCAGATAAAGGAATGCCGTTTTAGAGGAGAAAGAATAAAAATTAAGGAACAGTCCGCTCAGACCGCTCTCGACATGCTGCGAAGGTACCTTCTAAACAACCAGACTCTAAACTAGAAAAACCGCCTATTGACCCAGCGCTTCTGAAATAATCCTTTTCGCGACGGGAGCAGCCACTTCCATTCCTTTTCCGCTTGCGTCGCAGAGGATAGCCATGGCTATTTTGGGGTTATCCGCCGGAGCAAAGCAAACAAACCAACCGTCAAGGCCTTTCCCGGAGGTTCTAGCGGTGCCTGTTTTTCCCGCCACCTTTATTCCCTGCACGCGCGCTTTCTGGCCGAGCCCGCGCTCAACCGCATCCACCATGTACAGGGTTAACTGGGCTGCCGTCTCTTTTTTAAGCACGTTCTTCATTACCACAGGGTCTTCTTTGTAGACTACGTCACCCAAAATGTTTTTTATTTCCTTTACTATGTAAGGTTTCATGAGCGTGCCGCCGTTAGCTACTGTTGAAGCCATACAGGCTGCGATGAGAGGAGTGATGCGGAAATCCTTGCCGAGTCCTGTGGACCTGTCCGCTAGTTCGTATTTGCTCTCACATTCAAGCGGAACGCTGCTAGTCGCCACGGGAAGCTGCATGTCTATCTGAGTGTTAAACCCGTACTTATTGGCGTATTCATAGATTTTGCCGTAGCCCAACACGGATCCTATTTTCTGGAATGCAATATTGCAGGACTGGTCAATGGCTTCTTCAACACTTTTTACGTTTCCGTGTTTTTCCCAGCAAAAAAAGACTTTCCCTTCAATCACCATCGAACCGTTGCATTTGACAGGGAAGATATCCTTCTCGGAAAGTCCGCACTCAATCATGGCCGAAGTGGTTATTATCTTGCAGATTGAGCCCGGCTCGTAAAGACCTTCGAACGCCCGGTTTAGGAAAACATTATTCTTCATGGATTTATATCTGTAGAATTCCTTCTCTACTTTGTCCGGATTGAATTTAGGATTTGAAACTGCCGCAAGTATCGCCCCTGTCTTGGGGTCGAGAATAACCACGGCGCCCGGAGTGTTTAGGGCGGAAGAGGCTATGCGCTGCAGCCTGGAATCTATGCATAAAGTTATTGTGTTGCCGGGGAAGTTTTTCCCCATCTTGTCAAGCAGACCGAGCTTTAACTTTTCACTGCTGTAGCCTATGATCTTGTCCATGTTGCTCTCGGCGGAGAAAATAAGCTTTCCTTTTGCCACGCTTCTGCGGAGAACAGGGACTCCGTTCCTGTCATAGACATAATCAATAGCGTCTTTATCTTTCTGTTTCTGAGCCAGTTCCATATATTTTGTCAGTTCGGAATTCCCAGGAGAGACCACAAGGCCTTTTTTATAAGTGTCGATGGCATCCTGGATCCTTTCCAGCGCGTGCAGGCTGATGCCCTGGCCGAGAAGTCCTTTCCTGTCTCCGGGAACCAGCTTGTTATGGTGCTCAAACTCTATCAAAGCCTGCGAATATCTTCCTTTTGAAAGATAGTCCTGTCCAATTTTTCCGTGCGCGAATATTCCGCTGTATTTCACACCCTTCTCTATTGCCTGGGAGTAATAGTTTTTGGCCTGCTCGCCGTCTTCTTTTGCATTATACATAAAACCAAAAGCGTCATAGATAAGCGGGTTTGAGCTGTCAAGCTGGAGGGCTTTATTTAATTCATCTGTTGCGGCGTTATAATTGCCTGCAATCACAAGATTCTTGGAATGGCGCAATAATCCGGTTAATTTTGCATTTTTTCCAAAACAACCTTGATAGACAAGGAATGTCAGAAATATGAGTGCCAGGAATGCGAGAAAATTGATAAACACTGAAAAGTCATTGTTTTTCCTGCCTAAATTGCTCTTCACAGTCTGGCCTCCGAGGGCTTATAACTTGCCGCTAAATGATACTTTATTGTGTGTCTGTGTGTCAACACTTAAAAGGCTTGACAAAATAAGGATTTCGGTATATACTTAAAAAAACAGATACCCCACCATTCAACACCGGGGTACAAATCGGGAGGTGTCGAAGATGGCAAAGACGGATATAGTAGAAAAGATTGCTGACATCGCGAAGATCAACAAAGCTGAGGCGGGAAGGGCTCTTGACGGGCTTGTTGCGTACATCACGGCAGAGCTCAAAGCAGGGCAGAAAGTGAAAATTGCAGGAATGGGGACATTTGTAGTGAAAGACAGGGCGGCAAGGAAAGCAAGGAACCCGAAAACCGGCGAAATGGTAGATGTTCCGGCGAAGAAAGCCGTAAGATTTAGATCCAGCAAGTCTGTGAAGCTCGCGGTACTGTAAGCTAATTCAGATAGCCGGAAAGCCCTGCTTGTAAATCAAGCAGGGCTTTCTTTTTTATGAGACTATTTTCTTTTCACAAAAACAGTTGTGTTGTCTCAGAACCTCCCGCACTATATGTGGTGTAGAATTTCTTCTGCTCTTATCTGTTCTTTTGAAGACGCTGGCACTCTTCTTTGTATTGCATAGCGCGGCAAAAAGTAATATAATTTTTTTGTTGTTTTCTGTTCAGTTTGCGTCATGCCGGAGGCACATGAAACATTTCCTTCTCTTATTCTTATTAATGTTACTTCTTTCCGGCTGCGCTACGGTTGAAAGGGCGGCAGTGAAGGAATTCAGTTACCCGTCCGAGCGCGCCTACACGCATTTTTCTCTAGGATCTGCTTACAGCAGAAACATGGCGCCGGAAGCTGCCATCGGAGAATTCAAACTCGCTTTAAAATACGACCCTGATTCAATATTCATTCGCCAGGCTCTGGCCGATGAATATGTTAAAGGAAACAAAACAACCGAAGCAATACAGGTTCTTCAAGACCTTTATGAAAAAAACAAAAACCCGGAAACCGGCGTGTCACTCGCGAAAATATACCTTGAGGACGAAAAACCGGCGCAGGCTCTTGGGATTCTGGAAAACATCGTCAAGGCTTATCCGCTAAACAGCCCCGCGTATTTTTACCTGGGGAATACATATTTCAGGCTTGACCGCCTGGATGAATCGGTTCTTGCGTTCAAGAAAAGCGCAGAAAATGACCGGGGAAACGAGTCAACATACTATAACCTCGGACTTGTCCTGTCAAAAAAAGCTGATCTTGCGGGAGCGGAGAAGGCTTATCTTAAAGCGGTTGAGCTTGACCCTTTGTATATCTCGCCGCAGTACGCGCTTGGCCTCCTCTATCAGTACCTCTCCAGGTACAATGAGGCCCTTGGGCGCTACACAATCGTTGAGAACCTGACGCCTTATGACGTGAAGGTGTATGTCAGGATAGGAATTACCCTGTCCCAATTAAATAGAAATGACGAAGCAGTGGAATACTTAAACAAAGCCTCTGCGCTCTCGCCGGATGATGCGGACCCGTATTTCAGGCTTGGCCTCGTTTACAAGCGTCTTAAAAAAGGCAAAGAGGCGCTGTTAATGCTTAACAAAGCGCTTGAACTTGACGGCGGAAACCGCGAATTCCTGCAGGTCAAAGGAGCAATACAGATAGAGAATGGTGATACGGAAGGCGCACTTTTGACATTTACCGAACTTAACGTAAAAGCGCCGGAAGAAGCTGCCGGTTATCTTTATCTCTCCTACCTTTATAATAAGAAAAAAGCGGCAAAGGCTGCCGTGTCAGTACTTGAACAGGGCGTTTCGCGGCTGCCTGAAAATACCGACCTCAAATTATATCTTGGAGGAGCCTACCTGGACGCTAAGGATTATGATAGGGCCGAACTACAGTACCGGGCGCTTCTTGTCCTGCAGCCTGCGGATTCGAGAGGCAATTATTATCTTGGAGTATGCTGCGAAAGGAAAAAGTATTATAGCGAGGCTTTACTGAGATTCAGAAATACAATAAAATCCGACCCGCAGAACGCAGACGCGCTGAATTACCTTGGTTTCATGTACGCGGACAGCGGGGAGAACCTTGAAGAAGCTTATACTTTCCTTAAAAAAGCCTGCGAACTCGAGCCTGGAAACGGCGCCTTTCTTGACAGCCTGGGCTGGGCGCTATACAAACTGGGGCGTAACGATGAAGCAAGGATTAAGACAGAAGAAGCCGTAAAACTGCTAAAAGACAATGGGCAGGAAGATTCTGTGGTATTTGAGCACCTCGGCGATATATACTTAAAAGGAGCCGCAAACGATAAAGCAAAAAAACTGTACGAACTTTCAGTCAATACCGATCCGGGGAATGAAAATGCGAAGAAAAAACTCAAACAGCTTCAAAACTCCGTTCGCTAAACTTGCCGCGGCGGCCCTCATCAGCGTCCTTTTGGCCGGCTGCGCTGCCGTCGCGCCTTCCCTGAAGAAAGAACCTGTGGCCGTAAAAACGCAGGTAATGGTGACCCTTTCTTCCCCCAAAGGGAGACTCAAGAAAAAGTGCACGCTTGCCTGGTCAGAGCCGTACTTTAAAATGGAAGTGCGGGGTTTTCTGAACGAACCAGTTGCCGGTCTTTCGGCTGACGCCGGGCGTCTCAGAGTGTATCTCTACCAATCAAACCTTTATTACGATGAAGAGGTCAAGGACGCCGGCCCGGCATTATGCCGCCTATTCTCGGGCAATGCGGCTAATCCTTACGTTCTTAAACTCAACAAGAAGACCCTAAACTTCAGACTAAAATACGAAGCGCTGCAAGACGGGTCAGAACTGCCCTATAGCGTTGAACTTTATGGGAAAGAGAGCGGGGCAAAAATGGACTTTATTAAACCGGACATTTCCTTTCGCTATGACCCCGAACTTTTCCGGCTAAAGGTGCCGGCAAGCGCGGTGAAGATAAGCGAAGACGCGATAGTGAGGTCGCTTGAATCATGGATAAACTGACGCTTTTATCTCCGGCAAAAATTAACCTGTATCTTAAAATAACGGGTAAGAGGGCCGACGGTTATCACGAGCTAAAGACGCTTTTTCAGGCCGTTGATATTTTTGATGAACTCACGCTTGAGAAAACGGCGTCCGGGATAGAAGTTATATGCGATGACCCTGATATCCCAGGAGGCGAAACAAATATCGCGTATAAGGCTGCCGCTCTGCTGCTGGCAGGACGGAATTGCCCGGGGGTAAAAATTAGTATCAGAAAACGCATACCCTCGCTGGCGGGGCTCGGCGGAGGTTCGGGAAACGCCGCGTTCACCTTGACCGGCATTGACAGGCTTTTCGGGCTAAAAACACCGAAGCAGGAACTTGCGCGCCTGGCCCTGCTTTGCGGGTCGGATGTTCCTTTCTTCCTTAATCCCGGCAGGGCGCTGGCTGAAGGGGTTGGAGAACGGCTGAGAAATCTAATTCAAACGAAAAAGCTGCATTTCGTACTGGTAAACCCGGGGATAAAAAAGCCTTCCACAAAAGATATTTACCGAAAGTTCAAATTTGAATTGACAAAAGGCAGCGTCTTTGACGATAATACTCTATTAGATTTTTCTAATGCCGGCGTCAAAGCTATTCTCTTCAATGACCTCGAGCCTGTTGTGGCCGGTCTCTATCCTGTCATAGACAGGATTAAAACTGATTTACTCGCAGCGGGAGCAAAAGGCGCTCTAATGAGCGGAAGCGGGCTTACTGTTTTTGGCACTGCCCGGTCTTTCCGCCAAGCCGAAGAAATAGCCGCGCAGCTGGGAGAAAAGTACCCCTGGGTTAAAACAGCAACATCCTTCGAGGGGCAGGAACCGAAAGGAGGATCAGATGGAGATCACCGAAGTAAGGATTCACCTTAGGAATGAAGAAAAACTTAAAGCCTACGCAGCAGTAACTTTCGACAAATGTTTTGTAGTCAGGGACCTGAAAGTAATTAACGGAAACACTGGCATGTTTGTAGCGATGCCAAGCAAAAAGAAGCCTGACGGAACCTTCAAAGATATAGCCCACCCTCTCGATAACGATACCCGGCAAAACATTGAGTCAAAAATACTCTCAGCCTACCAGGAAGAAATCAATAAAATAAAGGGCCCTATCCCTTCAGCGCAACGGATATTTGAAAACAACACAGCTGAGCGCTCTGGAATATCAGGTTAGAATTACTGATCCGAGATTTGTCGAATAACTCCGCGGTCCCGTCTGCTCAAGACAAAACCGTTTTAGAAATACGCTTTTCTCTTAGGTAAACTATTGTCAGGCATACGAACAGAATGAAATGTCCGATGAACATTCCGGAGAAACTCTGCAAAAACGGGGTGGTACCCGTGGCAGTCAGTATAACCGCCGAGAAAAGGCCAAGGAGTATTGTGTTCCGGTTTGCTTCGCCGGTCCCGCAACTAAACCAGAAAATAGCCGTGTAATAGGCAAATATGACCGCGATGTAGTGCGAAAGCCAGGAAGAAGGAGATATATAGAATACCAGCAGGAAGACAAGGGAATACTCCAGTCGTCGCAATTTCTTTGGCGCCCCGCGGAAAATAAAGGCGAAGAACGAAAGGAGAAATACTTTAAAGAAAGCCGAAAATGCTTTTACCTGGCCTACCGTAAAAAAAGCAGGGTCGATAAACTTATGAACCCCTGTGGCAGGATACCATTCGGCTCCCATCGGCGTGAAGTGCCTGACCAGGAACGCGTCCAGCGATTGATTTGTGTGAGTGTAATAGACCGTTTCTCTGATAATCGTGTCGTTCTTCGCAAAAGGAAGGATAACCTGGGAGATAAAATCCCGGAAGAAACCGTTGCTCCTGGCAACCCCGAAAAACATTGACGGAATTATAAAGAAGAATGCCGCCAGGCCTGCGAGGGCTCCGGTAAATACCTTCCTGCCTCCTCTAAAAATGAAGTATACCAGGAAAAGGGCTGGTGTTATCTTTATTGCAATGGCGGCAGCGATTGTAATTCCGCTCAAATATTCCCTGCCGTCTTCAAAAAGATAGATGGAAAATACAGTCAGAAAAAATACAAGGATATTGCTCTGTCCAAGATAAAGATTGTCAAAAACAATAAAAAGGACTAGTGCCAGGCCCAGATACGCCTTGTTCCAGCTCTCTGTAAGGAAGACAGGGCTGCCGGAAGGAACAGATTGCAGCATTTTTAGAACAAGAAAGATTGCCGCAAAAAGCAGCGCCACGGAGAAAGCAATCCAAAGCCCGAAAGCTACCTTCGCCTGAAAAACAGCAAAAGGAGCAACAACGCAATAAAAGAACGGCGGATAAGAAAAGGCGGGGTGGGTTCCGTACAAATCAGCGTTCAGGTAGAGAAGTTCTCTTGTTATCCAGTAGAATGGATAAAAATCAACTGTTCTCCTTGTAAGCGCGTAAATAAGCACGGCAAGAAAAGTGCCAAGTAAAATGAGGCTTGTTTTCGTTTTGAGGAACGCCGGAAATCCTTTAAACATGAAAAGTATTGTACTACAAATAAAAGCGCTTGACAAGAACTGATAAAACGGATAAAATCTATTAAGTTTCCCGGAGTTTACCTGCTTTCCGTCGCAAATATTCATGCTTTGCTAAAATCCGGATCAACAATCACAAATAACATTTTACAGGCGTTTTTCCGCAAGTTACCCGCATTAACAGCCTCAGCACAATCGAAAGATTCCATATGGAGGGTTTAGATGGACATAGTTGAACTGAAGAAAAAAAAGATAGCCGAGCTTGTCAAGATGGCTCAGGATATGCGCCTTGAAGAGATTAGCGGTCTAAAAAAACAGGACTTGATTTTCAAGCTCCTGCAGGGGCAGAGCGCAAAAGACGGACTAGAATTCAAGGACGGAGTTCTAGAAGTCCTCCCGGACGGTTTCGGCTTTTTGAGGTCGCCTAACTACAACTATCTCCCGTCCCCGGACGATATTTATGTGTCACCCTCTCAGATCAGGAAATTCGATCTTAAAAAAGGCGATACAGTCTCCGGCCAGGCACGACCGCCGAAAGAGGGAGAAAGGTATTTCGCGCTCTTGAAGATAGAAGCAGTAAATTCCGAACCGCCCGAAAGCGCAAAAACAAGGATACTTTTCGATAACCTTACGCCGCTTTATCCCACAAAGAAGATAATACTCGAACGCGAACCCTCTGAAGTTTCAATGAGGATAATGGACCTTATCTGCCCTATCGGCAAAGGTCAAAGAGGCCTCATTACTTCGCCGCCGAAAGCCGGGAAAACTATACTTCTGCAAAAGATAGCAAACAGCATAACCTTGAATCATCCGGAGATTTACCTTATAATCCTTCTCATAGATGAGCGCCCGGAAGAAGTCACGGATATGCAGCGCTCCGTTAAGGCAGAAGTAGTCAGTTCCACGTTCGACGAAGTACCGGAAAGACACGTGCAGGTCGCCGAGATGGTTATAGAAAAAGCCAAGAGGCTCGTAGAATACAAGAAAGACGTTGTAATACTTCTCGACAGCATTACGAGGCTGGGACGGGCTTACAACACCGTAGTGCCTTCCTCAGGAAAAGTACTCTCTGGCGGCGTTGATTCTAACGCCCTGCAGAAACCTAAACGTTTCTTCGGAGCTGCCAGGGACATAGAAGAAGGCGGGAGTTTGACCATAATTGCCACCGCTCTTGTAGATACAGGCTCGCGCATGGACGAAGTAATCTTCGAGGAATTCAAAGGCACCGGTAATATGGAAGTCGTCCTTGACAGAAAACTTGTGGATAAACGGGTATTCCCGGCAATAGATGTGAACAGGTCAAGTACCAGAAGGGAAGAACTCCTGATGTCGCCGGCTGACCTTTCCAAGGTTTGGATGCTAAGAAAACTCTGGGACGCGAAACCTTCAGATGAAGCAATGGCGCTTTTCATTGAAAAACTGAAAAGGACAAAGAGCAACAAAGAATTTCTTTCTAACATGAGAGCGATAGACTAAACCGGCCTTCGGCCGGATTTAAATATCATTTAAACAGGAGATAAAACCATGAAAGCCAAGATACACCCGCAATACAAAGAGACCGACATAGCGTGCGCCTGCGGCAATGTCATCAAGACCCGTTCAACAAAACCGGGCATCAAGATCGAAGTCTGCTCGGCATGCCATCCTTTCTACACCGGACAGCAGAAGCTGGTTGACACAGCGGGAAGGGTTGACAAGTTCAAGAAGAGAGTCGCCGCAACCAAAGAAAAAGCAGACAAGAAAGCGGCTGCAGCAAAACCTGCGGTAAAAACCGAAGCCAAAGCATAAGGAGTATGCTAGACAAGCTGAAAGCTATAGAGAAGGAATACGAAGAACTTACAAAAGTCCTTTCAGATCCTGCTACTGCAAGCGACAAGCAGAAGTACCAGGCTTCAATGAAGCGGCTGTCTTCGCTTTCTGTGCTTGTTGAAAAAGCCGCTGTCTACCGCAAGCTGGTCTGCGACCTGGAAGGCGGCGCTGAAATGACCAAAGTCGCTGACGCGGAACTTGCGGAAATGGCAAGAACCGAAGTTAAAGAACTTGAAACAAAAAGAATAGAGATGGAGAAGGAGATTAAATACCTTCTCATCCCGAAAGACCCGAACGACGAGAAGAACACCATCGTCGAAATACGGGCCGGCACCGGCGGCGACGAGGCAGCTCTCTTTGCCGCCGAACTTTTTAGAATGTACTCCCGTTACGCCGAGAAAAAGAACTGGAAAATTGAAATCTTAAGCTCCAGCCCGACGGGACTTGGCGGCTTCAAGGAGATTGTATTTTCCATGGAAGGCGGTGATGTCTACGGCAAGATGAGATACGAAAGCGGAGTACACCGCGTTCAGAGAGTGCCCGCAACCGAAGCCTCGGGACGTATTCACACCTCAACCGTCACGGTAGCTGTGATGCCTGAAGCGGAGGAGGTTGACCTGGATGTCAAACAGAGCGATATCAGAATAGACCTTTACTGCTCTTCGGGAGCCGGCGGGCAGAGTGTCAACACAACCTACTCTGCGGTCAGGCTCACACATGAACCGACAGGCATTGTAGTTGCCTGCCAGGATGAAAGATCCCAGCTCAAGAACAGGGCCAAGGCCATGAAAGTTCTAATGGCAAAACTGCTGGACTTAAAGATCGCGGAACAGCAGGCGGCTATCTCGAAAGACAGGAAATCCCAGATCGGCACAGGCGAAAGAAGCGAAAAGATCCGCACTTATAACTACCCTCAAAACCGTATGACCGATCACCGCATCGGCCTTACCATCTACAACCTTCCCAGCGTGCTGGAAGGGGAGCTCGACCAGGTCTTCAATCCTATAATCGAGGCCTATCACGAAGAACAACTAAAAGCTCTCGAAAAAGCCGTATGAGTTCAGTCCGGGAACTTCTTTCGGAAGGGACAGGACTTTTAACAGAAAGTGGACTGATCAACCCCGCCAGAGACTCAGAACTTCTTCTGTGTTTTGCTCTGAACTTAAAAAAACTTGATCTATACACAAACCCAGACAGAACCGTCACACCCGATAAAACATCTATTTTCTTGGCTTACCTGAAAAGAAGGGCTGCCTTTGAGCCGGTATCCTATATAACCGGACATAAAGAGTTTATGGACTCTGTTTTTATTGTTAACCGCAGCGTACTCATACCCCGCCCGGAAACCGAACATCTTGTAGAACAGGCGGCGACTCTGGCAAAAACCCTCATTGCTCCAAATATTCTTGATCTCGGCACCGGTTCCGGCTGCATAGCCGTCTGCCTCAAGAAATCCCTGCCTGAAGCTGATATTACGGCTGTTGATATTTCTGAAGCGGCTCTCTTGACTGCAAGAAAGAACGCGAGAGCGAATGGTGTCCCCGGGATTAGATTCTTAAGGAGCGACCTTTTTGACGCGCTTGGCCCGGATGAGACCTTTGACCTGATTATCAGCAATCCTCCGTATGTTACAAACGAGGAATACGCATCCCTGCTGCCTGAAACCAGGCTCTTTGAGCCCGAAAACGCCCTGCGCGGCGGAAGCGATGGCCTGGATTTTTACCGGAAAATACTGTTCGAGGCGCCCTCAAGACTGCTCCCCGGAGGTAAATTACTTTTCGAAGTCGGCTACAGGCAGGCTGGACAGGTTTCAGACATGATAGAATCCACAGGGAAGTTCGGCGGCATCAAAGTAGTCAGAGACCTCGCCTATATTGAACGCGTGGTAATTGCGCGCAAGATATAGTAAAATAAAATACTTCGGCCTGAAGGCCGAGAGCATTTTGTTTCGTTTGGTAGAAATATATTTCATGCCGAATTTCCGCCGGAGGCGGATCCGCCTTTGGCGGACATTCCCGCCATAAATGGCGGGGTTTCTTCGGCATAAACGAAATATGTTTGCTCAGTTGATAATTCAAACACCGGAGACATAATGGACAAAATAATAGTAGAAGGGAGAAATAAACTCTCTGGCAGCGTAAGCATATCAGGTTCAAAGAACGCGGCCCTTCCAATAATTGCGTCAACTATATTGACCGCGAAAGAATGCGCGCTGACCAACGTACCAAGGCTCAATGACGTGCTTGTCATGAACAAGCTTATCAAGACAGTCGGCGGTGATACTGATTTCACGGGTAATACTCTTTACATCCGGAACAAAAATATAACCAACTTTAAAGCTCCCTACGACCTCGTCAAGACCATGAGAGCTTCTGTGTATGTAATGGGCGCCCTGCTAGGCAGGTACAGGCAGGCAGAAGTCGCGCTTCCCGGCGGCTGTGTTATAGGAGAACGCCCCATAAACCTGCACCTGCAGGGATTTGAGAAAATGGGAGCTAAGATAACCATTGAACACGGCTACATAAAAGCAAAAGCGAAAAAACTTAAAGGAACCGAGATAAACTTTGATGTTGTGAGTGTCGGCGCCACTGCTAACATCATAATGGCAGCAGTACTGGCGGAAGGACGGACCGTAATCTCGAATGCCGCCTGTGAACCGCATATTGCCGACCTTGCGCGTTTCCTCAATAAGCTTGGCGCAAAAATCACGGGATATGGAAGCAAGGAGATAGAAATTAGAGGAGTTCCAGAACTAAAGGGTTGCAAGCATGAGATAACTCCGGACTATATAGAAGCAGGAACTTTTATGGCAGCGGCGGGAATAACTAACAGCAAGATTACCATCAATAATGCCCCTCTGGAACATATTGAGATAATAATTCAGAAACTTGAAGAAGCCGGTTGTAAAATTAAAAAGACCGGGACAAAACTAACGGTGCAGGGCGTGGAACGGCCAAAACCGGCGAGCATTGAAACCCGCCCGTATCCCGGATTCCCTACCGATATGCAGGCCCAGTGGTCTGCGCTGATGTCGCTTTCTTCAGGGGCAAGCATTATAAACGAGACTATTTGGGAAAAGCGCTTCATGCACATCCCTGAATTAAACAGGATGGGCGCCAATATCTCGGTCAAAGGCAATACAGCCGTTGTAGAGGGAGTGGCCGGCCTTTCCGGGGCTCCTGTTATGGTCTCTGACCTTCGCGCCGGCGCTTCTCTCGTGCTTGCGGGCCTTCGCGCAAGAGGCACAACGGAAATCTCGAGGATCTATCACCTCGACCGCGGGTACGAGAGGATTGAGAAAAAGTTTGAGATGCTGGGGGCAAAAATTAAACGGGTTAAATAGACTAGGTTGCCCTTAAGGCGGCGGCACATTGCCCTTTATTTAAGGCTTCCGTTCTGATAAAATCGAGCATGAAGATAATACGTTCTTCCGACAAAAAACAACTTGAAACCTATTTCAAGAGGCTTATTAACACGGACAGCCGCGAGGTTGCTGTTGTAAAAAGAATAATTGCCGCCGTCGCAAAAAACGGCGACAAAGCGCTTGTTTCTCTCACAGCGCGTTTTGACGGATTTAAAACCTCACCAAAAGGCCTAATCGTTACAAAAGAGGAATTCCGCGAAGCTTTGCGCGCCGTAAAACCGGAAATTATTGCGGCCCTAAAAACAGCCAAGAAGAATATCACGTCATTCTGCAAAAAACAAAAGACCGCGGGGTTCTCAATTTCTTCCGGAAAAGGCGCCTCGACAGGTATGATGATTGTCCCTGTAGACGGAACGGGCATATATGTGCCGGGCGGCAAGGCAGTTTACCCCAGCACGGTATTGATGAATGCGATTCCCGCGCTGACTGCCGGCGTAAAAAGCGTAGTAATGTGCACGCCTGCCGATAAAAAAGGAAAAATAAATCCGGTTATACTTGCTGCTGCCGCGCTCTGCGGAGTAAAAGAGGTATATAAGCTCGGAGGCGCGCAGGCAATCGCGGCTATGGCCTACGGGACTAAAACAGTCCGGCG
The DNA here is from genome assembly GCA_903894145.1 of Candidatus Firestoneibacteriota bacterium. Classification (GTDB taxonomy): domain Bacteria; phylum Oederibacteriota; class D2-FULL-39-29; order D2-FULL-39-29; family CAIOVX01; genus CAIOVX01. Next base: position 18,025 of record CAITPB010000233.1, on the reverse strand, counting down.
TGTTGATAAGATAGTGGGACCCGGAAATATTTACGTGGCAATCGCAAAAAGGATGATCTTCGGGCTGGCCGGAATAGACAGCATTGCCGGGCCTTCCGAGGTGCTGTTGATAGCGGACAGCTCCGCAAATCCTGAATATGCGGCTTCTGACCTGCTGGCCCAGGCTGAACACGATGAAGACGCGACCTGCATAATGATCACGGATTCCGCGGAATTCGCTGCGAAAACTCTGGATGCTCTTAACAGGCAGAAAGCCTGTCTACCTAAGTCAGCCATCATCGAATCAGCGCTAAAGAGAGGCTGTATAGTTATCGCGAAAAACCTGGAAGAAGCAGCAACTCTCTCCAATATTTTCGCTCCTGAGCACCTCCAGCTGATGACCAGGAAAAATGAAAAACTGCTGAAACTCATCCGGAACGCGGGCGCGATTTTCATGGGTAATTACTCGCCTGTCGCGCTCGGCGACTACATTGCCGGAACGAACCATGTTCTTCCGACTTCCGGATCCTCAAGATTTTCTTCGGGACTCGGAGTTTCCGATTTTGTCAAACGGATAGGCTACGTTAAATATTCAAAGCAGGCGCTTGAAGACGTAAAATTAAAGATAGAACAGCTCGCCGAGTGCGAAGGTCTTCGCGCGCACGGCAAAAGCGTAAGCTGCAGGCTCTAAACCCTTATGAGGCTTCTCAGACATTCGTTTCGCAGCTTGTTTCAGTATTTGCTGCATAAAACATCGTTAGGGAGACAAAATGAAAAAGAGAAAGGCTACTATAAAACGAAAGACCTCTGAGACCAGCATAACGCTCGGGTTGGACTTAAACGGAAGCGGAAAATTCAGCATTCGGACAGGAGATGATTTTTTCGATCATATGCTTTCCCAGCTTGCAAAACACGGCGGTTTGAACATTGAACTGAAAGCGAAAGGAGACGCTGTGCCTGATTTTCATCACCTGGTGGAAGACGTCGGGCTGGTGCTAGGAGACGCCTTTAAAAAAGCGCTTGACGACAAGAAAGGCATCAACAGGTACGGCTTCGGCTCGGCACCCATGGACGATTCGCTGGTAGCAGTCTCGGTGGACTTCTGCGGAAGGCCCTATCTTGTATTTGACCTGGCGCTCGACAAAAAGAAGGTCGGCATTTTTGACGAAGACCTGACCGAAGAATTTTTCAAAGCTTTCACAATGACGTCAGGCGCGACCCTGCACCTGCACAAGACCTGCGGCAAGAACCCGCACCACACCATAGAATCCGCTTTCAAGTCTTTTGGAAGAGCCGTAAAAGACGCTGTTAAAATAACCGGAAGGGATATCCCTTCCACAAAAGGAAGTCTGTGAAGAAATATATCGCGGTAGTGGATTTTGGCATGGGAAACCTGCTCAGCGCCTCAAAAGCGCTTGATTCGGCCGGAGGCAACGCAATCGTCACAGATAGCAGGAAGATCATTGAGGGCGCCTCTGCGGTTGTTCTGCCGGGCGTGGGCGCCTTCAGCGACGCCATGAAGAATCTGAACAACCTCAGGCTCGTGGAACCTCTCAGAAAGGCGGCCGCGTCCGGAAAACCTTTCCTCGGCATCTGCATTGGGCTGCAGCTTCTTTATACGAAAAGCGAAGAGAACGGGGCCTGGGACGGACTTGATATCATTCCCGGAACCGTGGTCCGTTTCCCGAAAAGGAAAGGACTCAAGGTTCCGCAAATAGGCTGGAACAATGTCTATAGGACAAAACCCTGCGCGTTGTTTAAGGGTGTTAAAGACGGCTCCTTTTTCTACTTCGTGCATTCCTACTACGGAATTCCGGAAAAGAGAATCGATATTGCGGCTACCACTGAATACGGAGTTAAATTCGCATCGTCTGTCTGCAGAGATAATGTCTTAGGCGTGCAGTTTCACCCTGAAAAAAGTCAAAAAGCCGGATTGACAATACTCTCAAATTTTGTAAAAATGGTTAAACAATAATGCTTATAATCCCCGCGATTGACATAAGAAAAGGCAGATGTATCAGGCTTGCCCAGGGCAATCTGCGTGATGAGACAATCTTTTCAGAAGAGCCGGAAGGCGTCGCGAAACTATGGCAGCTTAAAGGCGCGAAAATGCTGCACGTAGTTGATATCGACGGGGCGGTCACCGGAATTCCAAAGAATCTTGACATTGTTCTAAAGATTGTAAAAACATTGAGAATACCCGTGGAATTCGGGGGCGGCATCAGAAATATCGAAACGCTCGACAAAATAATGAACGGCGGAGTTGAGAGGGCTATACTCGGCACCTCGGTTATCAGCAACACTGATTTCCTCAAAGAAGCCGTTGATAAATACAAGCACCGTATCATGGTGGGCATTGACGCCAAGAAAGGATTGGTAGCGGTCAAAGGATGGAAGGAAGTCACCAATAAGAGAGCCGTGACCATTGCGAAAGAAGTAGAAGCTGTGGGCGTCAAGACAATACTATTTACCGACATTGAAAAAGACGGGATGCTTTCGGGGCCAAACTTCAAGAACACCAAGGAACTGGCGCAGGCCGTCAACATGGAAGTAATTGCCTCCGGAGGTGTAACCAGCATCGACGACGTCGAAAATCTTTGTGCGCTGGAAAAGTACGGTGTTTCCGGAATGGTCATCGGCAAATCACTTTACACCGGCAATCTCGACCTGAAAAAAGCCATCAGATTGGCCAAAGAATACCAGCCTTCCGATCGTCGGACAAGAAAAAAGAAAAATTTAATAAAAGCCCGAAAGAGCGGAAGGAGGATATAGTGCTCGCTAAAAGGATTATCCCCTGCCTGGATGTCAAAGACGGACAGGTGGTAAAAGGCATTAAATTTCTGGAGTTGCAGAAAGCCGGCGACCCGGTCGAAAGCGCCGCAGAGTATGACAGGCAGGGCGGCGATGAACTGGTTTTTCTGGATATTACTGCTTCCCACGAGAAAAGAAAGATAATGATAGATGTTGTCCGCAGGACTGCCTCAACTATTTTCATCCCCTTAACTGTCGGAGGCGGAATCAAAACCGTAGGAGATATCCGGGCGCTTCTTAACGCCGGAGCAGACAAAGTCTCCATAAACACCGCCGCAATCGAAAACCCCGATATCATTCGAGAATCTTCAGAACTCTTCGGAAGCCAATGCATTGTTACCGCGATAGACGCAAAGAAAGTTTCCAGCAATAAATGGGAAATATTCACCCATGGCGGAAGAAACCGGACAGGCTTAGACGCGGTTAAATGGGCAAAAAAGACTGTTAAGCTCGGCTCCGGCGAAATATTGCTTACAAGCATGGACGCCGACGGCACGAAGAATGGCTATGACATAGAGCTGACAAAAGCAATCAGCGAGGCCGTAAATGTCCCCGTAATTGCTTCAGGCGGCGCGGGTAATGTCGAGCATATGTACGAGGTACTTACAAAGGGTAAAGCGGACGCGGTGCTCGCCGCTTCCATATTTCACTACAAGGAATACACTGTTAAGAAGGTTAAACAGGAACTTAGAAAACTTGGCGTAAACGTAAGAATCTGAAAAGGAGATTAACAAGTGAAAGCAATCTTAAAGCAGTGCAAATATTCCCCGGACGGCCTGATACCGGCGATTGTTCAGGACTACAAAACAGGCGACGTGCTGATGCTGGCCTATATGAACAAACTGGCGCTCCAAAAGACGCTCAAAACAAAACAGGTTCACTTCTGGTCCAGAAGCAGAAACAAACTATGGCTCAAAGGAGAAACTTCAGGCAACGTACAGATACTGAAGAGCATAGCCTTTGACTGCGATTCTGACGCTATACTAGTTAAAGTCAACCAGCTTGGAGGCGCGGCCTGCCACACCGGCCGCAGAAGTTGTTTCTTTAAACAGGTAAAAGGCGCTAAGCTTGTTCAAACGGGAAAAATACTATTTGACCCGAAAAAAGTTTACGGCAAGTGAGGGGTGAATGAGAATACATCCCGAGTTAAGTGATTTTAAGAACCTCGCAAAAAAAGGCAATCTTATTCCCGTATATGCCGAGATCTTCGCCGATATGGAAACCCCGGTTTCAGCCTTCAAGAAGATAGAAAGCAAATACTCTTTTCTGCTTGAATCCGTGGTGGGCGGAGAGCGGCTGGCAAGGTATTCCTTCCTCGGTTCCGATCCTTCGGTGCTTTTTATCTCTAAAAACAACAGGGTCGAGATAGAGAGACATGACAACAAAACTGTCTTTACCGCGAAAAAAGACTGTCTTGAAGCGCTAAAAGATTTTATGGCGGAATACAAACCTGTCAAAATTCCAGGACTGCCGCTATTTTCCGGCGGCGCTGTAGGCTACTTAAGCTATGACATGGTAAGATACTTCGAAAAACTCCCGGCAAATAAAGACGATGACCGCAAGCTCCCCGACGCTGCTTTCATGATAACAGACACCCTTCTGGTATTTGACCACATTAAACATACAATAAAAGTTGTCGCAAACGTGCTGGTTAAAGGCTCACCCGAAAAAGCCTACAAAAAAGGCGTTGAGGCAATAGAAAAACTTGTGGACAAACTCAAGAAACCGGCAAAAGACTCTATCCTTTCCGGACGGAACGGCAAGAAAGCACATGAAGCCCTGGTTTCAAATACTTCAAAAAACAAATACATGAAAATGGTTGATAAAGCCAAGGAATATATTAGGTCCGGTGATATTTTCCAGGTCGTTCTTTCCCAGCGGCTGTCAGCCGGATCTTCAACAGACTCTTTTGATATTTACAGAGCGCTTCGGGTCATAAACCCGTCTCCCTACATGTTCTACTTGAAATACGGAGACCTTAGGGTCGCCGGAGCTTCTCCCGAAATAATGGTCAAAGTAGAGAACGGCATAGTTACAGAAAGGCCAATCGCAGGCACAAGGCCGCGCGGAAAAGACGAGGACGAAGACGACAAACTAACAAAAGAACTCCTTAAAGACCCGAAAGAATTGGCAGAACATGTAATGCTCGTTGACCTTGCAAGGAATGATATCGGAAGAGTCTGCGATTACAGCTCCGTAAAGGTTGATGAGATGCTGTCTATCGAGAAATACGCCTTTGTCATGCACATTGTCTCTAATGTTACCGGCAAGCTGAAAAAAGGCAGAGACTCCTATGATGTCATACGTTCCTGTTTTCCGGCAGGCACGGTAAGCGGAGCCCCGAAGATTCGCGCGATGGAGATAATTGAAGAACTTGAACCTGTTCAAAGAGGACCCTACGCCGGCATGATAGGCTACTTCGGTTTTAACGGCAACCTTGACTCGTGCATAACGCTTCGTACGATGATCATAAACAAGAACAGGGTTTTCGTCCAGGCGGGCGCAGGAATAGTCGCGGATTCAAACCCAAAAACTGAATACCAGGAAACTCTGAACAAAGCAAAAGCTTTAATGTCAGCGGTAGAACTGGCGGGGAAAGGACTTTAACCTGATGCTCATAGGCTCGGATGCTCAGTAAATTCAGGACTACATTAACATTCTGTAAAGAGGAAAAATGATACTGATAATAGACAATTACGATTCATTCACATATAACCTGGTTCAATATTTTGGCGAACTGGGGGCAAACCCGGAGGTCGTGCGGAACGATAAAACGACCACCGCACAAATAAGAGTGCTGAAACCGCGCGCCATAGTAATTTCTCCGGGACCCAAGTCACCGAAGGAAGCGGGAATGTCAAACGAGATCATTCTTGCTTTCAAAGACAAACTGCCAATTTTCGGAGTTTGTCTCGGCCACCAGTGCATAGGACATGTTTTCGGAGGTAAAGTTGTCAGAGCAAAGAGACTAATGCACGGAAAAACAAGTTTAATTCAACATAACTCGAAAGGTATTTTTAAAGGCCTTGAAAACCCTTTTGAAGCAACAAGGTATCACTCCCTGATTGTCAGCGATAAATTCATACCCAAACAGTTGGAAGTAACTGCCTGGACGAAAGAAGGCGAGATAATGGGCCTTAAACACAGGGACTATCCGATTTATGGCGTTCAATTTCATCCTGAATCAATCCTGACAAAATCAGGAATGAAGATTCTAAAGAATTTCTTGGAAATTGCTTACGGAAAACAGAAAGCCTGAGGAATTATGATAAAAGAAGCTCTTCTAAAAATCATCGATAACAAAGAGGACCTTTCCAGAGAAGAAATGTCCTCTGTTATGGATGAAATCATGAGCGGCATCTGTCCGCCGGCTCTAATCGGAGCATTCCTGGTAAGTCTTCGTATGAAGGGCGAAACCATTGAAGAAATCTCCGGGGCAGCTGAATCAATGAGAAAGAACGCTATCCATATCAAAACAAAACACCGGAATGTTATAGACACCTGCGGGACGGGAGGAGACAAAAGCGACACCTTTAATGTTTCTACAACGGCTGCATTTATCGCCGCAGGCGCCGGAGTACCGGTCGCAAAACACGGAAACCGCGCGGTATCCTCCAAGTGCGGCAGCGCCGATCTGGTCGAAGCGCTCGGAGTAAAGCTTGAAATTCCTCCCGAGAAGATAGGCCGCTGCCTAGACGAAGCAGGAATAGCGTACTTATTCGCGCCGCTTCTCCATACCTCGATGAAATTCGTTGCGCCGGTAAGAAAAGAACTTGGCATACGGACTATATTCAACATTATAGGCCCTCTAGCCAACCCTGCCGGAGTGAAACATCAGGTAATCGGAGTTTTTTCCGAAAAGCTCATGATCGACTATATCCATGTCTTAAAAAATATCGGACACGCGCGCGCTCTAGTGGTTCACGGACATGACGGTCTCGATGAAATTTCGCTTGCCGGCCCGACGAAAATAATGGAATTAAAGAACGGGAAGATTGAATCCTACACGGTCAAGCCGGAAGATTTTGGGGCAAGAAAATCGAAACTGTCTTCTATCAAAGGGGGAGACATCTCCCTCAACAAATCCATAACCCTGAATATTCTAAAAGGAGAAGGAGGAGTATTCGCTGACATGGCAATCATCAACGCTGCCGCGGGCATTGTCGCGGGAGGCAAGGCCGATAGCCTTAAAGAAGGCGCAGACCTTGCAAGGCAATCTATATCCTCGAGAGCGGCCTTGAAAACTCTGGAAGCCCTAAAAGAACTTTCTAATTCCTGATGAAAGATATCCTCACAAAAATAACCGACCTAAAACGAAAAGACCTTTCGACGCTTAAAAGCCGCTTGCCGCTGCGCGTGCTTTTGAATGCCATTGAATCCTCTCCTGAACCTGTCAGCCTGTCTTGCGCGCTCAAAACCGGCCGTGTCTCAATAATTGCCGAAGTAAAGAAAGCTTCACCTTCAAAAGGGCTGATTTCGAGGCATTTTACTCCCGTCAAGACCGCGCTTGAATTTGAAAAGAACGGAGCGGCTGCCATTTCTGTTCTTACAGAAGAGAATTTTTTTCTTGGAAACCTGGGCTATCTTGCTGCCATAAAAGGAAGCGTAAGGATACCAATTCTGCGCAAAGATTTTATTGTGGACGAATATCAACTCTTTGAATCCCGCGCGGCAGGAGCTGACGCAGTTCTTCTGATAACAGCTTGCCTGACCAAAAGAGAATTAAGACAGTTCATAAAGCTTTCTCGCCTGCTTTGCATGGACGCGCTCGTTGAAACACACGATACGGAAGAAGTTTTAACTGCCTTGGATTGCGGCGCAAATATTATAGGGATTAACAACAGAAATCTGAGAGATTTCTCGGTTGATATCCGAACCTCAGGAATAGTTCGGAAAAGCATACCGCCAGGCGTTATCACCGTCTCTGAGAGCGGAATAGCCTCGAAAGCCGATATACGCTACCTGTCAGAATTAGGAATTAACGGCGCCTTGATCGGAGAGACATTAATGCGATCGACTGCCCCGGGTAAGACCCTCAGGAGGTTTACATGAAACTAGGCATATGCAGCGAGGTCTTTAACGGCTGGGATTGGGAAGAAACGTGCGAGTTTGTAAAAAAGACCGGCTATGACGGGATTGAAATCGCGCCCTTTACCCTTGCCAAATCAGTAGACTTAATCAGTACCGCAAAAAGGGCTGAACTGAGGGCAGTTGCCAAAAGTCATGCCCTGGAAATAATAGGCCTGCACTGGCTGCTTGTCAGCCCTGAGGGACTTGCCATAACCACAGCCGATGATGCCCTCCGGGACAAAACAAAAGCGTATTTCTTTGAACTTATAAGATTCTGCTCCGACCTTGGAGGTAAAGTGATGATTGTTGGTTCTCCGAAACAGAGGAATGTTCCGGAAGGCATGTCCTACGCAACGGCAATAGATTCGGCTAAAGATTTTTTTATAGACTGCGCCAAGGAAGCCGTCCGGGCCGGCGTTACCCTCTGCCTTGAACCTCTTTCTACTGCGGAAACAAACATCTTCAGCACGGCAAAAGAGACTCTTGCTTTTGTAAAAGAGCTTGGCCATCCTAACTTTAAGATGATGCTGGATGTCAAGGCAATGTCCTCGGAAAACGAGCCTATACCCTCTATAATTAAAAACTGCAAAGGTTACTTTGAACACTTTCATGCCAACGACGAAAATAAGAGCGGGCCGGGATTCGGTAAGACGGATTTTGTTCCGATAGCAGAGGCCCTGTCTTCCTCCGGTTATGATAAATACATTTCTGTCGAGGTCTTTAATTTCACACCCGGCCCGGAAGTTATCGCGGAAAACAGTTATAAGTATCTCAACTGCATTTTTAACAAACAACCGCATTGACATTTAGATTTTAAAAAGGTAATATCACTCAAATGAGCGCGGTCAAAAAGCGCATAGAAATGGAAGCGGGCTCAAAGGCCTCCGGAAAAACTCCGGAGGCCTTTTTCATATGTGAGACAAGCGGCAGAATCCATTTTTCCTATCTCAAATCAGTCCTTATAATAGCGGTTATTATTATCATTTCAATGCTCCTTTATAAGATTTTGAGGCAGGAAACCAAATCAGAAACAGCGGCTGTGCCGGCGGCGGTTCCACAGGCCCGTGGTATAACACAATTCGGGCCCTATACAATAACCTATGTTATTGACGGAGACACCATTGTTCTAAATACAGGCGATCGAGTGCGCATGAAGGGCATTGATGCGCCGGAACTGCATCATCCGGTGATACCCGCACAAAGGTTCGGAGAAGAAGCGCGCGACTTTCTGAAGAATCTCGCGGAAGGCAAAAAGTGTTTTTTGGAATATGACGAATACGATTCAAAGGATATGTACGGCCGGGCTCTGGCCTACGTTTATGTCGGCAATACCGACCTTAACGCAGAAATGCTTCTGCGGGGATTTGCATATCTTTATACCTTTAAGCCTTTCAAAAAGAAAGCAGTCTATGCAGACTGCGAGAGGGAAGCGCGTGAGAAACACCGCGGAGTGTGGAACTTTGACCTTAAAGACGGACGAATCTCCCACCTGATAAACAGCTATCAGTCACTAAACGACACGGGCAAAACAAAATTAGACGACAATTTCAAAGAACTGCTGAATATATATCCGGTAAAAGGAGACTGAAATGGACAGGGCAAAACTTCTTAATTTCGCGATTAAAGCGGGAATCACCGCGGCCGCGGCAATTGCGGTGCTCTTATGTTTTAAACTCTTAATTCTGGATTCCCGCGGACACAAAACAGCTCCGCAACCCGGCAGCGCGGCAGGAGGGTTTGTGCCGCCGGTAAGTGTTCCTATATCGGACGCTGCCAACAATATCGGCAAGAATATAATTATAGAGGGCACTATCACCAAAAGCCATAATTCAGGGAAAGTAGTTTTCTTGAATTTCAAGGACGGCCTGAATCTTTACCTGACCTGCGTAATTTTTGCTTCAGATTTTGCTAAATTCCCGGATAAACCGGAAGAATACTACCTAAACAAAAAAGTTAAGGTTTCGGGCAGGGTAAAAGAATACAAAGGAGCTCCTGAGATCGTGCTAAGCTCCCAGACCCAAATATCGCTTATCAAGTAAATCCGAACAGCCTTAACGCCCGGGATTTTATCGCTTTAGGAAATGCCGCCCATTTGCTATAATATTCTATGACGTTAGTTAAAGTGTGCGGAATTACAAGCTTGGACGATGCCCGGGCCGCCGTTGAGTGCGGCGCGGACATACTTGGTTTTATTTTTGCAAAAAGTCCGCGTCATATCACCCCGGCGCAGGCTGAAAAAATAGCAGAAAAACTTCCTCCTTTTACCGTTAAGGTCGGAGTTTTTGTCAACGAGAATCCTCGCTTGGTGCTTAAGCTCGCTTCCGCTATCGGACTTTCCGCCGCGCAGCTTCATGGAGACGAACGCCCGGAAGTCCTCTCTAATTTTTATCCATTACCGGTAATCAAGGCTTTCCGTATCAAGGATAAATCAGACCTGGCTTTTTTGCCGGCTTATATTACGGCATCAGCTTTCCTGCTTGACGCTTTTGTCGCAGGAAAGAGAGGCGGCACAGGCAGGACTTTTGACTGGAAACTGGCCGTATCAGCCAAACAAATAGGAAACCCCGTCATCCTATCAGGAGGGCTGACTCCGGAAAATGTCTCGGATGCGATAAGAAAGGTGGATCCCTATTGCGTAGATGTGAACAGCGGCGTGGAATCAAGACCTGGCAAAAAGGACCTGAGAAAATTGAAAAAGTTTATTTCTAACTGCAAAAGAGCTTCACGCTGAGGAGTATTATGCTTTTACCTGACAAGAGAGGATATTTCGGAGATTTCGGCGGCAGGTTTCTGCCTGAAACTCTCGTGCCTGCTTTACTGGAACTTGAGGCGGAGTATTCAAGAGCAAAAAATGACATTAAGTTCATCCGGGAACTTGAATTCTACCGCAAGAACTATATAGGCAGAGAGACTCCTCTCTATTTCGCAAAAAGGCTGACCGAATATATCGGAGGCCCTAAGATTTACCTGAAGAGGGAAGACCTTGCCCACACAGGCTCACACAAAATAAACAACGCTGTGGGGCAGGCCCTGCTGGCTCTTCGCATGGGTAAGAAACGTGTCATTGCCGAAACAGGAGCAGGTCAGCACGGAGTCGCAACCGCTACCGTCGCGGCGAAATTCGGGCTTGAATGCGATGTTTTCATGGGCGAGGAAGACTGCGAGAGACAGGCGCTTAATGTTTGCCGCATGAAACTGCTCGGCGCCAGGGTTATTCCGGTGGGTTCCGGCTCCAGAACACTGAAGGATGCGCTGAACGAGGCTTTCCGCGACTGGGTAGCGACTGTCCGCCATACATACTACATCTTTGGCACTGTCGCAGGGCCTCACCCTTACCCGATGATGGTCCGAGACTTCCAGAGCGTCATTGGAAATGAGGCTAGAAAACAGATTATTTCAATGGAAGGCAGACTGCCGGATTACCTGATTGCCTGCGTTGGCGGCGGGAGTAATTCAATAGGGCTCTTCCACAGGTTTTACAACGATAGAAAAGTCAGTATGATAGGCGTTGAGGCAGGAGGCAAAGGCATAAACTCAAAGTTACACTCTGCAACGCTAAGTTGCGGCAGGCCAGGAGTATTACATGGGGCCTACTCATACATGTTACAAGACGTCAATGGGCAGGTTGTTCCAACACATTCTATAGCCGCCGGATTGGATTACCCGGGGGTAGGCCCTGAACACAGCTTCTACAAAGCAACAGGAAGGGCGGAATATTACGCTGTTACAGATACCGAAGCATTGAACGCATATCACCTGCTTACCCGCATAGAAGGCATCATTCCGGCGCTTGAATCTTCGCACGCAATAGGATATGTGATAAAAAACAGGAGGCGCTTCAGGAAAGGCGAGATTATTGTCCTGAACCTATCGGGAAGGGGGGACAAAGATGTCGGCAGGAACATATAAAATGACCAATAGGATTGACGATAAATTCTCTGTGATTAATGGAAAACCGAGAAAAAACCTTATCATCTATATAACCGCGGGATATCCCAGCATCGCTGCAACGGAGAAACTTGTGCTGGAGATTGACAGAGCCGGCGCAGACATTATTGAACTGGGTGTGCCGTTTTCAGATCCTGTGGCCGACGGGCCTGCAATCCAGGAATCCAGCCATTATGCGCTTAAAAAGCACGTCTCTCTTGCCGGGGTTTTTAAGCTTGCTTCTAAAGTAAAGCCAAAGATTTCTTCGGCTCTTGTCCTTATGGGTTATTATAACTCCATTTTGCAATACGGTCTGACCAAGTTTGCAGGGGATTGCTCGAAAAACGGCATTGATGGAGTCATAGTTCCGGACCTTATACCGGAAGAGGGAGGAAAGCTCAAAAAAGCGGCCGGAGCGCATGGCGTAAAAGTAATATTTTTCCTTGCCCCTACAAGCGACAGCACAAGGATAAAGATGGTATCTGCCATGAGTGAAGGCTTTATTTACTGCGTGACAGTCGCCGGAATAACCGGGACAAGGTCTGCCCTGCCTGATTTCAAAAAGTATATTGACCTGATACGCAGGTTTACGGACAAACCGCTTGCGCTTGGTTTCGGAATCTCGACGCCCGGGATGCTCGCGAAAGTACTAAAACATGCTGACGGGGCAATAGTTGGAAGCGCGGTCATCAAAGTAATCACGGCAAGCATAGGTAAAGAGAACCTGCCCGGGATTGTAGGAAATTTCGTTTCAAAACTGCGCAAGGGAATATGCAATAATGGATACCATGCTAAAAAGGATTGAAAAAAGCTTCTTTGGAGAACCAGGGAAGTTATTTGCAGCCATTTTTTTGACGTTTCTTTTCCTTTTGGGGCTATCCCACTGGATTTCGTCTTTCCGCATGGGCAGCATCCCGATGTCGATAGCGGACTGGCCCAAAGAAAAACAATACTGCCTGGTTCTTAAACAGGCCCTGACAGAGAACAAAATACCTTATTTTATTTCAGAACCTGTCCAGCAGACCGATATGTTCCTTGGCTCTCCGGAAACAATGGTTTCTCCGCAGATTTTTCTGCTCAAGTGGCTCTCCCCGGGAGAGTTCGAATGTTTCAATATGGCTCTCTTCTACACGCTTGGCTTTGCCGGCTGCCTTTTGATACGCAGGAGATTCAGCCTTAACCTGCTGACATTTACCGCGCTGTTTTTGCTCGTCAACTTCAACGGTTACACCATATCCCGCATGGGCGTCGGCCACACTCAGTGGTTCTCCGTGTTTCTTCTGCCGTTCTTCGTCTTGCTGGTGTTTGACCTTGACGCAGGGAAGAAGGGATTAAGGACGGCATTACAACTATCGCTGCTCTTTTTCTGTATGCTTCTTCAGGGCGGATTCCATGTTTACGTGTGGTGTGTGTTCTTCTTAATAATTTATATGTTCGCGGATTTCAAGAAGTGGAAAAACATTGCCATTGCTTTGGGAGTTTCCGCGGCACTCTCGGCTTTCAGGCTGCTCCCGGCTCTTGTCGCCTATGCCGGAAAAAATAACGCCGGCTCCAAGGGGTATCCTTCAATTCTAACCCTGCTGTCAGCCATGATAATCCCACAGGATGTCAACTTTCAGCTTTATCAGGGAGCGTTTGGGTGGTTTGAATACAACCTTTTTACGGATATTACCGGATTTGCTTTTATAGCCTGGTTCTGCATACTGCCGGGAATCCTCACAGCCCGCGGAAAGAACGATGAAACAGGGCCGGCGCCCGCAAGAACAGAACTGAGAGGCGTCTATATATCCATGCTCATTCTGCTATTCTTCACTTTTGACAGATTCTACGCTATTTTTTCCTTTGTGCCATTTTTTAATTCCCAGTCAGCGGCGCTCCGTATGATTATAATTCCATTCTTTTTTGCGGTTGTGCTTGCCTCGGCGCGTTTTAGCGCCTTCACAAAAAGCGTAAACAGCAGAACGGTGAAAGCCCTGCTTACGGCGGGAGTACTGCTCATGGCCGGCTCGCTTATAGAACACGCCGGACTATGGAAGATAAAGAGGCTTGAGGCTATAATGCCTCCAAGCGCCCTGCTTAACCTTTCACTCACCATAGTAGAAAAAGAGGCCCCCCTGTACAAGGCTGCGGTGCATAGCGGTTATTTAATATCCTTAGTTGCTTTACTTATCGTTATTATTCTGCTAATAATTCATGGGACTAAACAAAAAAGGAAATTAACAGGGGAATAATGCCGCACAGCCAGTTTGTCCACTTACATAACCATACACAGTACAGCCTGCTTGACGGCGCTTCGATACTGAAACCCATGCTCAAGTACACTGCCTCGCTCCGCCAGCCGGCGATGGCCATCACGGATCACGGCAACATGTTTGGGGCTGTAGAATTTTACGGCGCGGCGATGAAAGCCGGCATTAAGCCAATCATCGGCTGTGAAGTTTACGTTGCCCCCGGTTCCAGGTTCGACAAGGTCGCCAATCCAAACACGGAAACCTCCTATCATCTCATACTGCTCTGCAAGGATGAAACCGGTTACAAGAACCTGATAAAACTCGTAAGCGCCGGCTACATTGACGGGTTCTATTACAAACCCCGTATTGACAAGGAATTGCTCTTTAAACATTCACAGGGACTAATATGTCTTTCCGCCTGCCTGAAAGGCGAGATTCCCATGGCGATACAGAAGGGAAAGATAGACGAGGCCAGGCAGCTAATCGGTCAGTACAGCGACGTCTTCGGGCCGGGGAATTTCTACCTTGAACTCCAGGACCACGACATAGAAGAACAGTTCCGGGTCAATGAAGAGCTGGTCAAAGCGTCAAAAGATTTTAAACTGCCGGTCGTAGCCACGAACGACTGCCACTATATAAAACGCGAGCACGCGCAGCTGCAGGATATCCTGCTCTGCATCCAGACCGGGAAGACCGTGCAGGATGAGAACAGGATGAAATTCGCGAACGACCAGTTCTACATAAAATCGGAAGAGGAGATGCTGGCGAAATTCTCCTATGTACCGGAAGCGCTCAAGAACACGCTGGAAGTCGCGGAGAAATGCAATTTCTCTTTTCCGAAAGTTAAAGAACTTATACTTCCTGATTTTCCGATACCGAAAGAGTACGAGAACCGCGAGGAATATTTCGCGCAACTTACCCTCGAAGGTTTAATAACTCGCTTCGGGAAAAATCCCCCCAAAGAGCTGAAAAACAGGGTAGATTTTGAAATTTCCGTCATAAACAAAGAACGGTTCGCCGGCTACTTTCTTATAGTCTGGGATTACATAAAATGGGCAAAAGGACATGGTATCCGCGTCGGCCCCGGGAGAGGTTCCGTTTGCGGATCGCTTGCCGCCTACTGTCTCGGTATTACGGAAATAAATCCGATGAAGTACAATCTTTTCTTTGAACGCTTTTTAAACAACGAACGCATAAGCCCTCCCGATATCGATGTTGACTTTCAGGACCGGGACCGCATGGTTCAGTATGTAAAAGATAAATACGGCACCGAGAATGTAGGTCAGATAATTACATTCGGCACGCTTGTGTGCAAAAGCGCGATCCAGAACGTTGGCATGGCTCTCGGGATGCCTTTTAGCGAAAGAAACATTATCGCAAAACTGGTTCCCGCAAAACTCCCAAATATTGAAGGCAGCGAGGAACAGGCCAGCCTTATTGACACTGCCAAGGGCATCCGCGAGCTGAATGAAATGATGAAGGCAAACGAACTGGTAAGGCGGGTTGTGACCGTTGCTTCCGACATGGTTAATATGACAAAGAACACCTCAACACACGCCGCCGGAGTCGTCATCGCGAAAGAGCCTCTGACCAACTATGTCCCGCTCTTCAAAGACCAGAAGAAAGGAACAATTTCAATTCAGTACGAAATGCATTCCATCGAACAGGTCGGACTGGTAAAGATGGATTTCCTCGGACTTGAGACCCTCAATGTAATAGACGACGCCGTGAAGAACATTAAACAGAATTACGGGATTGACATAGATGTCGACGCGATATCTCTCGAGGACGGAAAGACTTTTGACCTGCTGGGCGAAGGCAAGACCGCCGGCGTCTTTCAATTTGAAAGCAAAGGCATGCGGGACCTGATGCGTAAGGTAAAACCAAGGGACATAAGGGACATGATTGCATTAAACGCGCTCTACCGTCCCGGCGCCATGGATTTTATTGATGATTTCATAAAACGAAAACACGGCATGATACCCGTTAAATACGATCATCAAGACTTTGAGCCCATCCTCAAAGAAACCTACGGAATAATTGTTTATCAGGAACAGGTCATGCAGATCGCCCAGGTATTTGCCGGCTTCTCGCTTGGACAGGCCGACTATCTTAGAAAAGCGATGGGAAAAAAGAACCTGGATGTAATGGAAGAACAGCGCGCAAAGTTCCTTGAAGGAGCCAAGAAGAAAAACATCAAGCAGGACCTTGCCAACAAAGTTTTCGACCTGATCGCGAAATTCGCGGGTTACGGCTTCAATAAAGCGCACGCGGCGGCCTATTCAGTGCTCGCATTCCACACCGCTTATCTTAAGGCCCACTACCCGCTTGAGTTTTACGCGGCCCTGCTATCTTCTGAGATTGGGCACACGGACAAGAACGACAATAAGATTCCCTGGTATATTGACGAATGCCGCAAAGCGGGGATAGCCCTTGTCGCGCCGGATGTCAACCGCTGCCACGAAAAATTCACCACTTACGGCAAGAATGAAATCTGTTTCGCGCTCTCGGCTATTAAAAATGTAGGTTCCCTCGCAGCGGACAACATCGTAAAAGAAAGAGAAAAGAACGGCGAGTACAAATCGCTCGCTGATTTCTGCGCCAGGGTCGATCTTCGCCTGATTAACAAGAGAGTTATAGAGAGCCTCGTCAAGTGCGGCGGCTTTGACACTTTCAAAGAAAAACGGCTGCAGCTCATGACCCTGCTTGAGTCAACTTTGAGCCAGGCCGCTAAACTCCAGGATGACAAGGCTAGCGGGCAGGACATGCTCTTTGGCTCCGAAGTAATGGCCGATGCCGCGAAACCTGTCTCCAAAGAGGAGTACCCCGAGGACAAACTGCTCTCGTTTGAAAAAGACCTTCTGGGAATGTACCTTTCAGGGCACCCTCTGATAAAATTTGAGGATTCACTTAAACATTTCACCAACGCTTCAACAACAACCCTGAAAAACTTTGAGGACGCCGCAACCGTTACCATCGGCGGTATTATTCAAAAAGTGGACAAAAAAATTACCAAAACAAAGAATCAGGAGATGGCCATACTGACGCTGGAAGATCTTTTCGGAACTGTGGAGATTGTTGTCTGGCCCAGGCTGTACGAGACTATCAGAGAAAAACTTGTAGAAGAGAATATGGTTCTTATTAAAGGTAAAGTGGATTTTGAGGAAAGGATGGGAGCAAAACAGGAAGAAGCGGAACCGCAAGCCGTTGACGACAAAAGTTCGCTAAATGCAAAGATACTCGCCGACGACATTATGCTGCTTGAAGAAGCTGAGCAGCGTTTGAGCAAAAAAATGCATATTAAACTAATGAAGATAGGGCTTGAAGAGCAGCTGCTTGAACAGTTGAAAACACTTCTCTCAAAGCACAACGGCAACGGAGGAGCGTGTCTGGTATTCCTGCATTTCGTGGATCAGTACGAGAAGGAACTTTCTATTGTGGAAACTCCTATGAGGGTCAGACCGACAAGGCAGTTGATGGCCGAAATAGAGACATTGGTGGGGGAAGAGACGGTATGGTTATCGGCTTAAAGGCGATTACTAATTGCTGATTGCTGATTACTAATTCAAGGAGAAAGAAATGATAACAAAAGCAAAACTGGAAGATGCGAAGGAGATTCAGAAACTTATCAACGCTTACGCCAAAAAGGACCTGATGCTGCCAAAATCAATCGTGGATATTTATGAAAGACTGCGCGACTTCTACGTTTACAGGCACAAGGACAAACTCGTCGGGGTTTGCGCTTTAAGCATCTCCTGGGGAGACTTGGCTGAAATTCGCTCACTGGCGGTAGAAAAGAGGCATTCAGGGAGGGGCATCGGCAAAGAACTCGTTGAGGCGTGCCTTGCCGAAGCAAAAGAGCTTGGCGTAAAAAGAGTCTTCACGCTTACCTACATTCCCAAATTCTTCCGCAAGTTCGGATTTAAAATTGTCAAGCGCGACTCGCTTCCGCATAAAGTCTGGACTGAATGCATCAATTGCCCAAAGTTCCCTGACTGCGGCGAAGT
>CAITPB010000232.1 GCA_903894145.1 Candidatus Firestoneibacteriota bacterium | reverse complement strand
GGGGTGAGGAATCTGCTCTCTGCCGCGGAAATTGCCTGTCCTAATGCCAGGATATTTCAAGCTTCCAGCGCTGAGATTTATGCCGGTGCGGGAAAAGGGAAGATAGGCGAATCAGAGATTCCGAATCCGATTAGCCCTTATGGCGAATCTAAGTTGCAAGCACAGAAATACGTTGAAATGTTCAGGGATGAGCGCGGACTATTTGCCTGCTCAGGAATACTGTTCAATCATGAGTCTCCGCTGAGGGGAACAGGTTTTGTCACGCGCAAGATATCCTGCGCCGCGGCCGAGATAAGCCTCGGGCTGCAAAAGTACCTGGTGCTTGGAAATATAAGCGCAGAAAGGGACTGGGGGTATGCCGGAGATTATGTTGAGGCAATGCGGCTTATGCTAAGGCAGGCTAAGCCGTCTGATTTTGTCATAGCAACAGGCAAAAGTCATTCGGTCCGCGATTTTGTTGATGCCGCTTTCGCTTGCTCAGGAGAAAAGCTGGGTTGGAGAGGCAAAGGCGTAAAAGAGGTTGGTGTCTCGCGCCGTTCGGGAAAAACGCTGGTAAAAATATCCGCGGAATTTTACAGGCCCGCTGACACCGGCGCTCTGATAGGGAATCCCGCAAGAGCAAAAAGGACGCTGGGCTGGGTTCC
The DNA here is from genome assembly GCA_903894145.1 of Candidatus Firestoneibacteriota bacterium. Lineage (GTDB taxonomy): Bacteria > Oederibacteriota > D2-FULL-39-29 > D2-FULL-39-29 > CAIOVX01 > CAIOVX01. Next base: position 1,820 of record CAITPB010000232.1, on the reverse strand, counting down.
TGAAACGCGTTTTGAAGAGATGGTCAGGATGATGGTGGAAGCCGACCTGCGGCGCTTAAAGGCCGGTAAGAAATGAAAGTACTTGTAAACGCGCAGCCATTACTGACAAAGAAGACCGGTGTCGGTAACTATGTGTTGAAAATTTCCGAGGAATTCCTGAAAACCTGTCCTGTTAACGATTTTTCGTTTTATTATGGGGGGCTGTCCGTAAACTCGCTGGATTTTGCCGCCGGCGGACTGGGCGGGATTAGAAAAATAGAGGGACTAAGGAAATTTATTATGCTGATACCGAAGATCCGCGGCCTGTACGGAATGGTCAAGAGGATTGCCAGCCGCCGTGCCTTGCGCCGGCAGGAATTCGATATCTATTTCGAGACCAATTTTGTTCCGGAATTGTCGGTGAAAGCCGTAAAGACGGTCGTTATGGTATTTGATCTTTCTTTTCTCAATCGCGCATGGACCCCTGACTACCGTTATAAGTTTTTCAGCGAGAATTTTGAAAAGAATATCTCCAGGGCCGATCTTATATTGACCTGTTCCGAAACAATAAAAAGAGAGATAATTGATCGTTATGGATACCCGGAACAAAAAGTTAAAAGTGTTTATCTCGGCCTTGACTTCAATGTATTCAACCTGAATAAAAATGCCTCCGTTAATACGGGATTGAGCGGCAAATATATTCTCTATGTCGGTTCGATTCAGCCAAGAAAGAATATACAAGGGCTGCTTGAGGCGTATAGAAACCTGCCGCCGGCTCTAAAGTCGGAATACAAGCTGGCGCTGGTCGGTTTTGACAGCTGGAATATCGATAAAAAGGCGCTGACGGCGGACGGCAGCATAAATCTGATAGAGAGCGTCGAAGACGACAGGGTCCTGGCCGAGATTTACAGGAACGCATCCCTGTTTGTCATGCCCTCTTTCTACGAGGGGTTTGGGTTCCCCCCGCTGGAAGCGATGGCCTGCGGTTGTCCGGTCATCTCTTCAACAGGCGGCAGCCTGCCGGAAATATGCGGCGATGGGGCGGTTTATTTCAAACCAAATTCTAGCTCTGAACTGACCGACAGCATGAAAGAGATTCTTTCAAACGAAGGGCTGAGTGCTTCGCTGAGAGAGAAAGGGCTGAAAACAGCCGCGCGTTATACCTGGGAGAAATGCGGTAAAGAAACCTTGGAATATTTCAGGGCTCTTCTGGGCCGCTGAAATGCAAACCATAAATAGCGTGTTATGTAAAGCTTTCCGGATTCTGGCGTGTGAGAAACTGTTTTAACCGGGGAAAAGAGATTGTTTTTTGCGCGAAATAACGTCAGGGAGCCTGCAAAAACACGGTACTCGGATATCGCAGCAATTCAGTTTAATTAGTTGTGTCCAGGAATACCCCGCCATTTATTGCGGCAGGTGATGTCCGCCAAAGGCGGATCTACGCCAAACTGCCCGGCGTACACGCGCCTCCGGCGGAAATTTGACACGAATAATGATACATACCGAAACAAAATAACGACGGCCTTAAGAGGCTGTGCCAAAAGGTTCCTTGTTCTTTGAGACTAATATATACTTTTCACCTTTGAAAGTGTAGAATTAAACGAGTTCAATAAGGAAGTGCAACACTTTTGAGGTGAAAAATGGCCCGAATTGAAGGAGTAGATCGGAACCAACAGTTCATGTTCCCACCGACGCTGGAGGAGTGGGTTGCGAAAGATCATCCGGCAAGAGTTGTGGAAATGTTCGTAGAATCATTGGATACCAAAGAGTTGGGGTTTTCCGAGAAGAATAGAAAAACAGGGCGGCCAAACTACTCGCCAAAGGCAATGCTGAAGATATTG
>CAITPB010000231.1 GCA_903894145.1 Candidatus Firestoneibacteriota bacterium | reverse complement strand
CACGGGATAGGTTATTTTGAGTTTTTTCGAAGGATAATCAATATTAATGCAGGTCGGAGGCAGGTTAGTCGGATCAACCGGATCTCCGGGGTGATTAACAAGGTCCGTCTTATCAGTCCCTTGATACAAGGAATTCTGCCCATATCCTATCGGAAGGTTGGGAATATTCGGCCAGCTGTCATACCTCAGCATCGCTACATTAATATAAGCAAGATCCCTGTCCGAAGGAATGTCGTAACTGAAACCGTCCGCTTGAAAGAGAACCGGGCCGAGATTCAAGGCAGGGCCCCACCAGTGAAAAGTTTGCAATCCCTTATTCGGCAGGGCATCGGTTTGGCCCGGGACTACTTTTATCTCGTAATTAGTAATGTTTGTAGGCTTGCCTATGGGATGATTCCAGTTCATAGTCCAATCCGAAGAGATAAGATGGCCAAAGTATTTATAAGTCAAGTTCGCCATCGTGGGAACATTGATGAATTTTCCTCCGTTGTCTTTGTCCACAAGCAGGTTATAGCTGTAGGTGCTGCCGTCATCAGCGGTTTTTGTCACGGCGCAGGGGTATTTTTTCGCCTCATAGGGCCCGTCTGGCCAGGTTGAAGCCCCTTTCGTCTGGAAAAATACCCTTGAAAAATGCGGCCACGATTCCGGCATACTTTCATAGGTAGTGTCGTTGTAGTAGGCGAGAAATGGATCAGGCGTATCGCCTTCTGCAAACAAGACGTGACTGTCCGGACCGGTGAATTGTGACGGGAGAGACGCGGCCTTAAGGTTTATTTTTTGGGAACAATCTATCACAGGTCCGAAGATTGAACTTTCCTTGAAGAAAGAACAGGCGCCGTAATTCTTGCCGATCACCACACTGCCGTTGACATGCAAGGGGCCGTTAAGGTTCGTACGGTAATAACTTTTGGTGGCATTGCCTACATCCATAAATTGGACAAAGTCAGTAGTCGAGTTCATTTCGAGCCTTGCCGTCTCCGCGAATCTCGCCGTGGTGGAATTCGTCACGGTTGAAGTGTTCACGGGATATTCGCCCAGGCTCGCGACAAGAGAATAATGAAATCCCCTGCCTATCAGCGCCATACTGCCTATGCTGTATTGACCGCCTCCGAAAGGCACATCCTTGCTGACCCGGTACTGGTACAGATTGTAGTAACCGCGCAGATCATGTATCTGCTGCGAGATGCCTGCCCGGGCTATCCAGGAGGCCTTAACCCTCTCCGCCTCCTTCACCACGCTCTTAATATTAACGGTGGTCAGCTGGAGGAAGACTCCCGCCAAAAACATTATCATAACCATAAATACCATGGCCAGCACAAGCACCGAGCCGCGGTTCCTCTTCATGCCTTTAGCCGCTGTCCTTTTCATTTTAGCACCAGCCTCCCGGTGACTTTCTCGCCGGCCGTGTTAGTAACCATGTATATGTAAATTCCTCTGGCAACCGCTGAACCGCTGTCATTTTTCATGTCCCATTCAATAAGACCGGTATCATCCTTAATCGTCCTGGCAAGTTCGCCTGACACGGTATAGACGCGGAGCGTAACGCCGGTCGTCAGGTTCATAAACTTTACGGTCTGTCCCGAAACGCCCGCGTCGGCAGGATTCGGGAAGACTACCAGAGATTTAAGATCTGCCGCGGCCTGGACGAACCTGCCGAGCCGGTAAGTCGAAAAATGCGTTAAATCCGCGTAAACAAACTTGTGAACTGAGTCCACGACGGCAGAATCAACGATTACCCACCTGCCATTGCTTAACACCAGCAGCTTCAGGTTGTTTTCAAGGAAACTGTCGTTTAAACCTGCGGAAGAATAATCAATTTTTAGCCTGACAGTTTTCCCGGATAAAATAGCCAGGTTCATCAAAACATTAAAGTCCAGCGTGAACGGGTCCAGATAAGACGGAAATTTTAGATTGTTGTAGTAGGCGGCATTAGCGCCGGCGATTAACGCGGCCGCCGGAGTTTCTCCGAAGATTATTGTATCCTGGCTGAAACTTCCGGGAGTGACCTCTATTACGTACTTGCTGCCGAATATTGTCTGTGTGGAGGCGGAGGTGCTGTCAAGCATCACATAGAAATCATAGCTCGTGGCGTCCTGGAATACGGAAGAACTCACGACCATTGAATACTTTCCGAGAGCCTGTCCCGACGGAAGAATGACAACCATGCTTGTATCTGCCGCGACGCTGTAAGAAAGCGCTGCCCCTGTGTTAAGCTTCACACCGGTAACAACCGGAGTGGTTGTGCCGCCGTAAAAACCGCCTCCGCTGACGGTCATCGTAAGCCCGCCGGTAGTTCTGCAATGGTTCGGGGTTATTACCCCGAGTACCATAGGCGAGGAAACCACCGATACCGGCGAGGACGAAACGGTTTCGTTAGGGTTCCCGGTCGAGAGAATGATATTGTAGGCGCCGGTAAAAGGCATGACAGGCACTGTAGCCGATATTGACGTGTCTGAAAGGACTGAAAATGAAAGAACACTAGTCTGCGGTGAAGTATCTATTTTCAGAGAGCGGACATCGCCGCCGCTTGTCCCTCCATAAAAACCGCTTCCGTAAATCATAAGGTTGCTTGTCCCGTTATTGTAAACCTGCGCCGGATAAAATGAGGCTATATAAGGGGCGGTAGTACTGATAATGAGTTTGGGGCTTGTCAGGTTCGTGCCCAGGTTTGTTGTTATCTTTACGTTATATGTCCCGGCCTTGGTGTTCCCGGGGAAAACCACGGCAAAAATATCAAGGTTTGAT
>CAITPB010000230.1 GCA_903894145.1 Candidatus Firestoneibacteriota bacterium | reverse complement strand
TGAATACTCACATAGTAACATAAGGAAATATAAAGTCAAGGCAAAAGTTTGTAAGGTTTATAAGGTTTGTAAAGTGAAGAACAAAAACCGCCAGAATCTTAAGCTAAGCTAAAATAATTATGGGCCGCCAAGAAGGCTTTGGCCTCAATTTTGTAATCAAAGGCAGATAAAACTCTGCGGCCTGAAGGCCGGAGTTTCTCTTTATAGGTGTGTTAATATTATTCATGCCGGATTTCCGCCGGAGGCGCGTGTACGCCGGGCAGTTTGGCGTAGATCCGCCTTTGGCGGACATCCCTCTTCGCCATGAATGGCGGGGTTTTCTCCGACATCTGAAAGATAAAATGGTTTTCCAGGATAGCTTGGATCGTCAATTTTGCTGAAATACCAGCGCAATAATCCTTCTCAGATTCATATATATTGAAAGAGAAATTGGACTTTGGGTAGTTGGTGCCGAGAGGTGGGAAGTACGAAATAAAGCGATCCTGGAGTGTTTTAGGGCCTATCGATTTTACATTTAACACCAATGTTTCTCGTGAAACATGCGTCGGCATGACATTCTGTCAACTAAAACCCACATACAAAGCAAAATACTACGAAATAGCAGTCGCATTCCCAATAAAAAGCATAATATTAGTCTATTATGCTACTGCTGTGGCGGTTTTGCGACATCTTTAATCAATTCATACACCCTATTTAGCTCATCGAGTCCGGAATAGTAAATTTCTATCTTACCTTTAGTGCGCCCCTTTACTTTTACTTTGGCGCCAAGCGCATACTGCATCTTCTTTTCGGCTTCGGCTATATGCACATCAATATCAATAATTGCCTTTTTTGGACCTTTTTCAATCTTTTTTAGGCGAGAAACGAGGCTTTCGCTTTGCCTTACAGAAAGGCCTTTTTTAATAATGTTTTCGCAGATTGTATACTGTAAATTGGCATTTTCAATGCCTAGCAATACCCTTGCGTGTCCCATTGAAATTGTTTCACGTGAAACATAGTCTTGGATCTTAACTGGAAGATTCAGCAGCCTGAGAGCGTTAGTAATGGTGCTTCTGTCTTTTCCAACTTTCTTTGACATTTCATCGTGCGTTAGACCAAATTCGTCAATTAATCGCTTATAAGCAACTGCCTCTTCTATGGAGTTGAGATCGTCTCTTTGAATGTTCTCAATAAGGGCCAACTCAAGCATGTCTTCATCTTTGACATCTTTTAAGATAGCCGGTATCCTTTCTAGACCCGCCTCCTTGGTTGCTCTTAGGCGTCTTTCACCCGCAATAAGCTCATATTTATCATCTCCAATCTTTCTTACAGAAATTGGCTGAATTACACCCTTTTCCTTGATTGAGGCGACCAAATCTCTGAGTTTTTCCAGATTAAACTCTTTCCTGGGCTGGTATTTATTTGGTATTACCTTGCTTATTTCAATGTTAATTATTCCTTCTTTTATGACTGTTTTTTCGGTGTTCTGGGGGGAGTTTTGTGCCGGAGCCTGCGGCCCTGATCCTGTTATTAGCGCTCCTAATCCTTTACCTAATCCCTTCTGCATGATTGACCACCTCTTTTGCAAGATTAATATAAGCCTCGGCCCCGGTACTCCTGACATCGTATAAAATGACCGGCTTACCGTATGACGGCGCTTCGCTTAATCTGACATTTCTCGGTATAAATGTATTATACACTTTTTCTTTGAAATGTTTCATTATTTCTTCTTTGACTTGCTGTGACAGGGTAGTTCTGCTGTCATACATGGTTAAGACTACGCCTTCAATCTCAAGGTTTGGATTAAGATTCTTTTTTACCAGGTCTATCGTATTTAACAGCTTTGTTACACCTTCCAACGCATAATATTCACATTGAATTGGTATTAATATGCTGTCAGCAGCTGCCAGCGTGTTGAGAGTCAACAAGCCTAATGATGGGGGACAATCAACAAATATGTACTGATATTCATCTTTTAATGGGCTGATTGCCTCTTTTAACTTATATTCTCGTGCCATTTGTGGGACTAACTCAATTTCAGCACCGGTTAGATCTATATTGGATGGTGCAACTTTCAGGTAAGATATTTCGGTTTGCAGAAGAACATCCTTCAGCGGACGGGCATTTATCAAACAGTCATAAATACTGCTTTCTACCTGATAAGGATTTATTCCGAAACCGCTGGTAGAATTCCCCTGAGGATCCATATCAATGAGGAGTGTTTTTTTCTCAAGCACGCCTATTGAGGCGGAAAGATTGACGGCGGTCGTGGTCTTCCCTACTCCGCCTTTCTGGTTAGCTATGGCTATGACTTTTCCCATTTTCTCCCCGAGCAGGCATAATTTTACATTGGCGGGGGTGGAATGTCAATGAAAGATGCTTAAGTTGATTAGAAGGATTAGATAGTGAGATTTCGCAGATTAAATCATCTTTAATCTATTTAATCTCTTTCTCTAATCTGCGTAATCATTCTTTTGTCTTGATGGGGCGTTTTTCGGGTATGCCGGGTTTTCTGGGATATTCCTTCGTGGTGTTCCTTATTTTTCTAATAACGGCAATGTTTCTGTCTTCGTCGTCCCCCGGCAATTTTACCTTGCGGATTTCTTCCAATTTGCCGCCAAGGATTTCTATCACCTTTTCCGCGCTCTTTATCTCTTTTGCATCACGCCCTTTTTGGGCTATAAAGACGCCGCCAACTTTTACGAACGGTATGCAGAACTCTGCAAGCGCCGGCATAGTTGCCACGGCTCGAGCAGTCACAACATCATATTGTTCCCTGAAAGCCGGATCTCTCCCAAATTCCTCGGCTCTTCCCCATTTTGATTCGACACCGTCGAGTTTTAGCTTATCAATGATATGATCAAGGAAAACAACCTTTTTCGCCACCGAGTCCATAACAGTGACCTTAAGATCGGGGCAGACTATCTTCAAAACGAGCCCGGGAAAGCCTCCTCCGGTTCCTACATCAAGCAGGTTTCCTTTGGGGTTTATAAGCGGAAGAACGCTTAGGGAGTCGAGAAAATGGTTTTTAAATATTTCATACTCGCCGGTTATTGCGGTTATATTTGTTTTCTTGTTCCACTCCAAGAGCTCAGCCGCATAGGCTTTGAAATCCCCGAGAATTTTTTCGTCGGCTTTTAAATAGGGCGAGAAGAGGAATATGAGCTGTTCGTTGGTCATGGGTCATTTTAGCCGGAAAAAGGGGGAAATACAACCTAAAACATAAACTCGAAATTTGAAATGCGAAATTCATCCCCCCCATTAATGGCGGGGTATTCTTCGGCATAACGAAATAAATCACATTCGAATTTCAGATTTCGTGCTTCGAATTTATGTTCAAGCATTTACGCGCAGTACTTATTCTTGCATTTTCTTCATGTAAACTAACACTGCCGTTATATCGGACGGCGCTATTCCGGAAATTCTTCTCGCCTGCCCTATGGAATCCGGAAGTATCTTTTGGAATTTTTCAACCGCCTCGCCGGATAGCCCGTGAACATTTTTGTAATCAAGGCCCGGGGGAATCTTGACATGTTCTTCCTTTTCAAACTTCTCTATCTGTTCAAGCTGCCTTTTAATATACCCTTCATATTTCACCTGTATTTCAGCCTGTTCCAGCGCTTCTCTTCTCAGGCGCTCATCTTGTCCGCAGGCGCTCTTCAACCTGCCGGAAAGATCGGCAATATTTATCTCGGGGCGGCGCAGAAGTTCTTTTAACGATATCCTTTCCGACAAACCCGAAGTTTTAAGGCTCTTCACGAACGCCTTGTTCTCTTCTGTCGGCTTAAGATAAGTTTCTCCGAGCTCCGCAAGCACCGCCTCAATGGTTTTTTTCTTTTCTACAAATCTTTCATAGCGCGCCTTTGAGATAAGCCCGAGCTTGAATCCGCGAGCTGTAAGCCGAAGATCGGCGTTGTCCTGGCGCAGGACCAGCCGGTATTCGGCCCTTGAAGTGAACATGCGGTAGGGCTCTTCGGTCCCCTTCGTGACCAGGTCGTCAATCAGCACTCCGATATAACCCTCGGAGCGCTCCAGGATGAAATCTTCCTTTGAACCCTTTGCCCTAAGAGCCGCGTTTATTCCCGCGATCAGCCCCTGCGCGGCCGCTTCCTCGTATCCGGAGGTGCCGTTTATCTGCCCTGCAAGGTAGAGATTCTTTACCGCCTTGGTCTCCAGCGTGTGCCTTATCTGGTCTGGCGGGACAAAGTCATATTCTATGGCATAACCCGGCCTCATGATTTCAACATTCTTAAGCGCGGGAATAGACCTCAGGAAAGCGTACTGGACATCAAGCGGCAGGCTCGTGGACAGCCCGTTGCAATAGATTTCAAGCGTTGAGAGACCCTCGGGTTCAAGAAAGATCTGGTGCTTAGTTTTTTCCGGGAAACGCATCACCTTGTCTTCAATGGAAGGGCAGTATCTCGGGCCTATGCCTTTTATCCTTCCCCCGTAAAGCGGCGACCTGTTGATATTCTTTCTGATAATCTCGTTTGTCTCCGCTGTGGTATAGACCGCGTGGCAGGGGACCAGCGGCTGATCAATGCTCACAGTTTCAAAGGAAAAGGGAATAGGTATCTTATCTCCGGGCTGTTCTTCCGTCTTTGAATAATCTATCGTGTTCCTGTTAACGCGCGGGTTAGTGCCGGTTTTGAGCCTGCCGAGCCGCAATCCCGCCGCCTTTAGGGCAAGAGAGAGCTTTTCCGCGGCCAGCTCGCCGTTCCTGCCCCCGGGGTAGGAGGCCTCGCCTATGTGAATGAGCCCGTTCAGGAAAGTCCCCGGAGTGAGTATGACGCAGGCTGCTTCATATATAACGCCTATATTGGTCTTAACCCCGCAGACCTTGCCCTTCTTCACAATCAACTTCTCCACTATCCCCTGCTTAATATCAAGCCCACGCTGGTTCTCCAGGACCTGCTTCATATATAACTGATACTCTTTTTTGTCGGACTGGGCTCTGAGAGAATGCACCGCCGGCCCCTTTTTCGTGTTTAGCATACGGAATTGAATTCCTGTCCGGTCGGCCGCTTTTGCCATCTCGCCGCCCAAAGCATCTATCTCTTTTACGAGGTGTCCCTTGGCGAGTCCGCCTATTGCAGGGTTACAGGACATTTGGGCGATATTGTCTAAGTTAATGCTGAAAATACAGACTTTTAGGCCCATTCTGGATGCAGCAAGCGCGGCTTCAACTCCGGCATGGCCGGCACCCACCACTAAAACATCATATTTTTGGCTATTTTTACGCATATCCTCTGATTAACCTTAATTATTGCTATTTTTATATTATTGTTGCGGTTTTTCTTACCAACATTCTATCCACAAATGTGGACAGATAGTTATCCACAGCTTGCCTATAATGTGGAGTATATATTTTAATTACTTTTTAGCTATAAGACCAAATGCTTTTTCTTAGTCGGCTAAAGTTGATATCACATTTATCCACTAAGTTATTCACTGACAGGGATATTCCTTATCCACAGCTAATCCACAGGAAACGGAATAAATGACCCTAAAACCAACCACCTGCATGCCATATTATAGGCTGATTTGAACTCTTAGCTTATGCCTGTGGATAACAATCTGATAACCCGGAACAACGGCAAGACCTCATTTCCCAACACAAAAATCGGCGAAAATCTTATTAATTATGTCATCTGTTGAAACTTTGCCTGTTATTGCGCCTAAATGATCCAGCGCGCCCCTGATATCCAGCGCAATGAACTCCTCTGACATTCCTTTCTCTATCGATTCGAGCGCGTTACATAAAGAAGTTACTGCCCCTTCTATCAGCAGTTTATGGCGCAAATTAGTAATTATCAGATCTTCCCTGCCGCTTATCCCTTTCTCTTCGATAAGCCCCCGCAGCGCTTTTTTTAATTCCTTTATGCCTTTAGCCCGAAGAAC
>CAITPB010000229.1 GCA_903894145.1 Candidatus Firestoneibacteriota bacterium | reverse complement strand
TCCGTTAACTATGTTTCTGCAGATGTAAATTATATCGGAAACAACTGCCGAGGCGGCTGAATCCCCGCCCGCGCCCTGGCCGTAAAGCATTATCGGACCCGAAGCGTCGCCGACAATAAAGATGCCGTTGTAAACATCATCGATGGAAGCCATCTGGTGATCAGCCGGAATAAGCGTGGGATGAACCCTGACATCATACTGCCCGTTACCGCAGTCTTTGGCAATTGCCAGCAATTTAATGACATACCCGAGCGATTTCGCTTCAAGCATATCCTTTCTGGTTATATTTGAAATTCCCTCGACATAAACATCTTTGAGATCTACAACCGCGTCAAAAGCGATGGAGGAAAGAATGACCAGTTTGTTCGCGGCGTCCATCCCGTCGACATCGTAGGAAGGATCTGCTTCGGCATAGCCGAGCTTTTGAGCGTCTTTAAGAACCTCGGCGTAATCTTTCTTGTCTTCCAGCATGCGGGTGAGCATATAGTTTGTAGTTCCGTTAACTATGCCGTAGATTGACTTGATGTTGTTCGCGGCGAGGCCGTCATGCAGGGACTGGATCACCGGAATTCCGGCGCCGACACTGGCTTCCAGGTAGATTGCCACGTTGTTCTCTTTCGCCGTGTCCATTACCTCTTCCCAATACTTGGCCAGCACAGCCTTGTTTGCCGTTACCACATGCTTGCCCTTCTTTAAGGCCTCTATGATGAACTTGTGCGCAGGCTCGACACCGCCGATAAGCTCAACAATGATGTCTATTTCGGGGTCGTTAATGAGCTTCATTGCATCCGTGGTAAGAAGCTTCTTGTCAATGTTGACTTTCCTCTCAGTGGTAATATCCTTGTCAGCAATGTATTTTACGGTTATCTTCGCGCCGGCGCGGGTTTCCACCTTATGAGCGTTATCCCTCATTATGCGGACAGCTGAGGCGCCGACAGTGCCAAATCCTATTATTCCTATTTTTATCTCTCTCTTAGCCATAAATACCTCGACTTAAGCAGGAAACTTCAGTGGTCCAAGACTGACATTATATTACAAAATGGGTTGTAAAATCAATTGTTTTTAGGAAAAGGCAGGCACTAAAAGGATTTCCGGGCAGGTTCAATACAAAAATGAGATAGAGATTGTATGCTCCGCCCCAAAACTGTTTTTATCAGGCAGAAACGCGTAATCTATTGCGTAATTCTTGATATTTAGGCCTATCCCAAAGGCAGGCCCGGATTTTGAAAGTCCTGCGCGAAGACTTAGCATATCTTCAATAAGATATTCCGCTCCGACGGAGACGGAGAGTCCGTCAAGATACTCCAAATCGCAGGCAACCTCCAGCTTTTCAGGGATGACTTTGCAGCAGATACCGGTTCTGGCAGAAAGCGGCAATGGGTCAATTTTTCCTGTATCCCAGTACAGGCCCTGACTCAAATCTTTTACCGATGCTCCAAAAACCAGACTAGGGCCAAAAGGCGACGCGGAGACACCAAAGTCCGCCCCACACCCCCTTGCACTCGCACCCGGAAGCGAAGAGTAATAATATTTTAGAACCAGGCCAGCTTTAAGCGGTCCGACGCGAAAAGCCCCGGAAAGTCCTGCAGTGCCGGCTGACATTAACAGAATTGCCCCCGGATTTCCAAGAACGTCTCTCTCTTCTATTCCTCCGCTGTACCTGCCAGCCCAAAAGACTCCAAGCGCGCTTGAAAGGTCATCGGCACGTTCAACGGCCGCGGCATAACCTCCGGACCTGTCATAATCGAGCCGCACATAGGAACAGGTGACAGCGTTCTTCCACCCGGAAAGAGACAGCATTGCTCCCGGATTCCAGAAGACGGCGTCGGCGCCTTCCGGAGCGGCGACATAAGTTCCGCCCATCGCCTCGGCTCTTGCTCCAGTTGACTCTTTTAGAAAAGGCAGGGCATAGGCAGAAATCAGGCCGGGCAGCAGAATGACGAGCAAGAGTTTAATCATCTCTTCACCACCGTGAAGGACTTGGGAGTAAACTTCTTATTGATTGCCGAGGGCAAGGTGCTCCTGATGACATAAAAATAGACGCCGCTTTTCAAGGCTTCCGTTCCGCAGGTTGTTTCTCCCACAGGGCCAAATGACTGAAAGCAGGAGATTGACTGCACACGCCTCCCTGCCTGGTCATAAAGATCTATGTCAATTTTTGAACCCGGCTCAGAGGGATAGACAAAAGTCAGGCTGCTGCCGCGAACAGGATTGGGATAGACGGTAACATCCCCGTAAGACAAGACAGGAACGGAAACTACCGCGCCGGACTTTGATATTTTTGGCGAGGTTTTACTGACAGACAGTTCTTCCGTCAGCCAGGGAGCAGAACCCGGTATCAATACCCTCAGACAGTATAGGCCAAAAGGAATTGAGTTGAAAGTGAACGCCCCATCAGCGCCTGTCCTGATAAAGGACTGCCTTTTACTGCCTTTCAGCAGCTCTATATTCACGAAGCTCAAAGGAGACTTCCCGTCACTGCCGGTCAGCTTGCCTGATATCTCCCCTTTGGTGAGAATGCTTATTTTATAAATTGACGGCGCTGTGTAATTGCCCGCTCTGTCTTCCGCGGAGACATAAAAATACCAATCGCCGTCGTCAAGATTTGAATATTCTTTCCGGAAACCCTCCGCGAGCTCCCAGTTTTCCGAATAACTAATCCCGCTTGTCCTGCCAAGAAAACATCTGTATCCTTTGATTCCGGAGGCGCCTCCTGAAGAAAGATTCGGATCAAAAGACTCGTTCCAGCGGAAACCAGGCGAGTTGTTCTCAAGTGTGACTCCCGAGGGATGCGTCTCAGAGAACGGTTTCGCCTCTGAAGGCGCATCAGAATCACTGGGAGCGTCTGACTGGTTATTTCCTTTTTGCTGTTCATTGCCAAAACCGTCTACATACTGCACGGTGTAATAATACCTGGTCCCGTTTACCAACCCACCGGAGACAGAATCAAGACAGGGCGCGGAAGTAACAGAACCGTCAGCGCATATAGAACAACCCTTTTCTCCCCTGGTGTTTGAGCGGTATACCCTGTAAAACGCGGCGCCCGCAGGTTCCAACCAGGAGAGCTCTACAGCACCTCCCTGTTTTGGAACTGCAGTAAGGCTTGTGACAGAGGTTGCGAAACTCTTTGAGAATGCTTTGGAGACAGGGTCCCCGCCGGCAGAAGCGTTGCCGCCTGCATCAAACGGTATGACTTTATAACAGTATGAGACGCCGTAAATTAGCCCTTCAGAGTCGGTAAACGACGTGCCGTCAGTTGCTCCCGCAATTTTATATATCCCGTCCTCACCCGGCGACCGGTAGACCCTATAACCGTTTATCCAGCTCACAGAATCTCCCGCTACGCTCCACTCAAGGACTATATTCCCTGAAGAATCAGTTGACGAATTCAGATAACTTAACGGAAGTGGCTCAGAAATGTCAGGATAGATTGTGTTAAAAAAACCCTGCTTCAATCTATATGAAACGGAAACCGGTTCACCCTGATAATCACGACCGCCCTCCCCTGAAATAATGCCTCCGGAATATTCATGATCCTTCACTGAGAATGAAGCAACGGCTTCCGGTTCAAGCAAATAGGTTGTACTTGCTAGAGAAGCTCCAACCGCGCTATGAAACAATAAAAATACCGCCAACATTTTCATTCTCACCTCGTGACCATAAACTTTTTCACGACAACCGCGTTGGAGCCGGAAACAGGGTCGTTAAGTTTAAGCCTGCTCATGTAGACCCCATTGCTGAGCCCTGAAACGTCAATATCAAGAAATGTATTAACTCCCTGCAGAGCCTGCCGTCTAACGGATAATTGCAGCCTGCCGCTGTCGTCGAATATTTCAATCAGCGCCTCAGCGCCGGCGGCAGAGAAAAAGCGAAAAGCAGGAAAGGAATTTCTCACTGGATTCGGATATATGTAATATTCTTCCTCCGGCAGGAGCTGCCCGGAAGAGATGCTTACCTTGTAATGCGAAGTCGGGCTGTAATTACCGGCAAGGTCAAAAGCCCTCGCGTGAAAATACCAGATTTGGGAGCTCAAACCCTTGTAGGATTGCCTGCCGTCCGGGTTGTTGATATAAAGAGGGGCTTCAGTCGAAGAGTTGTTGTCGATAGAGAACCCATATCCTGCCACCGCGCCTGAAGAACCGCCGTCATTTGAACCCGCGGCAAACTCCGGACAGTTGTTTTTGGACCTTGAAACCGAATTATGAGTAGGGGAATAAACAGCCGGGATAGACGGCGGAACATTGTCGAAAAGTTGAAATGAAAGACTAGCCGCGCGTAGAATAAGCAGATAGACCAGGCCTCCTTCCGCCGCGGTTGAAACAGATGTTATACCTGAGAGTTCAAACTCCTTGGATTCCTGCGAAAATCCTCCTCCACTCCTGCTTGAAGAAAGAAAGAATGACGGGACTCCCGAGATATTTCTCTGCCACAAAACATTTACAGACCCGTCCTGGGCTGTGTAGGGAAGAACGAGATTAACTCTTCCCGCGCCCGAGGAAAGTTTAAGCAGGACTCCGCCGCGGCTTATAAGAACATCCTCGCCGGCCCCTCCCGACTGCCGCCAGGCCGTAAGACCTTCTCCAAAAACCGGCAAATAGGCATTTTCAGGTGAAAGGTTTTCGGAAACTTTCTGCGCCGCAGCTAAACTCCAGACGCTTGAACAGCGCGCAAGATATACCGAGGCCGGGGTACCGGCAAGCCAGCAAAGCGAGGCGCTGTTTGAACCGGCGGAAAGACTTTCAACCGACAAAGCATTTGTGACAACGACAACGGAATCCGACCATTGAAGCCCGCCGTTTGAACTTTTTACGGCGCAGATACCGGAGGGAGACATCCATGCCGCGTGAATCGCTCCGCTTAGTTCAGCCGTTACCAGCGCTGAGCCGGCGCTGCAGCCATTATTACTAAGCCGGACAGGGTCAGACCAGCCAAAACCCGTGTTTCTGGCGTAAAAAGCCTGTATGGTGCCTGAAGAGTCAAGTTCAGTCCAAACAGCGTGAAAGATTCCGTTTCTGCAGGCGGTCTTGGGCCCCCCTGATACGCTTCTTGTTCCGGATAAGCAGACTGTTTTATCCCAGTCTCTCCCGAAATTCCTTGAACATTTTCCAAAGACGGACGGGACAGAAGAACCGGTATCGTCGGTCCAGGCCGCAAAAACATTTCCCGCGCCGTCAGCCGATATGGAACAACCGTAAATATTCCCTGCGGCGGTCACAAGAGGAAGTTCGGCAGTCCGCCCCGCATATGCAGATGTGAAAATGAAAATAAAAAGGGCGGCTAAGCAAGCCGCCCTTTTGAAATATTTTTGGTCAAACCCCAAATCTTATCTCCTTCCGCGTGGCCTCGCATTTACCCTGACCGCCACCAGTTCTTTTTCGTAAGCAACTTTGACTACGGAAAGCGAACCCTCTTCTTTGCGGGTATCTTCTTCCCTCTTTATCCAGAGGCCGTTCGCGCCCTTTTTGAGCACAGCTTTCTTGAGGTAATAGGCTACCTCGTCCGGATCCACTTTCTTATTCTGCTCCAGCTTGCGGAGCAGCTCATGTACCTGCCTGACTTCTCTCGGTTCACTCATCAATTATTTCTCCATTATAGCAGTAATTGCGTGCCCGCTGACTTCCTTGACCTTTACGCCTTTGCCCGTTTCCAGCTTTGCGGCAAAATCATTGGCAGAGCCGTAAGTCAATTCCACTTCGAATTCTCCCGTGCCCTCGTCAAAAGATCTTACAGCCACATCCGTCACGCTCTCGAAAGTCTTAAGGAACTTCTTGAATTTCTCCAGAGCGTTAAGATCAGGCAGCGGAGATACGAGAAGCTTGATAAAATTACTCTCAACAAGCTTTGGGCCTATGGAAGCCGCGAGTTCCATCCCTGCCCCTGAGGAAAGCCTCTTTGATATTGAAGCCGCCGCCCCTTCCTTGCTAATATCCGGCACATTGCCTCTCTTTGAATATACCATAAGAACATCGCCATTGGTCGTCTTTACAACTTTGATGTTCAGTTCCGCTGTGCCGCTAATCCAACCCTTATAAGGCTCAGCATCCATTGTCCTGGTTGAAATAGTTATCTTACCGATCACCGCCACATCCGCGCCAAATCTCTTGCCAATCTTGGCGGCAGCCTTTTCGTCACCCGCGGCAGCAGCCTTGAGAGCGTCTTCGGCGTTTATCTGCTCAAGCTGGGATTGGTCAACGAGCTTGTAACCGCCGTCTAGCAGGGTCCCCGATATAAGGGTTTCGGCCGAGCCCGTGCTTTGCGCAGTACCGTCAACAACTTCGTTTATGAGAACCATTACACGCGGATTGCCGGCCGTGGTCTTTATCAGCAGGTCCAGCGCATCAATGTCATTTTTTATATTGCCCATGCGTATCTTCGCGTGAATGCCTGTCTTCCAGAACAGGCCGCTCATGCCTTCAGAGGTGACCTTGTAATCTTTGATGTAGCCGGTAGTTTTGCTAAATATCTTTTCCGAAATAAGCAGAGACTTTGATATCATCTGTTGTCCGGTCACATAGACCCCGACTGCTTTCTCAACAGCCATCTTCTTTGCCGCGTCCACCCCGTTCCTTTTTGTGACCAGTTCGTTCTCCGGGACAGGAACGACCTCGGCTTCGGCGTCAACCTCTACGTACTTTTCGTTGTCCTGTTGCGCGGGCAGGTCATTCATTCTGATCTCCTGCCTCGTTCCTCCGCAGCCATAAAGGAGCAGGGTCAGGATCGCAGTTATTATGAGAAATTTCCGCATAAAACCTCGAAGTGTTAATCCGCGTAATCTTTTTCCTAATCTGCGGAATCAATATTTTAAAAACAACCCCGCACCCCTTTCTCAGGGAGCGGGGCCGGATTTGCTTTCTTCTTTATTTCTCTATCGAGACGCCGAGCTGTTTCGCGAGGCCTTCCTTATCAAGCCTCATCGTTACCATGCAGCCGTCATCAGCGGTCCATTCTGTCTTTGTAGTGGTCGCGCCGCGCACGCTGTCGTCAACGGTCGCCTTTATCTTGGAATCAGTTTCCATCGCTTTCTCTATGGTGACTCCGCCTGTTATTTTCACGCCCTTCACTATACTGACGAGCCTGTATTGCGCGTCAACTACAGCGGCGTTCCTGGAGACGGCGCGCCTTCCGGTGATATCAGGAATATTGGGATCTGACCTGCCGATGCCGACAACTTCGACAAACCTGTCGTTTAGGGTCTGTTCGGTGATGCTCTCTTTCATCTTTCCGTCCTGAATGTACGAACTCCCGCCGCAGCCGGCCAAAATAGCAGCCGCAAGAACGGCCAAGAAAACAACATAGATTTTCTTCATAAATACCTCCCTGATTCTTAAAGATATTATACTACTTTTGAGAACCCTTTGTTTGTAAGAAATATTACATTAAAATATGCACATTATCAAGAAAATACTAAATTAAAAGTTTGTAAAGTTATAAGGTTCATAAGGTTTATAAGGTGGACTCAAGATCAAACCAGAGCCCCGGGAAACACATCAAAACATGTCTAAACACGAAAATGTTAGGCCTTAGATATTACCTTATAAACTTTATAAACCTTACAAACTCTTGCCTTACTTTTTTATGTCCAACTTCCCCGTCCTTTCCAGCCCATCTTTCGTTTTTATCACATATGAATAACTTCCTGCCTGAATAGGCGCATCTTTTGAGAGCATCCCGTCCCATTCGATATATGCTTTCTTCGCGGAATTGAGCTCTATTACCTTCTTTCCCGAAACATCGTTAAGGATAAAAACACATTCAGGGAAGATGTTATCTATTACGAGCTTCATGCCGCTTGAAGGCTTATAAGGATTCGGGAATACCGTGGCGCGCTTCAACTGCGCGGCTCTTTTCTCTTTCTGCGCCAGCGCTGCGCCGGCATCAAGATCAACCGGTTCCTTTCTCCATTTAACATAATCGAAAGACCAGCGGTAGTTCTGGCTGAATTGCTTTCCGCCGGAGAGATAAGCGCCCGCGATTCCGCCCTGAAAGAGCGCGTCGCCCTTGTCTATAAATCCCTTATCCCCTGTTCTGTGCCAGAGCCAGCCATAGAGAGGGCAGATAAGCAGGTTAAGATCGGGGGCCGGGCCTTTTCTGTTGCTTTCATAATACAAGGTATTCTGTCCTTTGATAAAAGCAGCGTCCCACATCAGGGTTGCCAGTTCCGATATCGCGGCTATTATCTCCGTTTTCTTATACGGATCCGCGCCCTTGCTCTCATAATAACGTATCAGGGCCTCGCAGGTCAGCCCTGCCATGAACGGCTGAAACCCTGTCTTGCCGCCGTCCGACAGATAGGGGAAAGAAGGGTTGTGGCTCTTTATCCAGTCATTCCAGCTCTTTATATGACCAAGCGCTATGTCAATGTAAGGGTCCGGCTTGCTGAAACTTGCGACGCCCAGAGCCGACGCGACCACGTGGACATTAATGTTGTAAGCAACTTCCCTGCTAAGCGCAACCGACTTTAAGTCAAAGGTTGAGGTCCTGGCATAGTCAACATTTCTATCCGAGAAGGCGCCGTTCTTCTCCATTATTTCAATTGCCCTCTTGTCTTTTTCGTCGCTGGTCCTTAGATAGTCGAGCATAAGTCCGTGAGGGAACATCCTCCAGCCGTCAACGTGGGAGGGCCTGCCAAAGATATATTTGTCGCGGTACCAGTTCATACAGGTCTTGGCGCCTGCAAGCCAGCTTTTGTCGTTTGTGTATTCGGCTATCTGGTAATAGACCTTTATGCCGTCATAGTACCAGACAAGCGTCTCGTTGGCTTTCCCGTTTATCGGAGTTGACATGAACTTCCGGCCGTAGGATTTCATATTGTCTTCCCACTGGGAAAGAGAAGGGATTGGAGGACCTATTTCCTGGGATAAAACAGGTACGGCCAGCAAGGAAAACAGAATCACGAGCGCACATCTAAGGTTTTTCATAACCTTCATCCCTCCAAAATGCTATTTCAGATGCTTGTTAAAGAAGTCAGTCATTGAGTTAAATATAGCGCCATAGGTTGGTTTGATTCCCGCGGAAGCGAACCCGTGCCCGGCCTTGCTGACCCTAACAAAAGAACAATCCGCCCCCGCCTTCTTCATCAACACCTCAAGAGTTTCAGTCTGTTTAACGGGCACTATGTCATCTTCCTCTCCGTGAAAGACCAATAGCGGCGGCACATCCTTTGAAACATAGAATATTGGCGAAGCCGCCTTGTAAGCGTCAGACATAGTAAGCGGAAAACCTCCAAGCAGTTCCGGCGGAAGTTTCCTGTTCTTTTCATAATAAAATGTCGTGAGGTCGCTCACGGGATACCAAGCGATAACACATTTGACGGAATCTTTTATGCTCCGCTTCTCGGTGGAAAACCTATCTCCCGCGAAGGCAGTCATGAGGGCCAGATGACCGCCGGCGGAATCGCCGAACAGCCCAATCCTCGAGTCGTCAAACCCATATTTAGCGGCGTTATCCTTGATCCAGAGAACAGCTGACACGCAGTCATTCAGGCAGGCGGGAAATATTTTCTCGGTAAGAAATCTGTAATTTATTGAGGCAACAGAGTAGCCGCAGGAAGCAAGGTAACAGGCAATATCCGCGTGCTGCGCTTTGTCCCCCTGGTACCAGCCGCCGCCGTGAATAACAACTATCACGGGAAGTTTTTCTCCCGGTCTTACTTTAGGAGAATAGAGATCAAGATAAAGCGACTGCCCGCCGGCTTTGCCGTACTCCACATTAATATCAGACTTGATGTCCTTTGGGATTTTAAACGCGAAAACCGATACTGAGACCAGCAGCAAAGCAGACAGACAGGCGGTCAAGAAGAAACCCGGCAAGACTCTTTTCGCTCTCATAACAAATTATTGCAGAATTCCAGGGTGTATTCAACCCCGTAATTGCGATAAGACCGCATATTTGATATACTAAGGCATGAGTGAATTACTTCCGGTTAAAATACAAGGAGTGGTTGTTGATCCCGTCAGCAGGGGATTTGCAGTTATCATAAGAGATGACGCCGGCAATAGGTGGCTTCCCATATACATCGGGCCATTCGAGGCCCAATCCATAGCTATGGAGCTTGAAAACCAGAAACTGCTGCGCCCCGCAACACACGATTTGCTTAAAAACACTATTGAAGGACTAGGTTATATTGTAACTAAAGCGGCAATTGTGAGCCTAAAGGAAAATACCTATTACGCGGTGCTTTCTCTGCGGTCTGAAACCGGTTCCAAGGACCTGGATTGCAGGCCGAGCGACGCCATTGCGGTGGCGCTTCGGGCGCACGCGCCGATTCTCGTAGCCGATGATATTTTCGACAGGGCGGGGACGAAAGAAGCGCCGCACGATGATGACATCTCAAAACAACTCACAACTCTGCAGGCCCAATTAAACGCGCTCATTGAAGGGGAAAATTACGAGGAAGCGGCGAGGGTCAGGGATCAGATAAATAAATTAAAAGCAAATAAGGGTTCTTAACGTTCTTAACGTTCCTAACGTTTGTAACGTAAACAATAACTACTTTGAGAGCAACTCTTTAATAGGTTTGAATACGGATTCCTTCCTGATTAGCTCTTCAAAATACTTTCCGTTCTTCCAGAATACCTTATAGGCGTTTGCTCCCGGGCGCGAGGCTATAACCTGATATTTATCCCCGAGAACCTTGATGGCACAGTGATCATCAACCGCTATCCCGACATCTCCCGACTTCTTGAGCATTATTTTCAACTCCGGACGCCTGTCTTTTTCAGAATGATAATGCGGGTTGTGAAGCGCGTCAATTAGGCCCAGGCCTGAGACCCTGATAAGATCCGCTTTCGGGTTCTTGAATCTCCTGGAGTCAGACAGGCCGAAAGAGAACCAGCAGATGGACCCTGCGCTCACTCCTGACAAAACGGTCCCTTTCCTTGCCGCGGCTTTCAGGAGTTTATCAACACCGTCCCGGCGCCAGGCGTTCATCATCATCAAAGTATTGCCGCCGCCCACATAGATAATATCGGAACCGAGTATCTTCTCTTTTATGACTTTCTTTGAGAGGCTTTGTTTGAGCAACAATAGCAAATCTATCCTGCAACCGAGCTTCCCGCCAAAATACTTCTTAACTGCATCACAGTAATTTTCACTGTCGGAACTCGCCGTCGGTATAAACAGCAATTTGGGATGTCTCTTCCCGGAAAGCTTAACAGTTTCACGGTCAAAACTCAGGGTCTCGGCTTTGCGGATTTCACCACCGCCGATAATAACAAGCTTCTGTAAATTAGCCAATATATGCCTGCCTTTGATTGTTAGAATATATTTTCACTCAACTTTCCATAGCCGTTGTGCATCGAAACACCAGGGCGAATCGACGTGGTCGATTCACTCCATAGGC
>CAITPB010000228.1 GCA_903894145.1 Candidatus Firestoneibacteriota bacterium | reverse complement strand
GTCACTTTGCACCCTTCCTTTTCAAGGAAATGGCAAGTCTCAAGGACGGCATGGTGCTCTATTTTTGAGGTGATGATATGGGCGGTTTTCCTGCCTGAAGCCCTGACGGCCCCTATGATTGCGTTATTATCGGATTCGGTCCCCCCGCTCGTGAAAACTGTCTCCGAGACATCGGCGTTTATGGCTTTAGCGAACTTCTCCCTTGCGATTTCTATGCCTTCTTTCGCTTCGCGCCCGAAAAAGTAAATGGTGGAAGGGTTGCCGAACCTCTCGGTAAAAAAAGGCAGCATTTCATTTAACACTTCAGGATGCACTGGCGTTGTCGCCGCGTGGTCCAGATAAATACGTTTCATAGGGCTCCTTCATAAAATGCTTAGAAAGTTTGTAACGTTTATAAGGTAATACCTTGAAAATCAGGGCCTTGGATTTTACTTTATAAACTTTACAAACCTTATGAACCTTACAAACTTTTGAAGGAGAATTATGAAACGCATTTATCTAGACCACGCGGCGACAACGCCAGTGCATCCTGAAGTGTTAAATGAAATGCTGCCTTTTTTTACCGAGAGGTTCGGCAACCCTTCCACTATCTACTTTTTCGGGCGCGAAGCGAAAGAAGGCATAGAAATCGCAAGGGAGAAGTTCGCGAAAGCCATAAACGCCGATGTCTCGGAGATAGTTTTCACCAGCGGCGGAACGGAAGCGGATAATAACGCGATCATAGGGGCCGTCAGGGCTTCAGGCAGGAAAACCGCCCATATCATCACCTCAAAAATAGAGCACCATGCCGTCCTTGAGACTTGCCATTTCCTTGAAAAGGAAGGGTGCAAAGTGACCTACCTGCCCGTTGACCGCGATGGGTTAGTTGACCCGGTGGAGGTCAAAAAGGCGCTGAATAAAGAAACGGTTATCGTCTCAATAATGTTCGCCAACAATGAAATCGGGAGCGTTCAGCCTGTCAGGGAAATCGGCGCTGTCTGCCGCGAGAACGGAGTGATTTTTCACACGGACGCGGTGCAAGCGCTCGGCAGCCTTCCGATAGATGTGGAAGCGCAAAACCTTGATTTGCTCTCTGTTTCCGCCCATAAACTCTACGGCCCGAAGGGTGTAGGAGCTCTTTATATCAGGAAAGGCGTGAAGTGCTCAAAACTGATGCACGGCGGCGAGCAGGAAAGAAGAAGAAGGGCGGGAACGGAAAATACAGCCGGGATAATAGGGTTCGGAAAGGCGGTGGAACTGGCGGTTGCCGCGCTGCCTGCGGAAAGCAAGCGGCTTTCTGCGCTTCGCGACGGGATGATAGCGAAGCTTATGAAGAAGATACCCGAAATCAAATTGAACGGGCACGCGGTAAAGAGGCTGCCCGGAAACATTAACATCGCGGTCAAATACATAGAGGGTGAATCAATGCTTTTGAACCTGGATATGGACGGCATCTGCGCCTCCACGGGCTCCGCCTGCACCTCGGGTTCCCTTGAACCGTCGCACGTGCTGTCCGCCATAGGCATTCCCCCCGAGCTGGCCCACGGTTCCATCAGGTTCTCGCTCGGAAAGTCCTCCACTAAAGAGGATATGGATTTCGTCGTTGAAAAATTCTCGGAAATCGTAGACAGGCTCAGGAAACTCTCCCCGCTTTACAAGGGGAACGGCTGCAAAATAAAATAACTTTTGGAGGAAAACAATGGAAGTAATAATAACAAATTCAGCGGATGAAATGTCAAAGAAAGGGGCTGAGCTTGTCGCGGCCGCGGTAAAAAAGAATCCTAAAGCCGTGCTCGGGCTGGCCACCGGCGGAACGCCGGTAAAGATGTACGCGGAACTCATAAAACTTTACAAAAGCGGCGCTCTGGACTTTAAAAAGGTAAGGTCATTCAACCTTGACGAGTATGTGGGGCTGCCGGGAACGCACGACCAGAGTTACAGGTGTTTTATGAACGAAAACCTGTTTAACCATATAAACATTGACAAGAAGAACACCAATGTTCCCGACGGGCTCGCGAAGGACATAGAAAAATCCTGCGCGGAATACGAGGCGAAAATCAAGGCGTGGGGCGGCATAGACCTGCAGGTACTCGGCATAGGAAGCAACGGGCATATCGCGTTCAACGAGCCGCTTTCCGGCGCGATGTCTAAGACCAGAAAAGTGGCGATATCTCAGAGAACTATAGCCGATAACGCGAGGTTTTTCAAGACAATGGATGAAGTTCCGAAAACCGCGGTAACTATGGGTATCGGCACCATACTTGAGGCGAGAAAAATAGTATTGCTAGCCAGCGGCGGCAACAAAGCGGACGTCATAGCCGCGGCGG
>CAITPB010000227.1 GCA_903894145.1 Candidatus Firestoneibacteriota bacterium | reverse complement strand
GCAAAAAGCAATTGTTGATTGCGCTGATTAAAAAGTTAGATTATGCGGATTAAATCGGTATAATCTGCGTAATCTGGTTTCCTAATCTGTGAAATCAAAAAGCAGTTGCTGTTTACGTTATTTAAAAGGAGATACCATGGGTAAGATGACGCCAAGAGAAGTGATCCGCAAGAACATCAGGTTTGAAAATCCGGACAGGATTGGCATTCAATTTGACCGCGGAAGAAGTGACGATTTTGTCAAAGAGGTTAAAATATACCCGAAGCGCTACGAGGAGAAAAAGTGGGTTGAAGGCCAGTTTGAATATTACGACGATGAATGGGGCAATATCTGGTACCGTATAATTGGCGGCAGCAAGAAAGGGGAGATAAAGAAGCCGGTGCTTGAAGACTGGGCGGCGTTGAAAGATCTGAAGATGCCTGACTATCTTGGGTCGGATGATTTTGGAAGAATAAGAAAAATATTTGAAGCTGACGGCAACCAGCATTACAGGATGGTTAACCTGCCGGGATTTCCTTTTTCCATCAGCAGGTACCTGAGAAAGATGGAGATTTACTTCCAGGACCTGGTGCTGGAGCGCGAGAATGTTGACAAGCTTCACGACCTGGTAACTTCAAATCTTGAAAAGCTAATAAGAAAGATTCCCGAGACAGGGGCGGACGGCGTTATTTTCTTTGAGGACTGGGGCATCCAGGACCGCCTGCTTATCTCTCCTGATATGTGGCGCGACATTTTCAAACCTCTCTACAAGAGGCTGTGCGATGCGGCGCATTCCGTAAATCTTGATGTGCTGATGCATTCCTGCGGCTACAACTGGGCGATTATTGACGACCTCGCCGAGGTGGGCATCAACGCGTTCCAGTTTGACCAGCCGACGCTTTACGGGGACGAGAAACTTGCGGAGCGCCTGCAGCATCACAAAATTTGTCTCTATTCTCCGGTAGATGTTCAGAAAATACTCCCGACGGGAAACAAAAAACTGATTCAGGATGAAGCAAGAAAAATGGTAAAATTATTCTTCGGAAAGAACGGCGGGCTCATCGCAAAGAATTATCCCGATATCAACGGCATAGGGGTAACGGAAGAATGGGATAACTGGATGTACGAAGCTTTCCTCGAATACGCGAAATGAAAGGGCCTAACCGCTCCCTGATGCTCTCGCTGCTCCTGCTAATGGAGCTTATGATAGGCGGGCATTACGCGTGGAGTATTTATTCAAGAGAACTCATTACGAAGCACGCTTTTACGGCCACGCAGTCCCAGATCACTTATTCCGTTTATCACCTGTGCTTCGCGCTGGCCCTGCTTTATGGAGGCCGGGCGCTTGAGAAATACGGGCCGCGTTTCACGGGCATGACGGGCGGCGCTGTTTTCGGGGCAGGTTATATCCTTGCGGGACTGCTTCCCGTGTCGGTATTTGGCCTCTCTGTTTCCATAGGCATGCTGGCAGGCGCCGGTTCCGGTTTTTGCTATATCACTACGCTTGCAACCGTCCAAAAATGGTTTGAAGACAAAAAGGCGCTGGCCACGGGCGCCATCGTTTCCTTTTTTGCTTTTGGCGCGGTACTTGTCTCTTTTCTGGCGGAACTGCTGCTTGGGCGGGGCGTTCCAATCCGGAATATCTTCCTGCTGCTCGGAGTTTCTTACTTTTTTCTGCTGACGCTAAGCGCCTCCTTTCTTAAAAACCCCGAGAATTATAAGAGCAATGACCTGCCTATGGCTTTCAAAGCAATCCTCAAAGACAGAAACATTTTGGCGATGACTATTCCCATGTTCTCGGGGCTATTTGCGGGACTAATGATTACGGGCAGCCTGAAAAATATAGGCGCAAGCAGGAATATAGAATACGCCGGAATAGCGGTAATGCTTATTTCCGCTTTTAACGGGGCAGGCAGGCTGCTTTGGGGCTGGATAATACATGTAATCGGGGAGCAAGCTTCAATAATTCTTTCCCTTTCAGCGCAGGCGATAATTCTCTTTACTTCCGTTTTCTGGATAAATGGCCCTGTGTCTTTCTTTATTTTTGCCGCTCTTGTCGGGCTTATTTATGGCTGCACGCTTGTGGTTTTCGCTTCAAATGTTTCAAGAGTCTACGGAGTAAAGCATCTTTCTTCTATTTATGGTTTTATGTTCCTGACAAACGGAGCCGCAGGGATAGGCGGCCCTATCATAGCGGGGCTTTCAAAGGACCTTACGGGAAATTACAACGCAGCAATAATTATAGCGGCGGCAGTGTGCGTTATAGGGCTTGCGGTGTTTAAGGGGATGTATAGGGAAGTCAAAAGTTAATAAAGTTTATAAGGTTTATAAAGTTTGTAAAGTAAAAACAAGAGCCTCCCTGTATAAGAGGCTCTTGCTCTTATTAACACCTTATAAACCTTTTTAACCTTACAAACTTTATCTTTCAGATGCCGGAGAAAACCTCGCCATTCATGTCGAAGAGGGATGTCCGCCAAAGGCGGATCCGCCTCCGGCGGAAATCCGGCATGAATAATATTAACACACCTATAAAGAGAAACTCCGGCCTTCAGGCCGCAGAGTTTCATAAACTTTTTAAACTTTTATATCTTGTATTCTTTCTGGTTTATTCTTACCGTTTTCATCTTTAACCTCGACCTTTCAATCGCATCCGCTATCACATTCGCCGCCAGCCCTGCTTCGGCTCCCGCGCCGGAGGTTTTGCGCGTGCGGATTGCCTCGAGGAAAGACCTCGTGAAAGCCAAATCTCCGCCGCCGTGCCCGGATTCATCAGCCGACTTAATTTCTATTATCTCATCCTTCCGCCCGTTATTGTATTTGACCGTTATACGGTTATCTTCAAAATCGCCGTCAAGGTAGCCGTACTGGCCGCCGACGGTTATGCGGCGCGTGCCCTTCTGGTGAAAGAGCTGAAGCTCAAAAGTGGCGCGGATTTTGTTCGCGTACTGGAGAATAACCACCTGATTGTCTATTACGTCCTTGTCGTCGTTGAACGCGCACAGGTCGTTGCGCGGCGCAATCTTTTCGTCTTTAATAAAATAGTATTCCGTGGAAACCTTGTACGGGCAGGTGCCGGCCCGCGAACAATCACTGCAGTATTTCGCGCCGCCGCGTCCCGGCACAAAAAAATCAGTGCCGCCGAAACTTGAAACCGCTTCGGGCTTTGAGCCGGTGAGCCAGTTCAGGATATCCAGATCGTGAGAGCACTTTGCAAGCAGGAAGGTTCCCGCGTTCTTTTTCTTCCGGTGCCACCTTGTCATGAAGCTTGTCCCGTGCTGCACGCCGAGATATTCGGCCGCGTGCATGAACATAATTTGGCCTAAAGTGCCTCCGTCGAGAATCTCTTTAACCTTCAAATAAAAATTTGTGTTCCGGAGGACGAAACCTACCTGCATTAATTTGCCTGATTTGCGGTGCGCCTTAAGGATGGCGCGGCAG
>CAITPB010000226.1 GCA_903894145.1 Candidatus Firestoneibacteriota bacterium | reverse complement strand
TTCTTCCCGGCGATTAATCCGGCCCCTGGCCCGAAGAAAACCTCAATATTCTTCTTAATGAAAAGCTTTTGAAGCGCTGCAAGCGTCCCGGCGACGTGCTTCTTTCCGGGATTTGCTTCTATGAATACTTTCTTTATCATTGTCCGAGCGCTTCCTCAACGGCAGCCGCAATGCCTTCCCCGCTAATGCCGTATTTCTTTAGAAGCAGGCTTCTGGGGCCGTGTTCAATAAACTTGTCCGGAAGGCCCAGCAGTTTCACATTGGCCGCTATTCCGCCCGCGTTATAATATTCCAGTATGGCGCTGCCGAACCCACCGGCAAGCATGTTTTCTTCGACCACAACAAGCGCCTTATAGCGCTTCGCCGCGTTTTTTAGCATTGCCGTATCCAGGGGTTTTACAAACCTGGCATTAATTACCGCCGCTTTTATTCCTTTTGCTTTAAGTATGTCTGCCGCTTTAAGAACCTCGCGGAGCTTCGAGCCAAGCGAAATTATGCAGGCTTCCGAACCGGCCTTTACTGTCGCCGATTTTCCGGCCTTCACCGGGTTCTTTCCCCCTATTCGCTCTGTTACTACCTCTCCCCTGGGATAACGGATTGCAACCGCGCCCTTCATCTCCGCCGCGAGAGCCAGCATCTCCCTAAATTCCGGCTCATCAGCCGGCGCCATAATTGTCATATTGGGAATGTGCCGCAGGAAGGAAATATCAAAGACGCCCTGATGCGTCTCCCCGTCATCGCCTACTATTCCGGCCCGGTCAATCGCAAAGATAACATGCAGGTTCTGGGTAGCGACATCGTGAAGCACCTGGTCATAAGCCCTTTGCAGGAAGGAGGAATACATGGCAACTACCGGCAGATAACCGTCAACGGCCAGGCCGGCGGCAAAAGTCACGGCGTGTTCTTCGGCTATGCCTACATCAAAGAACCTCTCCGGATACTTTTCCTTGAATCCCTCCAGCCCGGTTCCGGAGGACATGGCCGCGGTAATGGCAACCAGTTTCTTGTTTGTCTTTCCGAGCTCCACAATACAATCGCCGAAGGCCTTGGTATAAGTCCTCTTTGAGGTAGAGTTGGCTTCGCCGCTCTCTATTTCAAACGCAGGCGTTCCGTGAAAAGAAGTAGGATCGTTTTCCGCAGGTTTATAACCCTTTCCCTTCGTGGTCACTACATGCAGGAGCACCGGCTCTTTAAACCTCCTGATGCTGCGCATAGTGTCTACCAGAGTTTTGATGTTATGCCCGTCAATGGGGCCGAAATACCTGAAACCGAGCTCCTCAAAAAGCATCCCGCTGGAAATTACGCCTTTTACGCTCTCTTCTATAACGCGCCCTACGCGGACCAGCGGGACTCCGAGGAACTTTGACTTCTTTATTATCCGTTTAATGTTTTCTTTAACCTTAAGGTAACGGTCGTCAGTGCCTATTTTATCAAGGTAATTCGCGAGGGCTCCTACATTGGCCGAGATGGACATTTCATTGTCGTTAAGTATTACAATCAGGTCTTTTTGGAGGTGTCCGGCGTTGTTTATGGCCTCAAAGGACATCCCGTTTGAAAGGCTGGCGTCGCCCGTAACCGCTATCACCTTGTATTCCTTCCGGTCAAGGTCCCTGGCGCAGGCCATTCCGAGCGCCGCGGAGATGGAAGTCCCGGAATGCCCTGTATCAAATGTGTCGTACTCGCTCTCGCACCTTTTGGGGAATCCGCTTAACCCGCCGTACTGCCTTATTGTATGGAACTTGTCCGACCGGCAGGTGAGCAGTTTGTGGACATAGGCCTGATGCCCCACATCCCATACTATCCTGTCTTCAGGTGTATTAAAAACATAATGGAGAGCGACTGTCAGTTCCGTCACTCCGAGATTTGAAGCAAGGTGCCCGCCGGTCTGTGAAATTACCCTGACCAGGCGCTCGCGCAGTTCCGCCGACAGAGCGTCCAGCGATTCAATACCGAGCTTCCGAAGGTCCGCCGGCGATTTTATGTTATCCAAAAGAGCCATTTAGGATTCCCTCTCTGCCACATAATCAGCAAGCCCGTTCAACATCGCGGCCCTCTTTCCGAAACAGGCAGCCGCTTCTTTTGCCATGGCCCTCAAATCTTTGACTTTGCGCCTGCTGTCTTCTATGCCAAAAAGAGCCGGGTAGGTTACCTTCTTCCTCGCGGCGTCGCTTCCTACGCTCTTTCCGAGTTTCCCGGCGTCGCCGGTCACATTCAATATATCGTCAACTATCTGAAATAGAAGGCCCAGATTCTCCCCATAGATACGCAGGGCTTTCTTCTCCTTCAAACCCGCTCCGCAAAGCAAAGCCGCCGCCATTATGGGAGCGAGTATCAGCGCTCCCGTCTTGTGCGTGTGTATGTACTGAAGGACCGGCAGGGTTGGTTCCTGTTTCTCGGAAAGCATATCAACGACCTGTCCGCCGACCATGCCCCCCGTGCCGGAAGCGGCTGCAATTACGCGCAAAGCTTCAATTACGGATCCCGGTCTTACACCTTTAATATCAGCGTTTCTAGCAATAAGTTCAAAAGCAAAGGTCAGGAGTGCGTCCCCGCTGAGCACAGCCACTGCTTCACCGAAAACCTTATGGTTTGTGGGTTTTCCTCTGCGGAAGTCATCGTCATCCATGCAGGGAAGGTCGTCGTGTATGAGCGAATATGTGTGAATCAACTCAAGTGAACAGGCGGCCGGGAGCACGCGCTGCGCTTTACAACCCAGGGTTTCCGCGGTCATGATTGCCAGAATTGGCCGGACTCTTTTCCCGCCGGCGAAAACGGAATAGCGCATCGCCTCGTGAATAACTGATGGATAGGACTTGCCGCCGGGCAGGTATTTGTCCAGCGCCTCGTCCACCAGCTTCCCCCGCGACTTCAAGTACTCTTTTATTGTCATCTCTATCCTTGACTGCTCAGGTTTTATTTCCCCGGAGTCATTATTACCATTTAGGCTTTTTCTATTTCTTTTCCAATTCCTTAGTTCCGATAGCCTTACCGTTTTTGTCTTTTGTTATAACCTCTATCTTCTTCTCGGCCTCTTCCAGTTTAATGGTGCACAGGCGCAGAAGTTTCACTCCTTCTTCATATTTTTTAAGAGACTCATCCAGGCCGACATCTCCGCTCTCCAGCGTCTCCACTATCTTCTCAAGTTTTTTCAAAGCGTCTTCAAACTTAATTTCTTCCGGCATATTGCCTCCCCTATTACTTAGTTTCTGTTATTTCAGCCCCCGCGGAGCCCTTAGCAAACCTGAGCTCCACCGGGTCGCCCTTTTTCAAGTCTTTAGAATCTCTGATTATCGTTCCGGTCTTTCTATTTACGGTTACGCTGTAGCCTCTCTCAAGTATCTTTAGAGGATTTAGCCCTTCAAGCCTGCTTTTCGCGAGAACCAGCACGCCCAGCTTTAGTTCCATGAAATGCCCGTAAGCCTTTGTTGCCCTTTGGTCCAGGTCGTCTAATTCCTGCCTTAATTCGTTTACCCGCTCTCCCGGCCGCACAAGCACCGCATTTTTTCTCAGGCTGTTCAGCCTTTCTTTGTAAACTTCAACAGTCCTCTTGAGCGCGGAGGAAAGCCCTGTCTTACCCAGAGCGGCAATCTTTTCTCCGTACCGCTCGACCATTCCGGAGAGAGCCTGATTCAGCCGTGCTGAAGCCCCCTCCAGCACGGCAATAATATCGTTCTTATCCTTCACTACCAGTTCAGCCGCAGCCGATGGGGTCGGCGCCCTAAGGTCCGCCACAAAATCAGCGATGGTAAAATCTATTTCATGCCCAACCGCCGAAATAACCGGCGTTTCCGAGGCGTAAATTGCCCTCGCCACAGATTCCTCATTGAAAGCCCAGAGATCCTCTATGGAACCTCCGCCCCTGCCAACTATGAGGACATCAAATCCGCCGAGTAAATTCAACCGCGCCACGGCTTCCGCTATCTCTTCTGCCGCGCCGTCACCCTGGACCTTTACCGGATCTAAAACCACGGTTACATTTGAAAACCTGCGGTCTATAATATTGAGCATGTCCTGTATTGCAGCCCCGGTTGGAGAGGTCACTATGCCGATTTTTTCAGGAAAACCGGGAATAGGCCGCGGGTTAGACCTGTGGTGCGTGCCGTCGCTTTTCCTTACAATCAGCCCTTCCTTGACCAGTTTGTCACGGAGATCCTCAAACTTTTTTTGAAGGCTTCCGCGTCCGTCCGCTTCTTCCATGTAATCGGCAATTATCTGGTACTGCCCGCTCTTTTCATAGACATCCACGCGGCCGTGAACAATGACATTCATTCCGCCCGCCGGCTTAAACTTGAGCTTAAGATTCGCGCCTTTGAACATCACGAGCTTAATTACGGAGTTCTCGTCCTTCAAGGAAGCGTACAGGTGTCCGGACGAATGAAGAAGAACATTTGAGAGCTCGCCTTCGACTTTAATGTCGTCAAATTCGTCCGAGAGGACCTTTTTGATCCCTCTGGTTAATTCGGTAACGGTAAGCGCTTTAACGGTTTCTGTCATAACATTTAATAATAACATGTACAGCACAGGTTTTCAAGAAACGGATTACTTTGGCGCTGTTTTGGGCCGTAATGGCGCTTGTCAGGCAAGCAGGAAAGCAATGACATTGAAAAAGGCGGCGATCAGCCAGATTAGCAGGACGACCTGGAGAGGTGAAAGCCCGACCGCCAGCAGCCTGTGGTGCAGGTGCGATTTGTCGGCCAAAGAGACCGGTACCCCCTTGCTGATTCTGCGAACTACCGCGAAAATGATGTCGAAAATGGGAACGCTCAGGATCAGAGCCGGGGTAAAAAGCGTGATTGCCGTGACTCCTTTGAAAGAGCCTATCAGTGAGAGCGAGGCAAGCATAAATCCGAGAAACATCGAACCTGCGTCTCCCATGAATATTTTTGCAGGCCTGAAATTGAAAAAGAGAAAACCGATTATGCTGCCGCAAAGCACGGCCGAGACTACCGCAATGAACGCGGAAATGCTCTCCCCGGCCAGCGAAGTCGAAGGTTTGAAGCAGGCCAGAGAAAAGAAAGCCAGCGCGGAAATCAGGGAAATACCGCCGGCAAGCCCGTCCAGGCCGTCTATGAAATTCATGGAATTAATAACCGCAAGTATCCAAACCATAGAGGCGGCCGCTGATAAGACAAAGAGGGCAACTCCCGCAAAACCCTGACCGGAAGTCAGGCTGACATAGTGGTTCATGAACGGAATGTTAAAACCCTGAACGCGGACTCCGAATGAAACCACTATAAGCGCGGCAATCAGCTGGCCCAGGAGCTTTTTTTTGGGGGAAAGCCCGGTTTTGTCGTCTATCATCCCAGTTATTATCACGACGAAACCGCCAAACAGGAGCCCCACAAGCTTGAGGCCTAAAACTCCGGAATTAAGTCCGAGACGGGCCCTGAAACTATAACTGAACCCGGAAAATTCCGTCCCATTTAAGAGATTGAACGGGAAAAGGTCCGAACCAAGGAGGTAGAATAATCCGAGAACAACCGCAAAAGACAGGAATATTGCGACCCCTCCCCAGAGAGGCACTGTTTTCCTGTGCACTTTCCGCGTGGTAGGTTTATCAACAACGTCAAGCTTGATCGCTTTTTTAATGACACGGGGCACTGTAAGGATACAGAGCAGGAGTGAACCTATGAAAAGTATCGCGTAGCTAAACATACTGCCTCAGCCGGGCCTTCCCGCGGGAAGAGGCTCCGGGCGTCAGGCGCACGCGCCGTATTTTGTAAGTTTTATCTTTGCCTCTTTGAGCATTTCAATGGCAAGTTTGTCGGGATATTCGCCGCCGAAGATAACCTCTACTATGCCGGCGTTGATTATCATCTTGGCGCAAGTAACGCAAGGCTGGTGCGTGCAATATATAACGGAATCCTTTATGGAAATGCCAAACCTGGCCGCCTGAATAATCGCGTTTTGTTCCGCGTGAAGCCCGCGGCAGATTTCCTGCCTCTGTCCTGAAGGGATGCCAAGCTTCTCCCGAAGACAACCTCTGACCAGGCAATGCTCAATTCCCTTGGGCACGCCGTTATAACCGGTTGCAAGAACACGCTTTTCTTTGACTATTACCGCCCCCACTCCCCGTCTGATGCATGTCGTCCGGGTAGAGACAAGCTGGGCCATGTTCATAAAATATTCGTTCCAGCCGGGCCTTATATTTTCCAGAGTCTTCTTTGCCATTTAGATCTCCACCGGGAACCTGTTACAAAGTATTTTAACTTTTTTCCTGACCCCTGATGTTACTTTGGGGCTCGACGGGTGGTTCAGTATATCCGCAATCATCTCAGCTATCTCAAGGCACTGTTCTTCCTTCATGCCGCGCGTGGTCAGCGCCGGAGTGCCCAGTCTTACTCCGCTCGTTTCGGCCGCGCCTAGAGGATCAAAGGGTATTCTGTTCTTGTTGGCCGTAATCCCTGCCTTATCAAGGGCCAGAGCAGCTTCCCTTCCTGTGAGCTGTTTATTCCTCAAGTCCACAAGCATGAGGTGGTTATCGGTTCCCCCTGTTACCAGGTTGTACCCGTTCTTTGAAAGTGAATCCGCAATAACTTTCGCGTTCTTTACAATCTGTTTTTGGTACTCCGTGAACTCGGGCTGCAGCGCTTCCTTGAAAGCGACGGCCTTTGCCGCGACTACATGCATAAGCGGCCCGCCCTGTATGCCGGGGAATACGGCCGAATCAACCTTCTTCATCCATTCTTTTTTGCAAAGGATAAAGCCGCCTCTCGGACCTCTTAAGGTTTTATGAGTTGTGCCGCCGATAAAATCACAATAAGGAACAGGGTCCGGGTGGACCTTGCCGACTATCAGACCCGCAATGTGCGCGATATCCGCCATAAAGAGCGCACCTACCTCTCTCGCGATGTCGTGAAACTTCTTGAAATCTATCTGGCGCGGATAAGCGCTCGCCCCGGCAATAAGCAGTTTTGGCTTGTGCTTTTTGGCCAGTGTCCTGATGGCTTCATAATCCAGCAAATTTGTATACTCGCTGACGCCGTAAGAAACCGCCTTGAAGAACTTCCCCGAGAAACTGACCGAAGCGCCGTGTGTCAAATGGCCGCCGGCCGCAAGGTCCATTCCCATGATAGTGTCGCCAGGATTGAGGCAGGCAAGGTAAATACCCATATTAGCCTGGGAACCCGCGTGAGGCTGGACATTCCCGTGTTCAGCCCCAAACATTTTTTTTATCCTGTTTATAGCTTCCGCTTCAACTTTATCCAGGAATTCGCAGCCCTGATAGAATCTTTTTTCCGGATAGCCTTCCGCGTACTTATTTGTCAGTACCGAGCCCTGCACGGCCATTACTGCTTTGCTCGTGTAGTTCTCTGAGGCAATCATCTGAAGCTTAGTATCCTGCCTTTTGAACTCCTCGTTCACGAGCTTCGCGATTTTTTGATCCTCTTTCTGCAGGAAATTCTCAAAATACCCTCTGTACATAGATGCTCCTTAGGTAATGATACTTTCAGTTTGAAGGTCGGATGCTTGGATGTTTGGAGGGTTGGACGTTGAAATTAAGCATCCAACCATCTGACCCTCTAACCATCCGACTTACTTCATCAGTTTCTTTTCCAGTTCCTCTATCTGCAGTATCCTATCCGCGTGCCTGCCGCCGTCAAAACCTGTCTTAAGCCAGATATTCACTATCTCTTTTATCGTTTCCGGCTTTGTTGTCCTTCCGCCGACAACCAGCACATTTGAATCATTATGCTGGCGGCTCATCTCAGCCGTGTATTTATCATAAGCCAGAGTCGCCCTCACCCTGGGGAATTTATTCGCCACGATGGACATACCGATTCCGGAACCACAAACAAGTATCCCTCTCTCTGCCTCGCCTTTGCTCACGGCTCCCGCCACAGAAGCTCCATATTCGGGATAATCCACTCTGCCATTGGTTGCCGGGCCGAAATCTTTATAGGGGACCTTGTTCTCTTCAAGGACCTTTTTAATGAGCTCTTTGCCTTCAAAACCGGCATGATCCGATGCTATAACGAGCACCATAATTCTCCTTAGACTTTTTCCTCGCCTGGCAACCTTCTTACCATCCAACCTTCCAAACACCCGCCCTATAACACCTTTGGCAGAACATTTTTTTCTATAGCCTGCCGTATTTCTTCAAACACTTTTTTGTAGGCCTCAAGGCCTTCGCCGATGGGATCCGATATGTCGTTATCGGCCAGCGTCATCGCCCTAAACTTCGCTTCAGGAAACAGCCCCACTATCTGATTCAGATGACTGCGTGTAAGGGCGAATATCAGTTCTGCCTGGCCCACAATCTCTTTGCTTATATTCCTGGAACTGTGCCCCGCGGCATTTATCCCGTACTCATTTAGAAGCGCAGCCGCGTTTGCCGAAACTGTGTCTCCTGTCAGAGCCGAGGTTCCGGCGGAAGCAACTCTAATATCTCCGGCTTTCAGGTCTTTAAGACTTTTTTTTAGTATGTATTCCGCCATGACGCTACGGCAGGAGTTGCCGGTGCAGACAAAAAGGATATTCATCTGATATCTATTACCACGTCTTCCAGTTTTGATCTTTTAAGAGCTCCCTGCCTGGTTATCTTAGGATGCTCGCCTGTCACATCTACGATAGTTGAAACAACCTGGTGAAGCGTTGTTCCGGCGTCAAGTATATAGTCAATGCTGTCGCCAAGTTCCGAGAGCACTTCGGCTGCGGTCACGGGATCTTTCTTCCCGGATATATTAGCGCTGGTCACGACAAGCGGCTCGTTAATAGACTTCAAAATATCAATAACGGGCTTGCAGTCCGGAATCCTGACCCCGATGGTGTTCAGCCCCGCGGTTATTTCCTTCGAGACGGACTCTGCCGCCGGGAAGATAAGCGTCAGAGGGCCGGGCCAGAAAGTTTCCATAAGGTCAATCGCGAACGGCGGCATTTCTTCTATAAAATCATCAACCTGATGCGGATCGCTTACAAATATTATAAGGGGCTTTGACTTCGGCCTATTCTTTATCCTGTATATGCGGTCAACGGCCTTAAGGTCTTTCATCCTGGCAGCTATGCCG
The DNA here is from genome assembly GCA_903894145.1 of Candidatus Firestoneibacteriota bacterium. Taxonomy (GTDB): domain Bacteria; phylum Oederibacteriota; class D2-FULL-39-29; order D2-FULL-39-29; family CAIOVX01; genus CAIOVX01. The sequence goes on along the minus strand of CAITPB010000226.1, from coordinate 8,678 downwards.
TAAACGGTGTCTGTAGGGATGCCGATGACCGCCCCCTCTTTCAGTTTCTCGACCAGAAACTTAATCTTGGATTTATCGACTATCTTATTCTGATGAGCGGCCGTATTCATTTCTTCCCCATTTCCTCAATGTATTTTCTGTAACCTTTTGCCTTCAAAGACTGCGACTTTGCCATAATAACCTCGGCCAGTTTCTTCTTGTGGTGCGTCATCCAGGCCCTGTATTTCTCTTCCGAAAGCGCGAGAATCTGCACGGCAAAGACGGCCGCATTCACGGCGCCCGCTTTTCCGATTGCCATAGTAGCTACAGGAATTCCGCCCGGCATCTGGACTATCGCATAGAGAGCGTCAATACCTTTAAGGGAGGAACCGTCAAGAGGAACGCCTATCACCGGGAGAGTTGTCTCTGCCGAAATAACTCCGGGCAATGCGGCGGCCATGCCTGCGGCGGCTATAAATATTTTTACGCCTTCGGCTTCGAGTTCCTTCACCCTCTGCTGAACAAAACTGATGCTCCTGTGAGCTGAAGCAATGACAAACTCGTAAGAGACACCTGCTTTTTCAAGGATAACCGCCGTTTCGGCCATTACGGGAAGGTCTGAATCCGACCCCAGAAATATCGCAACCAAAGGCTTCGCCATAGGCACCCCTATAAAGTTAGAATGCAATCAATTCGAAATGACCAGCGTTTAATAAGTATAACAGAAGGAATCGGGAATTTTCAAGAAATAAGGAAAAGGAAAAAGTTTATGAAACTCTGCGGCCTGAAGGCCGGAGTTTCTCTTTATAGGTGTGTTAATATTATTCATGCCGGATTCATCCTCACCCTAAAGGGTGAGGTTTTCTCCGGCATCTGAAAGATAAAGTTTATAACGTTCATAAGGTTTGTAACGTAAACATTTTGAAGCAAAACAAAAGAGACAAGGAAGCTACGTGCGGCTGCGTGACTTACAAAGGACGCCTGACGGCTTGTTTCCTAAAACCTTACAGCGGGTTAGCCGGCGTTTTCTTTAGTGGCTTCCGGAACCTTCGCGAGGCCGGATTCGTCAATGTCTTTCAGTTTGACGGATATTATCCTGGAAACTCCGGGTTCGGTCTGAGTGACCCCGTAGAGCACGTCGGCTGTTTCCATAGTTATCTTGTTATGGGTTATCATTATGAATTGAACATTCGGGAATGAGCCTGTGAGCATGTCCCTAAACCTTATAACATTTGAATCATCAAGAGGCGCGTCTATTTCGTCCAGTATGCAGAACGGCGAAGGCTTAACCATAAAAACGGCAAAGAGCAGCCCTATGGCGGTCATCGCCCGTTCTCCGCCGGAAAGCATGGCGACGTTCTGCGGGCGCTTCCCCGGAGGCCTTGCTATGACTTCTATGCCGGTCTCCAGCAGGTTCTCCTCGTCAAGGAGTATCAGGTCCGCGTGCCCGCCGTTAAACAGCTTCCTGAAAACCTCGTTAAAATTGTTCTTTATTTTCACGAAAGTCTCAAGGAATAATTGCTTTGTTGTCGTGTTAAGCTGAGTGATGGTTTTTACCAGCGAGCTCTTTGCTTCGGAAAGGTCTTTCTCCTGGGTTGTGAGCGTGTTATAGCGCTCTGTCAGCTCGGCGTACTCATCCATTGCCATCATATTGACCGGGCCGACTTCTTCTATCATCTTCTTGAGTTCCGCAATTTTTTCCGCCGCGGATTCCGGCGAAAGTGAATTAAGCGCGAGATAATCCTTCTCCGGAGTGAAACCCTCAAGCTCCAGCTTGTAATCCTTCTTGACCTGCTCCCTGATACTGCCAGACTTCGACTGCAGCCTGCTAATACTGATAAGGTTTTCAAAAGACTTCTTCTGTTTTACTTCGTGGTCTTTTCTGAGCAGCCGGAGCCTTTCCTCGTCCCGATAGAAAGCTTCCCTGATGGCTTCGTTGCTCTTTCTTTCTTCGCTGACCGAATTTTCAAGCTGTTCCTTTCTTTCTTTGTTCTCGTTCAGAAACTTTTGAAGTTCCAGCACCTCCTCCTGGTTCTTCACAACGGAGGAGTTCTTTGTCTCTATTTCTTTGAGATACATCTTCCTGCTGACCTGAATCTCTTCAAGGTTCAGGGCCAGCCGGTCAATATCATTCTTCAGGTTTATCTCTTTCTGCTCAAGGAAGGTAAGCCTCACCTTAAGGTCGGTAAAAACGATATTATCCGCTTCCTCGTTCTTTCTTGCGTCAACTATGGAACTCTCGAGTTCCTTTATTTTTACGTTATGCCCGGCGTGTTTCTCGTCGACCCATTTCATCTTTTCTTTTACGGCGCCTGCGTTTATTGCCAGACTCTCTATCTCTCCGTCAAGCTGGGCTATCTCGGCCTCTATCACCTTCTCATATTTGCCCGCCCTGTCCAAATCGGCTACAAAGGCCTGCTCTTCATGCTTTTTCGCGACGGTTCCTTCGACATCCTGAAGAATGAGGAAAAGCGGCTTAACCTTTTTCAGGTAGGAATTCCATTTCTCGCGCAGGCCGGAAATTATCGCCTTCAGCGCGGCAAAATCAGCCGCTTTTGCCGCTTCCTTAAAATCTGCCTCAATTAAGGCTTCCGCTTCGCCTGACTTCACAACTTCGTCAGCGGTATATTCATAGATTTTTTCGGAAGAGGAAAATTTGCCGCTGTCGCCGAGTGCCGAAAGAGATTTTCTAAGCTCTTTCAATTTAGCGTCTATGACTTCGCGCTGTTGAATATATTCCTGCTTTTGCGAGACCTTTTTTTCTCTCGCAGCCGCCAGTTCCGCAGCCCGGTTCTCGCAGTTCTTCAGGTCGTTCCTTAAATGGACCGCTTCGTTCATGATGTCAAAGAGCTGTACTTTATACTCTTCCAGGTTCTTGACATCGTGTTTGTTCTTGTCTTTGGCTTCGCGTATGGCATCCATCTGCTTCGCAATCTTTTCTTTTTCCGAGGCAAGCGACGCTACGGTTTCGTTGTATTCCGCTGTTGACCTGTCGGCCTGAGATTTGGCATTTTCGGCCTTCCTGTCCAGGTCGGCAGTCCTGGAGTTTATCTCTTCGGTTTCCCTGGCAATACGCTCTTTCGTTTCGCCGAGCATATTTATTTTGTTGAAGACATTGTTCAGTTCGGCCGCGAGCCTGTAATACTCGTCCTGCTTGCCCGAGAGGTTCTTCTCTTCCTCAAATAGTTTTTTGCGCCCTTCGACAAGCCTCGTCTCCTCGTCCGTTATGCCCTTTTCCAGCGCTGCTACTTCCGCTTTAAGAGCTTCCTCTCCGGAAGAGAGCCGGTCAAGCTCCGCCATAAGAGAACTATACTCGAAATGGCGCAGGGAAACTTCGACCTCGCGGAGTTCTTCATTGAGTTTCTTGCTTTTCTCCGCTTTCTTCGCGTAACGCTCCAGACTTCCGACCTGTCTCTTGACTTCGCCGATGATATCCTTGATGCGGAGCAGGTTCTGTTCTGTAGCGTCAAGTTTTTTTAATGCTTCATCCCTGCGGAGTTTGTATTTTGAGATTCCGGCTGCCTCTTCAAATATGGCCCTTCTCTCCATAGGCCTGGCGGAGAGTATTGCGTCCATCTTCCCCTGTTCCATTATGTAGTAAGTGTCTGTGCCTACGCCGGTATCAAGGAATAATTCATTGATGTCTTTTAAACGGCAGGGTGATTTATTTATAAAGTATTCACAGTCCGCGCCGCGGAAGATCTGGCGCATGATGGTGGCCTCTTCGAAGTCGAGCGAGAGTTGGCCCTTAGTCTCGGAGAAGGTGAGGCCGACTTCCGCCATACCAAGCTGGCGCCTGGTATCGGTGCCGTTGAATATAACATTGTCCATCTGGTTTGATCTTAAGGATTTGGCGCTCTGCTCTCCCAGCACCCAGCGGATAGAGTCAACGACATTGGATTTGCCGGCGCCGTTTGGACCGACAATGCAGGTAATTCCGGGTTCAAAGTTTATGACGGTCTTGTCCGCGAAGGATTTGAACCCGTATATTTCAAGTTTTTTTAGCTTCAAGCCTGTAGAATCCCCCAAAAGACGCGAATCTATCTAATCACCGGCCTTGCTTTGCCGGTAAAACACATTAATTCCTGTAGTATGCCACCCGTCTAGCCTATACCACATATAGTATAGCGATTTTAAAGGTTTTGTCAATGGAAAGTTGGTTCTTATGGATTTTTCTTGTGGAAGGAGTTTCAGAAGGCACAACCTGTTGTATGCAACTATTTGAGGGCTTTTTCCATGGAAAGAACCATTTCCTGGTATTTTGCAAGGTCCATATTTGAATCAAATTCGTTGGAAGCTTTGAGCATTGCCTGGTGCTCCGCAGGGCTGAAATACCTCATGACCGGAATAAAGAAGTCCTTATCTTCTTTGCGTATGTGCGCGGTATAAAAGACTGCGAGACCCGAGAAAACCTCTGTTATCTCTTTTAGCTTTCCTTTATCCCCAGCCTTGTAGTCCGCGTTAAGAGCAACAAGCTTAGCAACCTGGCTGCGGCCGAATATATGATCGGAAACAAGTTCTAGTATTACTTTCCTGTGCTCGCGTGACACATCCTTCCTGCCCAATTCCGCGAAAAGAATCCCCTCTTCTTTGCCGTGATGGCATTTGTCGGCGTACACGCGCATGAACTCAACAAAAGAATCCAGGTCAGCGGGATTGATAATGCCGTTTTTACCGGCCCTCTGAAGCTCTTTGTCCAATATATTGACCATGCGCTCTATCAGGCGATGTTCTATCATCAACGGACCGATCACCATCATAAAGCCTCCTCGTTCCTGTTACGCCGCATCTGCACCTTACAAACCTTATAAACTTTATAAACCTTATTAACTTTTATTTTTCCCGGCCTTCATTTTCAAATACGCTTCGATAAATCCGTCAATCTCGCCGTCCATCACTCCCTGCGTGTTGCTGGTTTCATAGCCGGTGCGGACATCCTTTACCATTTGGTACGGCTGCAGGACATAAGACCTTATCTGGCTGCCCCATTCAATATCCTTTTTCTCGCCGCCTACTTTGCTCATCTTTTCATCCTGCTGCGCTTTATAAAACTCATAGAGCCGTGATTTTAGAACTTTCATGGCGATTATTTTGTTTTTCAGCTGGGACCTTTCGCTCTGGCAAGTGACCACTATATTCGTCGCGTAGTGTGTCATCCTGACGGCGGAGTCGGTCCTGTTTATGTGCTGCCCGCCCGCGCCGGAAGCCCTGAAGGTGTCAAGACGGTAATCTTCTTCTTTCACTTCTATCTGAACGTCGTCAACCTCCGGAGAAATATCCACGGAGGCAAAAGAGGTGTGCCTTCTCTTGTTGGCGTCAAACGGTGAGATTCGAACCAAACGGTGCACGCCCTTTTCGGATTTAAGATAACCGTACGCGTTCGGCCCGGAAACCAGGAGGGTTGCGTCCTTGACCCCGGCCTCTTCGCCGGGCAGAAGGTCGATAGTCTCCACTTTAAAACCCCTGCGCTCTATCCACCTTGAATACATGCGCAGCAGCATGGAAGCCCAATCCTGCGATTCCGTGCCGCCGGCGCCGGGATGTATGGACAGGAAAGCGTTATTGCCGTCGTATTCGTCGGTGAAGTAAACGTAGAGCTCGCTGGCTTCAATGTCTTTGCGGAGTTTAGCGGCTTTTTCTTCCAGTTCTTTCAGAAAGGTTTCGTCATTTTCAAGGGCAAGCAGTTCAAGGCCTGCCTTCAGGTCTTCCTGGTCTGCGTGGAGTTTTTTCCAGCCGTCTACATCGCGGAGGTGCTGCTCTCTTTTTTTGAGCAGTTTTCTGGCTTTTTCGTTGTCTCCCCAGAAATTGTCCGCGGAAGATTCCGCGTCGATACGCTTTACTTCTTCAAGCTTTCCGTCGATGTCAAAGATGCCCCCGTAACTCCAGGACTCTCTTTTCCAACGCCGCGTATTCGTACTTTAAATCTGCCATTATTTCGATGCCTCCGCGCTCTCCACAATTATCCGAACCTTGTCTCTTGATATTTCAAGGAAGCCGTCCGAAGTCTTGAAACTCCCGGCAACCCCTTCCGCGGAATACTTAACAAACCCCGGCTTAAGCAAAGCCAGCAGCGGCGCGTGCTGCGGGAATATTCCCATATTGCCTTTCTCGGCATCTGCGGTGAGGCTGTCTACTGCGCCGGCGAAAATAACACGCGCCGGCGTGACAACTTCCAGATTTATCTTTTTTCCCGAGAAGTTCATGCCTTTGCTTTCTCCGCGGCTTCCAAAACGTCTTCTATCGTACCCTGCATGTAGAAAGCGCTCTCCGGTATTTCATCATACTCTCCGCTGATCAGGCCTTTGAAACTCTTGACGGTCTGCTCTATCGGGACATAACGCCCCGCTCGCCCGGTAAAAGCTTCGGCTACGAACATCGGCTGGGAGAGGAACCTTTGCACCTTTCTCGCCCTGGCCACGATAAGTTTGTCTTCTTCGGAAAGCTCTTCAATTCCAAGAATGGCAATGATGTCCTGGAGCTCTTTGTAGCGCTGGAGGATCTTCTGCACTCCGCGGGCCACATCATAATGCTCCTGCCCGACTATTCTGGGATCAAGTATCTTCGAATTTGAATCCAGAGGGTCAACGGCCGGATAAATTCCGAGTCCGGTGAGCTGTCTCGAAAGAACGGTTTGCGCGTCAAGATGCGAGAAAGCGGTTGCCGGGGCGGGATCCGTAAGATCATCCGCCGGAACGTAAATGGCCTGCACCGAAGTGATTGAACCCTTTTTTGTGGAGGTAATCCTTTCCTGCAACGCGCCCATCTCGGTTGCCAGAGTAGGCTGGTATCCCACCGCGGACGGCATGCGGCCCAACAGGGCCGAAACTTCAGAGCCTGCCTGGATGAACCTGAAGATATTGTCTATGAAGAGCAGGAGATCCTGTCCTTCCTCGTCCCTGAAGTATTCCGCCTGTGTAAGGCCGGTCAATCCTACGCGAAGCCTCGCCCCGGGCGGTTCATTCATCTGTCCGAAGACCATAATCATCTTTTCAAGCACGCCAGATTCTTTCATTTCGAGGTAAAGGTCGTTTCCTTCCCTTGTTCTCTCTCCTACGCCGGCAAAAACCGAGAAACCGCCGTGCTCTGTGGCAATGTTTCTTATGAGTTCCATAATAGTCACAGTCTTTCCGACGCCCGCGCCGCCGAACAATCCAACCTTGCCGCCCTTGGGAAACGGAGCCAGAAGATCTATGACCTTGATCCCGGTTTCAAGCATCGCAACTTTGGTGTCCTGGTCCATAAAAGAAGGAGGGTCCCTGTGAATGGGAGAGGTTTTTTCTATCTTTAATTCCGGCCCGCCGTCTATCGGCTCGCCGAGAATATTAAACATCCTCCCGAGGCAATTGCGCCCGACCGGAACTGAAATAGGCTTTCCCGTGTTGACAACAGGAGAACCTTTTTTGAGGCCGTCTGTCGAAGCCATTGCCACGCTTCTGACGGTATTATCCCCGAGATGCTGCTGAACCTCGGCTATTATCTCCATTTTCCCGTAATCTCCGGGAATATCCCTCAGGATTTTGAGCGCAGTATAAATGGGAGGCAGGTTCCCGTCTGGAAACTCCACGTCCACAACAACGCCAATTATTTGAACAACTTTTCCGGTTGATAAATCAGCCATAAAGCCTCCGCTTCAAAAAAGTTTATAAGGTTTATAAGGTTTGTAAAGTTAATAAGGTCCCGCAAAACAGAAGCCTTGACCTTATGAACTTTAAGAACTTTACAAACTTTTGTTCTTAACTAACCGCTGCTGCTCCGCCCACAAGGTCAGCGAGCTCTCTAGTGATGCTGCCCTGCCTTGCTTTGTTATAAACCAGAGTAAGATCGCGTATCATGTCTCTCGCGTTCCTGTTGGCTTGCTCCATGCTGGTCATTCGCAGGCCCTGCTCGGAAGCGTTCGCCTCAACCAGCATCTCATAAACGCTGACTTTGATATATTTCGGAAGCAGAACTTCCATTATCTGTTCCAGTTTCGGCTCATAGATATAATCAGCCGCCTGCTTCTTCCCGCCTTTTAGTTTTAAAGGGAAGAGCCTCTCCGTCTTTATAACCGCCTGCGCGGCGTTCTTGAATTCGCTGAACATGATAGAAACTTCGTTGTACTCTCCGCTGGTAAAAGCATAGGTAAGCCTCTCGGCTACCTGAACGGCTGATTCATAGTTGAAATCCTGGAATATGTTAAGGAAGGAGTCCACAACCTTCCAGTCGCTGCGAACGATGGAATCCTTTATTTTCTTCCCGACCGCGATGACATCAACATTATCCCGGCCTTTGGAAGCAAGGTATTTCTGCGCGGCGCGCAGGACATTGCTGTTGTAACTGCCGCAGAGGCCTTTATCTGAACCGACAACAAGAAGAAGCTCTTTCTTCGCGCTTTTGCCCGCTTCAAAAAAGGGATTTTCGTAGGAATCGCTGATCCCTCCGGAGATATCCGCGACCATATCGCGTATGCTCTTTGAATAAGGCCTTCCGGCAGAAACCATCTGGAAAGCGCGTTTAAAGCGCACCGACGCGACCATCTTCATGGCTTTTGTAAGCTGCTCGGTGTCTCCGACACTCCGGATTCGTTTTTTTATTTCACGGGGGTTCTTGACTTCAGGCATTCCTATTCTCCCCCTCCCCTTCATGATAAGGGGAGGGCCGGGGTGGGGTTGAAATCCCCCCGGGAAAAACATTCCAGCTATTCCTGTTTTATCCCCCTC
>CAITPB010000225.1 GCA_903894145.1 Candidatus Firestoneibacteriota bacterium | reverse complement strand
GTTATCATTGTAAGCATGTCCCCTGTATTTATCCCTCCGATGCCCCCTGTCAGAAACCATAGGCCGATCATGGCGACCGGAACCGAGAGAAACACTTCTTTTGCCGGCTTCCTTTTAAAGATAAAATAATTAATAAGCGGCACAAAAAGTATAAAGAGCCCCGTGATAAACGCGGAGTTGGAGGCCGTGGTAAACTGCATTCCGAATCCCTGCGGCAGGAGAATAAACGCCAGAATAATCCCCAGAGTTACGCCAGAACCGATATTACTAAAAGGGTTCTTTCCCGAAACCTTTGAGATTATAAACATAACAAGCGCCGAGAGCCCTGTTGCGCAGGAGGTCAGAATCCAGGGGTGGAGAAAGCCGGGACCGGGAGCCACAACACCTTTGACCATAAAGAAGGACGAGCCCCAGATGGCGCAGGCAAGAAGTATCCCGAGGGTTCCGGTGAACTCGCGTTTCTTAGCAGAACCAATTTGTTCCATTATCTCTGCCGCTCTGATTCCAGGACAGCCTTCCTCAACTCTTCCATAAAATACCTGTAATTCTCAAAGGAAATATCGCCAAGCGGGAAATAATCCTGTCCCGGTATATATCTCCCGCGCCTTTTCAGGAGCCGGCGGGCTTTTGCTATCTCGGCGTCAACGGCTTTCCTGCCTTTCGCCATAGCATTCTTATCCAGACCGCCTATGATTCCGAGCTGCGGGTACTTATCCATAACCCTTTCAACATTATTGCCGGCCTGGGCCTCAAAAGGATACATTGCCGTAAACCCGCTTTCCAAAAAGAGCGCCGCCAGGTCTTCAATGAACCCGTGGCTGTCCCCGAGCAGTATCCTGATATTGCGGTCCTTTGCGAAGCCCGCGAGTTTTTCGTAATTCGGTTTTATGAACTGCCGGAAGGTGTCCGGCGAAACCATGCTGCCCCCGTTAAAAGCCATTGCCTCCCAGCTTTCAATAAGGTCAAATTGTTCCACATCCCCGCACATCTTCCCGAATATTTTCATGACCCTGTCGGTAACAGTATCCATAATCTCGCTTACAAGCTCAGGGTCATCATAGAACGCGTAGGAAAGCCCCTCGTCTCCCATAAGCATACGAGCGGTATTGTAAACACCCTGGAGGTTAAGGCCAAGCGCATAATCCCTCTTATTGTATTCCGCGCATTTTTCCTTCCAGTTTCCCGGAAACCTTCTTTCGTCATTTGGGTCAAGGAATCTGTCCCTGATGTTCTCCCAGTCCTTCCTGCATTTAACAGGGGCTTCCAGCACGGCGGAATGAAAATCACCGTGTTTTGAAACAAGTTTCAAGCCGCCGCAGCCGGTCCTGATAATCTTCCGTTCTTCGTTCTCCTCAACCACCACAGGATCCGGCTCCCCGACAAGGAATGTATTCACCCAGGTATCCTGCCAGCCCCTATAGTGGCCTTCAAATTTCAAAATTCCGTCAATCTTTTTTGAAAGGCCGGGTTCTTTTGCCTCCCATTCTGGAGCCACCGCTCCTTCTCCTCCAAAAACAACCATAAAAGGGACACGGTCAATTTTTGTTCCTGTCAAAGCCCCGACAAAACGTTCTCTTGAATTCATAAGTCCTCCAGTACGCAGGAACGCAGAAAATAAGCACCAAATCACAAGCACTAAGCACCAAATAAGCACCAAGAAGACAAAATTAGAAATTCGAAACAGCAAATTCGAAACAAAATAGGACTATAAAGTTCAAAGTGCTTTAAAGATCACTTTTGTAATTTATCTTTTTTATTTGTATTTGTGATTTGGTGCTTGAGATTTGTTATTTAAGCCGTGTTATCTATATGTTCCTGGAGTCGTATGCCCAATGCAAAACCGCCTGCCTCTGCCTCTTTCTGCAATTTAAGTCTCCGGGCAGGCAGTTTGTTTCTATCTGCGAAATGTGGCGTCTAATCGCTTTCCACCGCTTTATCTGGCGCTCGTCATCCGGGTGGCGTCTTCCAAAATAATACCTGCAGTACCACTGAAACCAGCCGCGCGGGTCATCCGGGTGAATCCAGCCTTTCGCGCGCCAGACAGAGAGGGAATTTGAAGCATTAACACCGAAGAGGTTAAGCTTCGGATCGTGCTTTTCGTGACAGAGTTTCGCCTTTCTAAACCAATCAGCGGGAAATTCGGCAATACAATCCGTCAAATACTTCCCACCAAAAACCCCGAGCATTAACATTTCTTTCGGCGTGAGCTCAGGTTTGAACTCAGGG
>CAITPB010000224.1 GCA_903894145.1 Candidatus Firestoneibacteriota bacterium | reverse complement strand
GTGCTCGAGTTTGAGTTCGGTAAAAAGTTCTTCCGCGGAATCATAGAGCCCTTCCGGAAGCGCTTCATGAAACATCACCATTCCGGCAGTCGCCTCAATGGGTTTCTGCCCGTTTTGCATCCTCACCTTAACTATGGCTTCCATATCAACTTCGCCGAGAGAATAGGCAAGCAGAAGTTCCTGAGGGTCTGAGAATATTTTTCCGTCGCCTTTTTTTGTCTTGTGTTTAAGTCTGATGTCGGGGCGGTAGAGCGTAAGATAATAAAGCCCGGTGATCATTTCCCTGGAAGGCGTGGCCAGCGGATAGCCGTTTGAGGTCGAGAACACGTTGTTAGTGGAAAGTATTAGCGTTCTAACCTCGAGCACTGCCTCGGGGGAAAGCGGAACGTGTACAGCCATCTGATCGCCGTCGAAATCCGCGTTAAACGCGTTACACGCAAGGGGATGAAGCCTGATGGCGGAACCTTCAACCGGCACCGCTTCAAATCCCTGAATGCCCTGCCTGTGAAGGGTAGGCGCGCGGTTAAGCATAATCGGGTGCTCCTTGATAACTTCTTCAAGAATCTCCCAGACTTCCGGTTTTACATTCTCAACCATCTTTCTCGCGCTCTTTACGGTATGCACGTAGCCGCGGTCTTCAAGCTTTTTTATTATAAAGGGTTTGAAGAGCTCCAGGAGCATCTTCTTGGGGATACCGGCCTGATAGAACTTGAGTTCCGGACCGACAACTATGACAGAACGCCCTGAATAGTCAACGCGTTTTCCGAGCAGGTTCTGCCTGAAACGCCCCTGCTTGCCCTTAAGCATGTCTGAGAGAGACTTTAAGGGTTTATTTCTTGAACCCTTGACGGGCGCGCCGCGCCTTCCGTTATCAAAGAGGGCGTCGACCGCTTCCTGAAGCATTCTTTTTTCATTATGGATGATAATATCCGGAGCTTTCGCCTCAACGAGCCTTTTGAGCCTGTTATTTCTGTTTATGACCCTTCTGTAAAGGTCGTTTAGGTCTGACGAAGCGAACCTGCTGCCGTCAAGCGGCACCAGCGGCCTAAGGTCAGGAGGAATTACCGGTAAAACATCAAGAACCATCCATTCCGGACGGTTTCCCGACTTCCTGAAACTCTCGGCAATACGAAGCCTTTTAATAATGTCTTTTTTCTTCGCGACCGATTCAGTTTCTTTGTGCTCTTCCTTGAGCTCTTTAGCGAGTTTGTCAAGGTCAAGTTCCAAAAGCAGGTCCTTAATCGCAGCCGCGCCAATCTTTGCCTTGAAAGTGGAGGCACCGAGAGAGGACTTGCATTTCTGCAGGTCTTCCTCGTTGAGCAGCTGTTTCTTCTTCAGCTGATCCGTGTTCGACTCGGTAACGATGTAGCTCTCATAATATATTACGCGCTCAAGTTCCTTCGTGGTCATGTCAAGCAGCACGCCAATCCTGCTCGGGATGCTCTTCAAGAACCAAACATGCGAAACAGGGGATGCAAGTTCGATATGCCCCATGCGCTCCCTTCTCACTTTGGAGGAGGTAACGGTGACTCCGCATCTGTCGCAGGTGATTTCGCGGTACTTGATCCTCTTATACTTGCCGCAATAGCATTCCCAGTCCTTGGTGGGACCGAAAATCTTTTCGTCAAAGAGGCCGTCTTTTTCCGGCCTGAAGGTCCTGTAGTTAATCGTCTCAGGTTTTTTTACTTCGCCGTGGGACCACTTGTGAATAACTTCCGGCGACGCGAGCTTCATCGCAATGGCTTCAAAATCTATCTTTTTTTCTTCGCCGGACTCAATAAGCTTTGCAGTCTTTATGACTTCTCTGACTCTTGCCATATTCACCCTCGCTATGCGCTAAGTTTTTTTCTGTCTTTTTTCGCCTTACGTTATAAACGTTACGAACGTTACAAATTTTATAAACTTTTGCTTTTTTACTTATTCTTCCTTCTTTTTCTTAGCCTTTTTTTCTTCATTCTCTTCTTTCACTTCAATTTCAGGCTCAACATCGCCGAGTATATTCTCAGCCTTCAATTTCTTGGGTTTTTTGTCCTCAGAAATTCTCTTGGGCACGAGTGTCACATCCAGTCCAAGGCCCTGGAGCTCTTTCAAGAGCACGTTGAACGACTCCGGCAAGCCGGGTTCCGGCGTATTCTTGCCCTTGACAATCGCCTCGTATACTTTGGTTCTTCCGATAACATCATCGGATTTGACCGTAAGCATTTCCTGAAGCGTGTAAGCAGCTCCGTACGCTTCGAGCGCCCAGACTTCCATTTCTCCGAATCTCTGGCCGCCAAATTGCGCCTTGCCGCCGAGAGGCTGCTGGGTAATTAGCGAATACGGGCCTGTGGATCTTGCGTGAACTTTATCGTCCACCAGGTGGGATAGTTTCATTATGTACATATATCCGACCATGACTTCCTTGTCCATCGGCTCGCCTGTTATTCCGTCATAAAGCACTACTTTACCGCTCGAAGGCAAACCTGCAGCCTTAAGCTCATCTTTAATCACGCCTTCACGGGCGCCGTCAAATACCGGAGTAGAAACGGAGAAGCCCATCACCTTCGCGGCCCATCCTAAATGGGTTTCCATTAACTGTCCCACGTTCATGCGGGAAGGAACGCCCTGCGGGTTAAGTATTATCTGTATCGGTGTTCCGTCAGGCATGTAGGGGAGGTCTTCTTTCGGAACAATCTTTGCCACGATGCCTTTATTTCCGTGACGTCCGGCCATCTTATCGCCGACAGAGATCTTGCTCTTGCTGGCAATGTAAACCGTTACTTTCTTTATAACTCCGGCGGGAAGGCTCTCACCTTCTTCAACGGACCTTATCTCCCTGGACTTCTTGAGATCCAGATCTTCAAGCCTTAGTTTGCAGAGCTTTTTCTCAAGGTCAATCCTTTCCTTAAGCGCATCCTTTGACATGCCGCTCTCTTCCGCTGCTTCTATCTCGGAATCCCGAAGTTTTACGACCTCTTCTTTGAGTTTCTCGAATTCCTTCTCGACCTGCTTCTTGGTTTCCTTGTCTTTAGGTTTGGTCGTTGAATCTTTTCTCGAGAATACTTTTATGTCAACCACTATCCCGGAGGCGCCCGGCGGAACTTTGAGGGACGCGTTCTTCACGTCTTTCGCTTTCTCTCCGAATATCGCGCGGAGGAGCTTCTCTTCCGGAGTGCTCTCTGATTCGCCCTTGGGAGTAACCTTTCCTACCAGGATATCGCCCTGGTTGACTTCGGCGCCTATGCGAACGATACCGTTCTCATCAAGGTTCCTTAAAGCCTCTTCGCTTACGTTTGGTATGTCCCTGGTTATCTCCTCGTCGCCGAGCTTGGTATCTCTTGCGTCTATCGCGAACTCTTCTATATGAATGGAGGTGAATTTATCCTCCATCAGGAGTTCTTCGCTGATGATGATCGCGTCTTCAAAGTTATAGCCTCTCCACGGCATAATCCCGATAAGGATGTTGTGCCCAAGAGCGAGCTCGCCCTTGTCGGTCGCCTGGCCGTCCGCTATTACTTCACCTTTCGCGACTTTCTGACCCTTGGAAACAATAGGCTTCTGGTTAATGCAGGTATCCTGGTTAGACTTCTTAAATTTTACCAGTTCATAAACATCGACTTCACCGTCAGCGCGCGCTACTTCAATCCTCTTGGCGTCCACGTAAGCGATGGTGCCGGCGTTCTTGGCAATTGCCATTACCCCGGAATCATACGCAACTTTGTATTCAAGGCCCGTTCCGATTATCGGGGCTTCGGTTTTAATCAGAGGAACTGCCTGCCTCTGCATGTTGGAACCCATCAGAGCCCTGTTGGCGTCATCGTGGTCAAGGAACGGAATGAGCGCCGGAGAAACCGCAACAAACTGCATGGGAGAAACATCCATGTAGTCGACCGTGTCAACGGGGACTGAAGGATAATCGTCTTTTTCCCTTACTTCTATCATGTTTCCCGAAGGGTCGGTACCGACCAGCTTATTCCCGTTTATCGGGGATTTTGCCGGCGCGATCTTAGCAGTGTCTTCAATGTCCGCGGTATGGAACGCAATTTCTTTTTCAATCTTGCCGGAGTTTACTTTGCGGTAAGGCGTTTCAATGAAGCCCAACTCGTTTATCCTGGCATATGTTGGCAGCGAGGAAATAAGACCGATGTTCGGGCCTTCAGGCGTTTCAATGGGACACATCCTTCCGTAATGGGTGTAGTGCACGTCACGCACGTCAAAACCGGCCCTGTCCCTGTCCAGTCCGCCGGGTCCGAGCGCCGAAATCCTTCTCTGATGCGTAAGCTCAGCGAGCGGATTAGTCTGATCCATGAACTGCGAGAGCTGGTTCGTGCCGAAGAACTCCTTAATCGCGCTGGTGATGGGTTTGGTGTTAATAAGAGACGCCGGCATCACGTTGTCGGTGTCTACCAGGCTCATCTTCTCTTTGATGTACCTTTCCATACGGGAAAGGCCAATGCGCATCTGATTCTCTACAAGCTCGCCTACCGCGCGCACCCTTCTGTTCCCGAAATGATCTATATCGTCTTTAAAGCCCTGGCCGTTGGAAAGACCGAGGAGGTATTTGACGGTGTTCAATATATCTTCCTTGCGGAGCACTCTGCTCTCAAGCGGGAAAGTCGTGCCAAGTTTCTTGTTTATTTTGTATCTTCCTACGCGCCCGAGGTCATACCTCTTCGGGTTGAAGAACATATTGTCAAAAAATACCTTCGCGGCGTCAAGCGTTACAGGCTGGCCCGGCCTCATCTTTTTGTGGACTTCGAGCAGGGCGTCATCCTTGGTATTGATTCCGTCTTTTAGCAGCGTTCCTATCAGGTTGATGCCGCCAAGCGCGGCAGCTTTCACTGCCCTGATATTTTTCACTTTGCCTTTAAGAAGTTTTTCGTAAATTGCCTCGGAAACTACGCTGCCCGCAACCAGCGTCTCGCCCGCTTCCATGAGCTTCACATCGGAAGCCAGCACGGCGTTCAACGCTTTCTCGCGGTTAGAAACAGAAACATCTTCCGTCTCATAGAATTCTTTGATTATTTTCTCGTTTGTGTCGTAGCCGAGAGCGCGAAGCATTATGGACGCGAAGAACTTTCTCTTCTTGTCTATCCTCGCGTAAAGTATATCGTTGGTGTCGAACTCGAACTCGAGCCACGAACCGCGGTACGGAATAATCTTGCCGGTGAATATTTTGGTAAGGGACATGAGAAGCTTGTCCTCTGATTCATCAAAGGAAACGCCGGGAGACCTGTGCAGCTGGTTCACGATTACGCGCTCCGCCCCGTTTATGATAAAGGTTCCCTTTTCGGTCATGAGCGGAATCTCGCAAATATAGACTTCTTCCTCTTTAATTTCTTTTACTTTGGAAGCGGGATTCTCGGCATCCGTTATTATGATCCTGATAGTGAATTTAAGCGGCGCGCCGTAGTGCATCTTCCTTTCTTTGCATTCCATGACCGTGTACTTCGGCTCCCCGATGGAGTAGCTTACGTACTCGAGCGCGATATTGCCTTTGAGCGAGAGAAGCGGGAAAACTTCGTTGAACACGGACTGAAGCCCAAGATTCTTCCTTTCTTTTACAGGAACATCCCGCTGAAGGAAATTGTTGTATGAAAGCTTCTGGACCTCTATGAGGTTTGGCAGAGGCAGGATTTTTTCTATCGTGGAATAATCTTTTCTTATTCGTTTACCCATCTTATCGAACTTTTCCATGAATTACCCCCGGGTTGGTTCCCGTTTATAGGTCACAGACCGCCCGGAAAGCCCGGAGCGCTATCTGTGTGAAGCGAAAAGCCTTTAAAACCGATATTTGACAAAAATAGGATTCCCGCGGGCAAGTTGCTTGCCCGCGGGACCCTTTAAAACCCGTTTTGTGTTACTTGATCTCTATCGTCGCGCCGCTGCCGTCAAATTTTGCCTTTATTTTTTCGGCTTCGTCTTTAGTAACCCCTTCCTTGATGGCTTTAGGTGCGCCGTCAACGAGGTCCTTGGCTTCCTTAAGTCCGAGAGCTGTTACTTCCCTGACCCTTTTGATCACTTCTATCTTCTTATCGCCGGCTCCGGCAAGTATTACCGTGAAGGCCGTCTGTGCTTCCGCCGCAGGCGCCGCTGAGGCCGCTGCCGCTGCTACAGGTGCCGCCGCCGTTACGCCAAACCGCTCTTCAAGCGCTTTGATGAGTTCGGCAAGTTCCATCACCGACATAGTTTCAATCCCTTTCAGTATTTCTTCTTTGCTTAAGTTAGCCATTTCTTCTCCTCCTTGATACTTTTACTTTTATTTTGGATTTTTATTACGCTTTCTTTGCGGCTCTTACAGCGTCCAGGGTCCTGACGAACTTGGACAGAACTCCCGAAAGCGTGTACACGAAGTTGGAAATCGGGGCTTGCATGCCGCCAAGCACTTTCGCGAGAAGGACTTCCCTTGTAGGAAGCTCCGCAACGTACTTGATCTGCTTTACATCCGCGACCTTGCCTTCGATAACACCGGCGCGAATCTTTAGAAACTCATGATCCGCTCCGAATTCCTTGAGAATCTTTGCCGGGATAACAGGGTCGTCATAGCAAAGAGCGACACCGGTCGGGCCGTCGATAAACTTGAGCACTTCGCCCATGTTCGCTTTCTCAAGCGCCCTTCTCACAATGTTGTTCTTTATGACCTTGTATTCAACTTTCTTAATCGCGAGTTTCTTTCTCACGGCAGTCGTGTCTTCTACGGTCAGCTTGCGAAAGTCCGTAAAGATCACGCTCTTGGCTCTGCCGATCTTCTCGACGAGTTCGTTGACCTCGGCTTCTTTCTTTTTTATAGTTTCCTGCTTGGCCATTTCCCCTCCCTAAGCTACAACCGACAGATACGGCTTGGTATCAATACTCAAGCCCGGGCTCATGGTCGTCTTGATGACTATGTTCTGGATGTAAGCGCCCTTCACGCCGGCCGGCTTCGCCTTAACTACAGCTTCCAGCAAAGTTGCCGCGTTATCCTGAATTTTCTTGGCGTCAAAAGAAGCCTTGCCTATAACCGTGTGGATAACAGCCCCCGGATCGACCTTAAATTCTACCCTTCCGGCTTTTGCTTCTTTAACGCTTCTGGTGATGTCCGCCGTGACCGTGCCGGATTTTGGATTGGGCATAAGGCCTAATGGCCCCAGCACCTTTCCTACTTTACCGAGCTCTTTCATCATGTCAGGCGTAGCAATGGCAACGTCGAAATCATGCCAGCCGCCGTTGATCTTTTCAACAAGATCATCGGCACCAACATAGTCCGCGCCTGCCGCCTTTGCGTCATTCTCTTTCTCACCCTTCACGAATACGAGCACTTTCGGAACCTTGCCCGTGCCGTGGGGGAGCACAACGCTTCCTCTTACCATCTGATTCGTCTGTTTAACGTCCACGCCGAGTTTTATGGAAACGTTTACGGACTCATCGAACTTGGCTTTCGCCAAGTTTTTGAGGAGAGCGCAGGCCTCGTCGAGAGTGTATTTCTTCGACTTGTCGACCAGCTTATTTAACTCGTTCATTCTCTTGCTCATCCGTTCCCCTCCGTCACTTCTCGACTTCTATACCCATGCTGCGGGCAGTGCCTTCGACCATCAGTCTCGCGGACTCGATACTGACCGCGTTGAGGTCGGGCATCTTAAGCGTGGCAATCTCCGTGACCTGTTTCTTGGTGAGTTTGCCGACCTTGGTTTTGTTCGGCGTTCCCGATCCCTTGGCTATCCCTGCCGCCCTCTTAATGAGGACTGCTACCGGCGGCGTCTTCATAATAAATGTGAACGATTTGTCGCTGAACACAGTTATTACTACCGGGATTATAAGCCCGTCCTGAGCGGGATCTGAGGTTTTTGCGTTGAACTGCTTGCAAAAATCCATTATGTTCACGCCGTGCTGTCCAAGAGCCGGTCC
>CAITPB010000223.1 GCA_903894145.1 Candidatus Firestoneibacteriota bacterium | reverse complement strand
CTGCGATTCAACTATCTTTGGCAAATAGCCGGCCACGGATTTCAACTCAACTATTATTTTCTCTTTTATAACCAGATCCAGCCTAAAATTGCCTACTTTGATCCCTTTGAAAACAACATTATAAGGGTTCTCTTGTTTATATGTGACACTTTCTTGTTTGAGAAGCATGGTCAGGCTATTTTGGTATACTCTCTCCGGGAAACCGGGCCCGATAGCAGAATGCACCTTAAAACTAAGCCCTATTATTATTCCGGTTAATTCATTTTCTTCTATTTGATTATCCATCTTTAATCTGTGTAATCTGTTCCCCTAATCTGCGTAATCAATCAATAGACCCTTCTATTATCGATAACTCGCTTCGACTTGCCTTCGCTCACCGGTAAAGTGCCGGGTTCAGCAAGTTCAACCTTAGGCCGGACCAGAATAGCCGCCTTCAGTTTTTCAACGAGCGTTCCGCGAAGGGATTTAAGGTTGTCCAGGTTCCCGTCAAAATATCCTTTGGAGAACTCAACCTTTATGGTCATATCCTCGGAAGATTCGAGCACTATCTGATAGTTCTTCCCGACTCCGTTCACGCTCATCAGCACCTGTTCTATCTGCTGCGGGTAAATGTTGACGCCGCGAATTATAAACATATCATCGGCCCTGCCGTGAATGCGCTTGATGCGGACATGTGTTCTGCCGCAAGAGCAGCGTATCGGGTCTATTGCCGTGATATCCCTTGTTCTGTACCTTATGATAGGCATGCCTTCTCGATTGATGGTGGTAAGCACCAGCTCCCCGTACTCTCCGTCAGGGAGCTGCTTGCCGGTTTCCGGGTTCACAATCTCCACTAGGAAATTATCCTCCCAGATATGCATTCCGTTCTTCTCCGTGCACTCAAAAGCGACTCCCGGGCCGTTCATCTCAGTCAGCCCGTAGGAATTAAAGACTTCTATTCCCATTGAGCTTTCAAGTCTTATTCTGGTTTCTTCAGTGTAAGGCTCCGCGCCCATGAAAGCCCTTTTAAGTTTAAGGTCTTTTGCAGGGTTTATGCCTTTTGCCTCAAAGTGAGAGGCAAGATAAAGCGCGTAGCTTGGGGTAAGGTGCAGGGTGGTTGTGCCGAAGTCCTTCATCAGCATTATCTGTCTGTCGGTATTCCCGACGGCGGAAGGTATGATGAGCATGCCGAGTTTTTCCGCGCCGTAGTGCATTACCAGTCCGCCGGTAAATAACCCGTAAGACATCATATTCTGAAGAATATCGTGTTTTGTGCAGCCGGTAGCGACCAAGCACCTGGCAATCAGGTTTGCAGAGTTGTCCAGGTCTGCCTTGGTGAAGAAAACTGCCTTGGGCTTGCCGGTGGTTCCTGAAGATGTATGCAGGCGGACGATATCTTCCCTGCCGCAGGCCAGCAGGCCGTCCGGATAATTTGCCTGCAGGTCTTCCCTTGTGGTGAAAGGAAATTTCTCGATATCTATTAGCGATTTAAGAGACGCAGGCTTTACTTTGCACTTCGTGAACTCCTTTTTATAGAAAGGCACATTGTCGTACACCCGCTTAAGGGTTTGTTTAAGACGTTTCAGCTGCAGTGCTTCCAGTTTTGCCCGCTTCAATGTTTCCTGTTCCATTTGCCAGAACATAATTACTCCTATATTCTCTCCACTTTTAAAAGGGGAGAGTTAGAGAGGGGATTAACTCTTTTGAGTTACGCCTTCTCAACTCCCTTGAAGCATTTATCCAGATGCTCCTGCGCCGGAGCTTTGGTCAGCAGGCTTACTATTATAGTAACAATAATTGAAACCGGAAGAGAGATAATCATCTGGTCAAGATACTGCAGGTTGGAATTACCTGCCAGGGAATCAACTCCGAAGAGCAGTTTGCAAAGCCCTATGGGTTTAGCTTCTTTTACCTGAACGAAGAAAAGCCAGAAAAGGCATACTGAAAGGCCGGCGATAAAACCGGATATCGCTCCCTGTTTAGTGGCGCGTTTCCAGAAGAGCGCGGAGAAATACATGGGCGTGAATGCCGTCGCGCAGATTCCGAAAAAGAGCGCTGTTCCGATCGCAATAATAGCGGAACCCTGATCGAAAAAGAACGGTAGGGAGTACGCTATGAATAAACTTATCAATATTGAAACGGTCATTCCCGTCCTTGTGATGAGCACGGTATTTCCTTTGCCGCCGAGTCCCTGCTCGTAGACATCCCTGCCTATCGCGGTTCCCATTGTGTGAAACTGGGAGGAGAGGGTGGACATCGCAGCCGCGAGCAAGGTGACGAGGAATATGGGTATGAACCACGCCGGCATTGCTTTGGTAATAAATAGCGGAATGATATTGTCCGTGATAGCTCCTTTCGGGCGAATAGATTTTGAAGCCGCCGGCGCCTTCTTTGCTTCCGGAGCAACAGCAGGAGCAGCCTTTACCGCAGGTTTCACCGCTGCCGGTTTTGCTTCGGCAGGCGTTGCGGGGGCGGGCGGAATATAGGGCTTGCCTTCTTTTTTAGCAGCTTCCATCTTTGCCGCTTCTATGGAGATTGTTTTATATTCCGGATTATTCAGGAAATAGACATTTGAAAGAGAGCCGACTGTATAAGCCACGCCGACCATCATAAATATAAAGAAGCCACCGATAGGGACAGCTCTATTTATCTCCCGGCCGCTCTTGACTGTCATGAACCTGACTATCAGCTGCGGCTGGGCCAGAACGCCCACGCCGACTCCCAAGGCCAGCTGGGTTATCATTTCAAGCCACATTTTTGAGCCTGCGGCGGGCATTGAGGTCCAGCCCTGATGCCCCTGAGCTTTAAAAGCCTGCGGAACGAGGGGCGCCATATCCGTCAGTTTTTGATGGGCTCCGGTAACGCCCGCGCCGATGGCGGAATAGGCAAAGTAAAGCAAGAGCCCCATGCCTATAAGCATAAGCGCGCCCTGAAACGCGTCGGTGTACATAACGCCTTTAAGTCCGCCGAAGATCACATAGACCGCGGTAATAACCGTGAAGATGAGCAGGGCGGCACCGTAATCCAGCCCCAGGTACTGGCTCATAAACTGCGAGCCTCCGATGAGCACCGAGCCGGCATATATCGGCATGCCGATGAATATCAGAAGCCCCGCGGCTGTCTGGAGGAACTTTGAATCAAATCTTTTGCCGAGAAGTTCCGGGAAGGTATGCGCGTCAAGATTGAGCCCTATTTTTCTGGTCCGTTTTCCGAAAAAGACAAAGGCCAGGAAGATTCCAACGAATATATTCAGGCCTGTCAGCCACATCAGCCCCATTCCGTAAATGGCCGCTGCTCCGCCAAATCCTATTATCGCCGCCGTGCTGATGAAGGTGGAACCGTAGGAGAGAGCCATCACGACCGGATGCTGCTTTCTCCCGGCCACAAGGTAATCCGCGGCGTTGTTTGTCTGCTTGTAGCCAAGCCAGCCAAAAAAAGCTGTAATAGCGAAATAAATAATAACTACTGTCAGCAGGTATAATCCGCTCATTTTCCGGCCTCCTTTGTGTCTTCGTCGGTTTCATTCCATTTCAGGATGCCGTACAGGATGCAAATAAGGACAGAAAAGATGGTGAATGCATACGCTGACCACACGCCAAGATCTCCGAATCCGAACATATCGCCCCCTCTACTGACTTATGATATTTTGAAAATGCTTTTCTTGGTTATAATTAATAAACCCTAATCATGAAGTATATCAGCAGAGTATTGCGCGGTCAACGGCGAAGG
>CAITPB010000222.1 GCA_903894145.1 Candidatus Firestoneibacteriota bacterium | reverse complement strand
TGTGAATGCCCACGGAGGAAACACGAACTTCCTTCCGTATTTTGTGATTTCCAGCCTCTATAAAAAGAAGGACTACGCGCTTTACCTTATAAAGGGAACCTACGGTCCCATGAAAAAAGAATGGGACAAGTTCCTGGATACAGACGACAACCACGCCGGAGAATGGGAGACCAGCGCCATGATGGCAATGGACGAAAATTCTGTAAACATGAAATACCTGCCTAAAGGCCCGGGGCTTCCTATGAACCGTACAAAACACCTGAAGGACTTGACCACGACCATGTTCTGGTATGCTGACTTCCCGGAGCATTACGCCGGCGACGCAAGAACAGCCACAAAAGAGAAGGGCAAAAAAGTCCTGAAAATCGTCGCGGATTATGTCGCGGAGAGGATAAAGCTGGTCAAGAACGATAAGGTTGTGCCGCGCCTGCAGAAGGAATATTTTAGGAGAGCGGAGAAACCATACCTCAAATAAAGATGGTCGGAGGGTCAGCAAGATCTGAGGACGGAAGGCAGAGGACAGAGGACCGTAGACGGTATACCGATTGAATCCGTGAGTCTTTAATTAGCAATCAGTAATCAGCCATTAGCAATCCGCGGAGCGGCAGACAGAAGGCAGTTGCCAATCCGTTAGAGTCTTAACCTTGAGTCGTTAATTAGTAATTAGCAATCAGCAATTAGCAATCCGGCGGAGCCGGCAGACAGAGGACTAAGGAGAAGCTGATAGTGGTCAAGGATAAAAAAATAGAGATTTGTTTTCTTACAAAGAAAGACGTGAAAGGGTTCCTGGCGCTGCTAAACAATGTTTGGCCGACCCAGTATCCTTTCCAAAAACAGTGGCCGCATACTTCAATGCCCGACCCGAAAAAATTCAAACAGCATTTGCTCCTTAAGGAAGGGAGTTTTGTCGCGGCTCACGTTGGCATTTACCCCCAGGACCTGAAGGTTAACGGCTCAATACTTAAGTTTGGAAACATAGGCGGGGTTGCCACGCACGAGAAGGCGCGCGGGAAAGGGTATATGTCGGTTCTTCTAAAGCGTGCGGTAGAGCTGCTTCACGAAAGGAGGTACGAGATTTCGTGGCTCGGCGGGGACAGGAAGAGATACGGTTATTTTGGCTGGGAATGCGGCGGCAGGGTGAGCAAGTTCATCACCGCTCCGAGATATTTCCCGGAATGCAAACACCGCGCGATAAAAAAGTACTCCGGAGAAAGCAGGTACCTGAAGCAGCTGATAAAATTACACTCGGCGGAAGAATTCGGCCAGAAGAGACGCTTGGCGCTGGATAAACTGCTTTACGGCAGGCGAAAGCGCGACACCTGGCTTGCGCTTGAAAAGGATAAAGTGCTTGCCTATCTGACGCTCGGGACAAAACAAAGCGACGAGCAGGCAAGGGTGCTTGAATGCGGCGGTTCCCTTGAAGAGCTGAAGCCGCTGATAAGGCACGCGTTTGATAAGCTCGGTTTCAAAAGGCTGGAGGCTGTTACCCCGTCATTTCCAAACAGATACAAAGATTTCTTTAACGGGTTTTCCTGGGGAGACAAGAGCGACGACTTTTACGGGGACGGATGCGTAAAGATCATCAATCTTTCGCAAACTCTTAAGAGGTTCCTGAAACAGATGAATATGAAAGCGAAATCCTCGGTCCTTTGCGGACGGCACTCGGTGACTTTAGTTATGGAAGGGACGGGACAGAGCGCCACTATAGAAGCCGCGGGGAAGAGGGTCAGGGTTACCGCCAAACCCGCCAAAATAAAAATGGTCTTGAACGAACACGAGATGGTCAAGCTTCTTTTCCCGCTCTCAAAGCCGTCTGAATGGATGAAACTTCCCGTGGGCGCGGAGTTTCTGGACATTCTTTTCCCGCTGGATTTTTTCTTTTGGCCGCTGGAAACGGTGTAGAGACGGTATGGAGCTGTAATCTGTGTAATAGCTCTTCCTGGTCCGCGTAATCATTTTCACGGAGGTTTAAATGAAGAAAAAAATCTTTGACGATTTCACCTACGAAGACAACTGGCGGATGTTCCGCATACTCTCGGAATTTGTGGAAGGGTTTGACGAGCTGGCCAAGGTGACTCCCGCCGTATCCATCTTCGGTTCTGCCCGCGTGAAGCAGGACTCAAAATATTACAGGCTCGCGGAGGAGATTTCCGCGAAACTCACGAAGGCAGGATTCTCGATAATTACGGGAGGCGGCCCGGGCATCATGGAGGCCGGAAGCAAGGGCGCTTTCAAGAACAAAGGGCTGTCTGTCGGCTTGAATATTGAGCTGCCTTTCGAGCAGAAACCGAACCCATATCTTCACAAGAATATTTCCTTCAGGTACTTCTTCGCGAGAAAAGTGATGTTCGTCAAATACGCTACCGCATTCGTGATTATGCCCGGCGGTTTCGGGACCATGGACGAGCTTTTTGAATCTATCACGCTAATCGAGACAAAAAAGATCAATCCTTTTCCGGTTGTAATGGTGGGTAAGGAATACTGGGGCGGTTTGCTTGACTGGATGAAGAAAGAGATGCTGGGGCGCGGGTTCATCGGGCAAAACGATCTTAACATCATTCAGACGGCGGACACCGCGAAGGAAGTCGTAGATATCATAAAAAAATACAGCAAAGAATCGAAGTTAAAACTAAAACCGCGAAAATAGTTCAAGCGGCGCTATTCAGAAGTCATTGTAAATCTCGTGATTTTCTTTTTTCCGTTCGTGCGGACCCTCTGAAGTAAAACCCTTTGTGGTTGTTGATATTATATGAGAATAATTAGAATAAACATTAAAAATATTTAAGAAACGCTTGTATCTTAAGGAGAAATAGTAATTTTTATCACAAGGCTATCTGTTGAAATCAGCGGCTTATTGTTATATAATGTAGAAAATATCTCTTAGCAAAGGGGCAAAATGGGCCGAAAGATATTGATTACATTGCTTTCAATTCTCTTGCCTGTGCTGCTCTTTTCCCAGGTTTCCTCTTCAGAACTCTATAAATTTGCCTATGATCTCTACAAGAACGCCAATTATAATTTCGCTGTGGAGCAATTCCAGAAAATAATCTCCGCGTATCCCGACAGCCGCGAGTGCGGTGATGCGGCTTATATGACTGCCGAATGCTTCTATAAGCAGGGTGAGTACGAGAAAGCCGTGCCGGAATACAAGACCGTGCTTGAGCGGTACAGCTCTCTTGATTACCGGGATACCGTGATGTACCGGATAGGGGAGTGTTTGTTCAGGCTTAAAGATTATTCCGGCTCGGAAGAAGCTTTCAAGAGCCTCCTCGACAAGAATCCTAAGACCTATCTGGCGGCCGACGCGAATTTTTGGACGGCCGAAGCCTATTTTAACGGCGGCGAGTTCGAGAACGCGGCTATCGCCTATGAAACGGTAAGCCGTGATTTTGGCGACTACAGATCCGCGGATTATGCCTGCTATTCGGCGGGCTGGTGCTATTTTAAACTTGGCAACTATTACAGGGCTTCCGGGGCTTTCTCCGAGCTCAACACAAAATTCAAGTCCAGCCCGCTTGCGGATACGGCGCTTTTCTGGAAGGGGGAGTCGCTTTATCACTCCGGCGAATATTACGAAGCTATCATTGCCTTCAAGGATTTCGCTAAAAAGGCTCCCGCAAGTAAATACGCGGACGCGGCAACCTACCGCCTCGGCGAGTGTTACTATAAAATAAAAGACTTTCAGTCCGCTGACACGGTTTTTGACTCCTTCCTGGCGGCCTTCGACAAGAGCGCGCTTAAGAATGAAGTGCTTTACCGGCTCGGCATAACAAATATAACGCTCGGCAATTTCAATAACGCGGTCAAATATTTTGCGGGAGTTGCCGAGAAACCTGGCAGCGCGGGGGAGATAACAAACCGCGCGAGGTACGGACTGGCGTGGTGCTATTACAAACAGCAGAAGTACTGGGAGGCCATAAAACAGCTCGGGGCTGTAAACAAAGAGAAAGTGCCGCCGTCGCTTCGGGCCAATTCCCTTTACCTGACCGGGAACTCATATTACGCCATAGGCAGGCTGGAGGACGCGAAAACCATTTACGACAAGCTCTTTAAGGAATTCCCTGAAAGCGAGTTCGCGCCGGATTCCGTTTATTTTGTCGCCTGGTGCGACTATAAACTGAAACTTTTCGGATTTGCCAGGGAAAATTTCAACAAACTGCTCGCAAAATACCCGTTAAGCCCGAGAGCGGCCGAAGCGCAATTCCGTTTGGGCGAGACTTTCTACGCGCTGAAAGATTATGACAATGCTATTGCAGCCTACAGCAAAGCCGTCTCGGCGTACCGGGACTCGAAATTCACTCCAATGTCCAGGCTCGGCACGGCCTGGTGCCATTATTCTCAGAAAAAATTCACTCAGGCCATCGCGGAGTTTAAGGGAGTTGCAGAGGACGAAAAAGTTCCCGAACTGGCGTTTGAAGCTCTCAATATGGCGGGCTCGTCATTTTACAACCTGAAAGATTATGCTTCCGCGGGCGCGGCGTACCGAAAGGCGCTGGAGAAGCCGGCGGATAAAGGCGATATTGCCAGGACCTTGTTCCAGATAGGCCGTTGTCTCTATAACATGAATGACTTTGCCGGGGCCGTTAAGGTTTGGGAAGGCCTGGACACGGCGGACAGCGTTTACTGGATAGGATTCTCGTACTTCAGGCAGGACAATTTTTCGAAAGCGGTGGAGTATTTCCTGAAAGTCAGGGAGGCTTATCCGCAGAACACCCTTGTGCCGGACGCCCTGCTTAAAGCCGCGGATTCGTGGTATAACCTGCAGGAATATCAGAAAGCCATAGCGCTTTACGAGGAAGTCAGAAAAGCCTACTCTGCCACCAAGTACGAGCGTGACTCGCTCTACGGGCTCTCCTGGTGCTATTCCCGCACAGACGAGAGCGACAAAGCGGAGGAGATCTCGCGGTACTTCCTGAAGAAGTTCCCGAAAGAAGAATTTTCCGAAGAAGTGCAGTTTAAACTGGCAGGCTACTATATAAAAAGCGGCAAATTTAAACAGGCAGTGGACGAGTTTGATAATTATATGGCCGCTTTCCCAGAATCAACAAAGATTCCCGAGGCGCTCTATTCAAAAGGCGAAGCCTGGCTTGCATTGAAGGATAACGGAAGGGCGGTCGAAAGTTTCCGGATGGCGGCCGACAGATTTGCCTCTTCCACGGTGGCGCCGAAGGCCCTCTTTAAGATTGCCAACATATATTATATCCTGGAAAGATACGATGACTCGGCGGCTGAATACGACGAAGTGGCGGAAAAATACCCCAAAAGCGAATACATAATCTCGGCAATTTTCAACTCGGGCCTTTCTCTCCGGAAGGCGAAGAAGAAGGCCGAAGCAATCGTCAGATACGAGAGAATTCTGAAAGAGTTTCCGAAATCCGCTCTTTCCAGGGATGCCGCTCTCGATCTTGGCGTTATGTACGAGGATGAGAAGAACTTTGACAAGGCCATCGCGGCGTACAGGTTCATCACCGCGAATTTTCCCGCGAAAGCGCAGGAGGCCCAATACTGGATAGGGAACTGCTACTTTTCGAAGGGTGATACGGATTCCGCCGCGGACGAATACCTGAAAGTCCTCGCGGTTGAGAATGCCTCGGGAATGTGGAAGGTTACCGCCAAGGCCAGGGCCGCCGAATGTTTTGAGAAGTCCGGCAAATTAGACAAGGCCGCGGAACTATACAACGATATAATAAAAACCGGCGGGAAAAAGGAGTGGACTGACGCCGCGGAAAAGAGGCTCAAGGCGCTAAAGAGCGCAATGCCGCCTTCCGCCGATACGACGAATGAGAATGTGCCCGCGGAAGAGGTCACGGGAGAGAGGACAAAGAAATGAAAAAACTAATATTTCTGACAGCCCTCCTTCTTCCGGCATTCTGCTTTGCGCAGGAGATGGAGAAAAAAGAACGCGAGCCGGTCTTTGTCCTTCCGGATGTGGTTATTACGGGAGAGAGCGAGATAAAGGTCGGAGGGGAGAAGAAAGACCTGCTCCCCGAAAACTATCCCCTGCCTCCGAAAGAGACTCCCCTTATGGAACTGCAGTTCATAAAGGGCCCCTATCTGGACAATGTGAAAAGTTCCGCGCCTGAACTTGAAGTTAACAAGCAGAGCAGTAAAAGGCTGGTAGAGCTGATTGCCGCCTATGGTTCCTTTTCCTCTTTATACGGCAAGCTTATCTATGGGGAAAGTTTTGACAGGCTCAGCCTGCTTTTGAAGGCGGAAAAGGACCTTCGGAATTATTATGTATCCGACAACGGCTATAATGCGGGAGCTCTGAACCTGGATATAAGCGCTTCGTTTGATAAAGCCTTTGACGCTTCGCTTTCGTTTATTTACCGGGCCGGTTCGGCGTTTCGGACTTCCCCCTCGTTAAGCTACTCTGCGGACGAATACCGCGACAGCCTGGTTGAAACAGATCTCACGCTTTCCGGCAATATCTCGCCGGCCCTGAAAATAAAAGGTGGAGTCCGGGCCGCCAGGACAACTCTCGAAAAGACCGGCCTCACGGATAACCTTCTGGATCTTTTCCTGGGCGGGGATTTCAGGATAGAGCAGGAGAACAACAAGGTGTTGGGATCCGCGGCCGCGGAAGCCAGGAGCGATTCGCTATTTGGACAGTTATATTTACTGTCAGCGTCTGCAAAATTTCAGCTTAATCCGGCGCTCCTTGATATTGGCCTTAAATATGAACAGTGCAGGCTCAATCCGGAAGTTTCGGCAAGCGTGGATCTTGACGGTGAAACCACTCTCTACGCTTCCTATGCTCCGGGGCTGGTCTTCCCCAGGGCCTCGGAAATCTACGGCCAAAGGCCGGCGGACCGCGCTTCAGGTTTAAACGCCGAGAACGACCGGTTCTATCTCTCAACGGGACTGCAGCATAAGATAACGAATGACCTGCCGGTCTCGCTTGAGATTTTCCGCAAGGAAGTTGAGAACCTGATCACCTATGAGACGGAGACCGCTCCTGTGCCGGATGTCCTTCGTCCCGTGAATATTTCCGGCGTTTCAATTGCCGGCGTGAACTTCAGCGGGCAGTGGAAACTTTCCCAAAACTTCACGCAGTCGCTCAAGTACACTTTTATGAACACGCTCAACAGCCAGCCGGGGAAATTCGTGCCCTACATGCCGGCGCACGCGGTTGCCCTGCGCGGCGAGTACGCGGATTCCGGCTGGGATTTTACGGCAACATTAGAATACAAGAGCGAGATGAATTACAGCGAGACAAATTCCGATACGGTGCCGGGCAGGCTGCTTGCCGGGCTGAAACTTTCAAAAGAGTTTTTCGGCGGATTCACCGCTTTTCTGGCCGGGGACAACCTGCTAAACCAGAATGCCGAGATTATTAAAGGAAGGGCGCTGACAGGCGCGTTTCTTTCGGCCGGCCTGGATGTGAAATTCTAGACCCGGCGCAAAGCCGGCGGAACTTTTGCCCGGCGGCGCTGTCAAATATAACAGGACCATGCGCCAAAACGGCGCGAAAAGAGGAGGCAGTATGGATATGAGTTTTCTGAAAATGCTTGAGCACGGAGGCATAGTAATAGTCGTTCTTCTTATATGTTCGGTAATCTCCATCGCCGTCATCATTGAACGGCTTAAGGTGTTTTACGGCATAAGGCCTAAAGTGCTGGAGCAGGTGAAAGCGCGGGTCAGAAGCCTGATAATGGCCGGAAAAATATCCGACGCGGTCGCCTACTGCGACACTTTTGAGGCGAAATGGTTTTTCTTCAGGACCCTCTGCCCGCTCACGACTGTCCTGAAAACCATTATTTTCTCGCATAAAATGGACAAGGAGTCCCTGTCGGAACTCGCAAACAGAACCGTTGACAAAGAGCTTGTTGCGCTGGAAAAAAACCTTGGTATTGTCGGAACCATCGGCAACACATCTCTCTATATCGGGCTTTTCGGCACCGTTCTCGGGATTATAAACGCCTTCGGCGCGATCTCCCAGCAGTCTGCCATGGGCGCGTCGGTGGTTTCAAAAGGCATCTCCGAAGCGCTTGTCAACACGGCGGCCGGGCTTTTTGTGGCGGTAATCTCCGTGGTTTTTTACAATTATTTCATGCGGTCGGTCCGCGAGGTCACGGTCTATCTTGACGATACCGCGGCGGAATTCATAGACCTCATCAAGAAGTAGCGTGCGGAGGAAATATGAGAAGATACAGGCCTGAACATAAAATAATCTCTGAGATCAACGTGACGCCGCTTACGGATGTCGCGCTGGTTCTGCTGGTGATCTTCATGGTGACCACGCCGCTCATACTCCAGGGCGGGATTAACGTGAAGCTGCCTTCGGCGGTCACCGCCGACACGTCGCCCCAGAGGAACATAACTGTGACCATAACCGTTGACAGGAAGATTTTCATAAACGAAAAGCCGACTGACGCGAACAGCGTCCAGCCGCTCCTTGAGGATATGCTGAAATTCGAGAAAGATAAGACGGTCATAATAAACGCGGATAAGGACGTGTCCCACGGTTTTGTCGTAATGGTGATGGATGCCGCGAAGAAAGCAGGCGCGCTCAAGATGGCGATTGCCGCGGAAAAAATGGAAGAACCGGTAAAATAGAGGAGAAGCATGGACGCTCTTAGAAAGGACAGGACATTATCCGGAACTTTGCTTATATCCCTGTTTTTTCACGGGATGCTGCTCTTCCTGCTGGCAGGGGTTATCGCCGGGCAAAACGCGGGAAAATCCGTTTACCTCACGGAGGTGACGCTGCTCGGCCAGATGCCTTACGGCAAAGGGCTGGGGCAGAAGGGTGATGTCTCGGGAAATACGGGCGCCAAGAGCGGAAAGACGGCTGCGAAACCGGAAAAGCTGGCGGCAAAGCCCAAGCCCAAAAGGTCGCTGGCAAAGCAGTCCGTTGCCAGGAGGTCTGATGAGGATATTGTAAAACTCCACAAAGAAACTCCGATAGGCATGGATGAGTCCGCGATGAAAAATTCCGACGGGCCGCTCGAAGGCCCTGTGCTCGGCGGGGGGTACGGCGAGGATTCGGAAAATCCCGGGATGACAGACGGCAGTCTTGAAATTTCCGGGCCTATAGCGTCACGCGGCATAATCCGGCAGTTCATGCCGGGCTACCCCGAGTGGGCGAAGCGCCAGGGAATTGAGGGGGCCGTGCAGGTGCAGATCACGGTAAAACCGGGCGGCGATGTGAAAGATGTAATGGTGATAAAGACCTGCGGATTCAAAGAAATGGACTTTCTTGTTTCTGACGGAATGTCTAAATGGAAATTTGATTCTCTTCCGCTGTCGGCCAGGCAGATTGATCAGGAAGGAAAGATAACTTTCAAATTTAATCTCAAGAAGTGACCTTCCGGAAAATTCGCGTCAAAGGCAAAATGTCTCCAATCCGCAATAAATATGTTGTTCTGTCAGCCTTATCCATGCTGCTTCTTTCGGCCTGCGCGTCTAAGCCTGTCATTAAAGAAAGCGATTCTGAAAGGCTGTTCAAGGAAGCCAACAGCAGTTATTACCGCGGAGAATACAGGGAGGCGGAAGAGAAATACCGGGCGTCTCTTAGCTCGAGTAATGACCCTGAGGTGCTTGCCAATCTTGCCTGTCTATATAAGGACACCGGCAGGTTTTCCGAAGCCGCAGGATGCTACGCGGCTTCGCTGGAACTAAAGAAAGACGGATTCAGGCAATTAAATTACGCTTTATGCCTTTATCAGTCCGGGAACTATGAGGGAGCCTCGGCGGCCGCGGAGAAACTGATATTTCCGGAGGCCGGCCAGGAAAATTTCGTGAAGTTTTACGCGCTGGTAGTATCCGGCTGCTGCGCGGAAGCTGCCGGGAAAACGAAAGAAGCGGAAACTCTTTTTTCCTCCGCGCTTGAACTGAAACCGTTTTCCGCTTCGGTCAAGCAGAAGCTCGCGGAAGCGTGCGCGGCTTCCGGAGACGCGGAACGCGCCGTAAGTCTTTACAACGAAGTTCTCCGCCTGGACTCGAGCCTCTACCCTCTCAATTTTAAAATCGCCGGAATACGGGAACGGCAGGGAAATATTCGCGGCGCTTATGAGGCTCTGAGCAGGCTCTCAATGTCAGAGCCGGGTTATCCCGGAGTTTCCGCGGGGTTGAAAAAACTTGCCGCGAAGATCCCGGCCTCGGAGAAAAAAAGCGACGAAGACTATCAGGAGGCCGGACGGAAAGCTAATAAATGCCCGGAAGTGCGCCCTATATCTGCCCGCGACAAAAACCCTGTTATTAGGGTGATGCTTGTTTCCGGGGTTGATTCTCTCAGGATAAAATGCGGCAGCGCCGTGAAATTTTCGCTCTTCGGCAGGATTACCGGAGCAGCTCTTCCTGAGCAGGAGATCCGCGTACGGTCGTCTAACAGAAGCTTCTCGGTTAAAGACGCGGGCGGAAATGAACTCATCAAGGAGCGCTTCAAAGGCGATACTCCGCTGATTTTTGAGAACCCCGGAGGCGCTTCCACTTTCACTATTTACGATGTCACGCTTAATAAAGGGTACTTCTGGTCAAAGAACGAGGACAGGAGCTACAGGGGCGCGCTGGAAGTTACCGTGGGGGATGACGGACTTACTCTGGTGAACGTGCTTCCCCTGGACGAGTACCTGTACAGCGTTGTTCCGTCAGAAATAAACGCTTCTTCGAATATAGAAGCGCTAAAGGCGCAGGCCGTTGTCGCGAGAAGCTACGCCTACGGCAAGTTCGGCATGAAAACCCATCCCAACGCCGATGTCTGCGCGGATGTGCATTGCCAGGCGTACAGCGGGGTGCAAAACGAAACGCCAGGCACTAGCGAAGCCGTGGACGCGACGCGGGGAGAGGTGCTGCTCTGCGGAGGAAAAACGCTGACAGCTTTCTTTTTCTCTAACTGCGGCGGCCACACAAGAGATATCGAGGATGTATGGCGTTCCGACCCGCACAAGGCTTTCAAGGGCAGGCCGGATTTCCCGCTGGAAGCCGGTAGAGGTCTTTACCTGGAATGGCCTTTAACGCCGGAAATGCTGGACCGCTGGATAAAAGCCGAACCTGAAGCCTACTGCAGGAAAGACAGGCATTTCCGCTGGTTCAAGATACTTGAGAAGCCGGAAAAGGAAATTATTGTTGTTAAAAGGGATAATTTTGGTTATATTAAAGAAGTAAGGCGCGGTGAACAAATATTTACCGGGGACCGCGTAAGATCCGTGCTTCCGGGTTTAAGAAGCAACTTGGTGAAATTTGAGGGCAGTTTTGTCTACGGCGCGGGTTTTGGACACGGCGTGGGGATGTGCCAGGACGGCGCGGCCGGGATGGCGGAAAAAGGTTTCAGTTACAAGAATATCCTCAACCATTACTTTACCGAATCAGAAGTAAAGTCAGTTTACTAGGGGGCTAAGAATGTTCCTTTTTTTACGCCTTCTGCTTGCGCACCTGACGGCTGATTTTCTTCTTCAGACGAACGGGATATTCAAGATAAAAGTAAAATACAGCTGGGGCGTGCTCCTGCACGGCGGCATTGCCGGGCTCTCCGGTTTCTTTTTCGCCCTTCCGTATCTTCACAATAAGAGCGTCATCGCTTTTCTCATTATCTCCTGGGTTGTTCATATTTTCCAGGATAAAGCCAAGATAATCATCAACCTGCATGTCGAGCGCAACAATCTCTGGACCTTCCTCTTTGACCAGTTCCTCCATGTCAGCGTCGCGGCCGTTGTCGCGGCCGGATGCGACTCTGTTGTCCGGGTTCCGTTTCCGCTCTGCTCGGGGAGGCTTGAAGCGCTCTACGCGAACGACAAACTTGTAATAGCGGCAATCTGGGTGATAGTACTCACTTACGGTATGTTTGTCCTGCAGGAATACATCAAAAAAACGATCAAGGGCGATAAGAAGGAAGGCGTGACCTTCCCGGGTCTGCTGATGAAATACTATGGCATCGGCTCGAGAGCCGCTATCGGGCTTGGCATATATCTCGCGGGGACATTGGGGTGGTACGCGTATATCCTGCCGGTGGCGATGTTTGTCTCGGGATACCTGATGGTGAAGAACGGCAGGATGGGCGTTCTGGATTACAGAATCAGCGGAATCGCAGCTGTCCTGATAGGTGTCCTGATGAGGCTTACAGCCTAAGTCTTTCCCGCCCGCTATCTCAAATAAAAGTTTTCCAATTTTTCTTTAAGAGGAGCAACATGAGAAAAGAGAGCATTGAACTGCTCAAAGAACTTACGGAATCGTCCGGCGTTTCCGGGTACGAGACCGAGATTAAGGAACTGCTCAAAAAATTGCTAAAAGGAAGCGCTTCCGTTGAGAACGACCGCCTCGGCAGTATAATTTTCAAAAAAGAAGGTGCCTCGAAAGACCCTAAAATAATGATACCCGGGCACATGGACGAGATAGGTTTCATGGTGAAGCATATCACCGACGACGGATTTATCAGATTTCTCCCGCTTGGCGGCTGGTATGACGGAGTCATTCTTTCTCAGCGCGTAATCATCAAGACCTGCAAGGGTGATGTCCCTGGAATTGTCGGATCTAAGCCGCCGCATATCATGGGCGCGGAAGAAATAAAAAAGATGGTAGAGAAGAAAGATATGTTCATAGATGTCGGCGCCCTTACAAAAGCGGAGGCCGAGGAAGAGTTCGGGATCCGCCCGGGAGACCCGGTAATTCCCGACAGTAAATTCCAGATATTGCGGAACGGAAAAACAATCCTTGCCAAGGCGCTTGATGACCGCGCCGGCTGCGCTCTCTTCGTGGAAGTTATCAGGGCTTTAAAGGGGGTTAAACACCCGAACACGGTTTACGGGGTAGGCACCGTCCAGGAAGAGGTCGGGCTTCGCGGGGCCAGGACTTCCGCGAATGTCGTTAATCCTGATGTCTGCCTGATAGCCGAGGTCGGCATTGCCGCCGATGTGCCAGGGGTCTCGCAGGATCAGATGCCGGGAAAACTCGGCAAAGGCCCCTTTATAAAGATACTTGACGCAGGAATGATTCCCAATACGAAGCTTCGCGACCTCGCTGTCGCAACCGCAAAAAAACACAAGATACCTTATCAGTTTGCCGCGCTTCCGGGAGGCGCCACGGACGGAGGGGTTATTCATTTTCATTCCAGGGGCGTGCCCTCTCTCGTAATCGGAGTGCCGACCAGGTATATTCACAGCCACGCGTCAATAATTCACCTTGATGACTATGAAAACAGCGTAAAGCTCCTTTTAGAGCTTGTAAAAGTCCTTGATAAGCGCACGGTTAACTCGTTGATTTAGATTCCTGAAGATATTTTATTTCGTTATGCCGAAGAATACCCCGCCATTTATGGCGGGGATGTCCGCCAAAGGCGGATCTACGCCAAACTGCCCGGCGTACACGCGCCTCCGGCGGAAATTCGGCATGAATTATATCTTTACCAACCGAAACAAAAACTCCGGCCTTCAGGCCGCAGTATTTTATTAAAGGCCGTTTCCTGAAAGAAACGGCCTTTTTGTTTTTTGTTTTTTTACTGTCTGAAACATTCAATAATCCTTTTGAAATATGCGGTTTTCACGGGTTTTTTGGTTTGATTTTTAGTCGCCAAATAGGTTAAAATCAACGGGATAGCCATATTTGGCGTTCTTGTATTATGTTAACTTGTCAAGCGCAGCCTAAAGGATATTCTTTAGGCCTAATCTTATTTTACGGAAAAGTAAATGGCAAAAATAAAAGTAAAATTTCAGCCTGACGGGAAAACTATCAGCGTTCCTTCGGGAATAACTATTGCCGCGGCAGCTCTGGAAGCCGGAATCTATATAGACATTCCTTGCGGGGCCGTAGGAAAATGCGGGAAATGCCGTGTTGAAGTGGCCTCCGGCGCGGGCGAGCCGGACCACATTGAGAAAGAAAAAATATCCGCGGAAGATCTTGCGCGGGGAGTCAGGCTGGGCTGCAGGTCAAAGTTGACTTCGGACGCGGTCGTTTCGGTGCCGAGAACCAGCAAGCTTCAGACTCAGAAGATTCTTGAAGTTGGGGTTCAGACGCAGGCTTACCTGAATCCCTGCGTAAAGAAAATTGCGGTTACTCCGGGGAAAGCTCTGCCTGAAGGGTTTCCGGAAAAAGCTGTGAAGTCGGCCCTTGCCGCGAATTCGGTAAAAGACACTGACGGGCTGGCGGAGAAATTCGGCGGTGCGTGCACAATAGTCGCGGCGGGCGATGGCTTGATTGGCGTGGAAAAAGGCGATACGACAATGTCGCTTTTCGGCATGGCTTTCGATGTGGGCACGACAACGATCGTGGGCACGCTCGTGGATTTAAATACCGGGCTGGTGAAAGCCACCTCGGCCGATATGAATGCCCAGATAGTTTACGGCGACGATGTAATCTCGAGGCTGAATTTTTGCGTGACGCGCGAGAACGGGCTTCGCGATCTGAACCACAAAGTGATCGGCGTGTTAAACAAGATAATTGCCGAGGTGTGTTCAGACGCGGAAGTAAAACCTGAAGGTATTTACGAGGCGGTGCTCTGCGGGAACACCACTATGGAGCACCTGCTGTTAAAGGTTGACCCGGCGAGCCTCGCGGTCTATCCTTTTGAATCCAAGCTTGGACCCAAGCTCAATAAGGTGAGTTCTCGTGAGTTTGGAATAAACATCAACCCGAAAGCTCTCGTCAATGTTTTTCCGGTGATTGGCGGCTGGGTGGGCGGGGACACGGTAGGAGTGGTGCTGGCGACGGAACTTCACAAGAGCTCGAAGATTAAACTCGCGATAGACATCGGGACGAACGGCGAAATAGTCCTCGGAGACAAGAATTCCCTGGTCTCCGCGTCCTGCGCCGCGGGCCCGGCCTTTGAGGGCGCGCATATACGCTACGGCATGAGGGCGTCAAGCGGTTCCATTGAAAAGATAGATTATTCG
Organism: Candidatus Firestoneibacteriota bacterium; assembly: GCA_903894145.1. Taxonomy (GTDB): domain Bacteria; phylum Oederibacteriota; class D2-FULL-39-29; order D2-FULL-39-29; family CAIOVX01; genus CAIOVX01. The sequence continues at coordinate 18,108 of CAITPB010000222.1, read as the reverse complement.
GGCGGGAGGATAGAGATAAAGACCATAGAGAACGCGCCTGCCCGGGGTTTTTGCGGAAGCGGCCTTATAGACGCGATGGCTTTGCTGGTGGAAGAAAAGATAGTGGATGAGACAGGAAGAATAAAGGATAAAGCGGAACTGCTCTCGGAAGGCATTTTGCCGGCTTTAGCTGACAGGATTATAGAGAACAGCGACGGCAACGAGTTTGTTTTCACCGAGTCTGCCGGCAAAGCGATCTCGCTTAACCAGAGGGATGTCAGGGAGATCCAGCTCGCGAAAGGCGCGATGCAGGCCGGAATCAGGATCTTGATGAAGCAGCTCAAAGTCACCGAGGAAGGAATACACGAAGTTCTCATGGCCGGGGCTTTCGGAAATTATATCAGGGCCGAGAAGGCTCTTGCGATAGGTTTGATACCTCGCGTCAACGTAGAAAAAATTAAATTTTGCGGCAACGCGGCCGAAGAAGGCGCGAGGAAAGCGCTTGTCTCGGTTGATTTCCTGAGAGAAGCGGAAGAAATTGCCGGAAAAGTAGCGCATATTGACCTGTCGATGGACCCGGGGTTTCAGGATGAGTTCGCAAATGCGATGATGTTTACCTAAAACAAAAGTTTATAACGTTTGTAACGTTTATAACGTAAAGCAAAACAAAAAGACGGGGATGGAACTAGGGTTTCAGGATGAGTTTGCGAATGTGATGTTGTTCCTTTAAAAAGTTTACAAGGTAAGAGCAAGAATGAAAAAAACGGGGATGAAATGAATATTAGCAATAAAATAATAGGGGTGGCGGTTGCGGGGGTTATGCTGCTTGCGGGAAGTTCCCTGCTTGCCGCGCAAGATTTTGTTAAAAACACGGAGGCGGGAAAGAACGGCGTCACAAAGTTTGTCCTCCGCAGCGGCGCGACGGTCCTGGCCAAAGAAATACCGAACGGGCTTGTATCGTTTCAGGTCTGGTACCGTACGGGTTCAAGGGACGAGCAGGATAATAATAACGGCATCTCTCACTTCATTGAACACCTCATTTTCAAAGGCAGTGCGGCGTCCGGGGTTTCTGGCCTCAGCCGCTTGATAGAAGGGCGCGGCGGCAACCTGAACGGCGCAACCTCCAAGGATTTTACAAATTTCCATTTCGAGACAGCCAAAGAGTATTTTTATGTTTCCCTGGACGGCATGATGGACTGCCTTTCTCATCCCGCATTTGACGCGGGTGAAATTGAAAAAGAAAGAAAGGTGGTAATAGAGGAGATTGTCCGCGGGGACGACGACCCCGGAAGAAAACTCTACGAAGAGCTCTTCAAACTTTCCTATTCCGGGCATCCTTACCGCAGGGAAGTTATCGGCACCAAAGATGTGCTTGAAAAACTGACGAGGGCGGAAATTACCGCCTATTACAAGGCAAAGTATTCTCCCGATAGGATGATCATAGCGGTTGCGGGGGATTTCAAATTCGCGGAACTGCTGCCCGCGCTGGAAAAACACTTTCCCCCGGAGGAAGGAAAACCTCTCACCGAAGGCCTGAGAATGAAAGCGTCCTTTACTCCCGGCAGGGAAGAGCTGAGCGGCAGTTACGGCCAGGGGTATTATGGTTCAGCCTGGCTTGGCCCCGCGGCTGATAACGCGGATACGTACGCGATGGACCTGCTTGTTACTTTGCTCGGCAGCGGGAGGAGTTCACGGCTGTACTCCAGACTTAAAGAAAAGGAACAGCTCTGCTACGCGCTCGACACGGGCTACTCCACGATGCGCGACGAAGGGCTTATATATGTCACCGCGGAGCTCTTGCCCGACAACCGGGGAATGTTTGATAAACGGCTGCTCGAAGAGCTAAAGGAAATATGCTCCAACGGGGTAGATGCCAAGGACTTCGCGAGGGCCCTGGCTATTTTGGAGAACTCATATATTTTCTCGCACGAGACGGATTCGCAGATAGCAGGCGACCTCGGTTATAACGAAGCAATCATAAGCTATAAATTCGGGCAGGATTACCTGGACAACGTCAGGAAGGTAAATGCGGCGGACCTGAAGAGGGTCGCGGTAAAATACCTTTCGGGCGTGCCGGCGTCCGTTTGCCTGATTCCGGCGGGAAAATGAAAAAGATACTTCTGGCGTTCATAGTTCTGTCCGCGCTGCTTTCCCTCTCTTCAGCCGCGGCGCAACCTTTTTCTCTCAGCAACGGCCTGAAGGTTGTGTTGAACCCTGACAAAACTTCCGGAATTATAGCGCTTCAGGTATTTGTCCGCGCGGGTTCTGCCTGGGAAACTCCGGCTGATTCCGGGACGGCAAGCCTCGCCATCAGGATGATAACGAGGGGGACCAAAACGCGCACCGCCGAAGAGCTTGCGGCAGCGTCCGAAGGCCTTGGGGTTTCAATCTCCGCGGCTTCAGGCGAGGATCACTCCATTATCTCTCTCGTCTGCACCGCTAAGACCTTCCCGGAGGCTTCCGCCATATTGTTTGATATGCTGCTGAACCCGGTTTTCCCGGAATCCGAACTTTCGAAGCTAAAAAAGGTGGCGATTTCCAGGCTCAAAGCGGAGAAGGACGATAATTTCTCCTATACGCTGCAGCGGTTGAAGTCGCAGATGTTTCGCGGCGACAGTTACGGGCTCAATCCGCTGGGCACGGAAGAAAATATTTCTGCCGCGACTTCCGCCAAGATGGCTGATTTTTACACTAAGAACTTCAAGGCCGGGAACATCTGTGTCAGCGTTTCCGGCAGTTTCGACAACAGCGAAATGTTCTCCTCGCTTGAAAAAGGCCTTTCAGGCATTCCTTCAGGCGGCGGCGCGCGGAAACTGCAAAGCACGATAGAAGCCGTAACTGAAAATTACGGTTCCGACAAAATGAAGAAGAATCAGGCTGTGGTTATGACCGGTTTTTTCGCGCCTGAATTGGCTTCCGCGGACTACGCTGCGCTGAAAGTATTAAGTTCGGTGCTGGGCGGCGGAATGAGCTCGAAGCTGTTTTCTTCCCTCCGTGAAAAAGAGGGGCTGGCTTATTCTATCGGGACTATTTATCCTTCGAGGGCGAAGGCCTGCGCGTTTATTTTTTACGCGGGGACCAGGAAGGAGAACATTGAAAGGATAAAACAGGGCATTCTGGAAGCGGCCGCAAGCGCCGGGAAGCCAGGATATATCACGGAAAAAGAGCTTGAAGACGCGAAGAACCTGCTGGTCGGGCAGTTTCGCCTGGACCATCAGACAAACGAGGACAGGGCAAGGTACCTGGGCTGGTTCGAGCTGAATGGCGCCGGTTTCGGCTACGACGCCGCCTATCCGGAAACCGTAAAGGCCGTGACGCTTGAGGCAGTTTCGAAAGCGGCGGTAAAATATCTCGTTCAGCCGAAGACCTTCGTGCTGGACAATGAGTAAGGACAGGGACAACGGATGATAGGGCAGCGCCTGGAAATAAAGAACACGCAGAAACTCGTGCTTTCGCAGGCGCTCAGGCAGTCTCTAAAGATTCTTCAGATGCCTGTGCTGGAACTTAAAGATTACCTTGAAGAAGAACTTGAACAGAACCCGATGCTTGAACAGCGGGAGCTCCTTGAAAAACCGGAGAAGGAATCTGACGCTCCGACCATAGAAGAGTGGGGCGACTATCTTCCGCGGGATGAAGTTAACCCCGGGACGGCCTCGCGCGGCGAATCCGCGGCAGGGCCTGAAAAGCCGAAAGGCGGGTACAGCCTGGAGGAGCATCTGGTCTGGCAGCTTCGGCTCTCGGCGGCGGATGACGCGGACTACGCCATCGGAGAAAAGATCATCAGCGCGATAAACGCGGACGGATACCTAACCGTCTCTTTGGAAGACCTCTGCGGTTCCGAGAGTTTTTCTCTTGAGGACGCCGGGCGCGTGCTGGCAATGATCCGGGGCTTTGAGCCCACGGGAGTGGGGGCAAGGTCTCTTAAAGAGTGCCTGCTCCTGCAGATTGCGGCGGCCGGCAAGGAAGGCTCTCTAGCGCACAGGATAGTCACTTTGGCCTGGGAGGATTTTCAAAAAGGCAGGTTTGATAATATATCCGCCTCTTTGAAAGCAAGCCCGGCCGAGGTAAACGAGGCGGTCAGGTTTATCTCCGGGCTGGAGCCCAAACCCGGAAGGGAATTCTCAAGCGAAGAGGTCCGGTATATTGTCCCGGATGTCATTCTGGAAAAGGATACGGACGGGTCCTGGCGCATTATTCTGAATAATCAGGGCATGCCGTCCCTTAGGATTAACAGGACATACGAAGCGGCAATAAGATCGGGCAAAGCGACGCCCGAGGAAAAGAAGTTTCTTGAAGATAAGTTCCGGGCTGCTATCGCGGTGCTGCGTTCCATAGACGAAAGAAAAAAGACGCTGATCCGCGTAACGCGGAGTATAATTGAGAAGCAGAAGGATTTCCTTGAGAAAGGCATGGAGTATCTGAAGCCGCTGACGCTGAAGGAGATCTCCGGGGAACTGGGGCTGCATGAATCCACGGTAAGCAGGGTCACGGCGAACAAATATATCCAGACGCCGGCGGGGACTTTTGCCTTCAGGCATTTTTTTGATGTGAAACTGAGCAGCGGGGAGGGCGAAAGCGTTTCTTCGGGTTCGGTAAAGGGAATGATAAAGAGAATGATAGAAACCGAGCCGGGGAGCGAGCCTCTTACAGACGGGGCAGTCGCTTTGGAACTTGCCGCAAAAGGCATCAGGCTTTCGCGAAGGACCGTCGCCAAGTATCGTGAAGAGATGAAGATCCTGAAAGCCGGACAAAGGCACAGGCTCTAAGCGCGGGGTAAGAATAAAAAAAGGAATCATAAAATTTTGAAGGGGGTAGGGAAATGAAAATAACCGATTTTTTGACAAAGGACTGTATCAAGGTTGACCTCAAGTCCAAGACCAAGAAGGAGGCTCTGGAGGAACTTGTAGACATCCTCGCGGCCTCTGGAAAGGTGACGGACAAGGTGAAAGTGATGCAGGTGCTGCTGGAGCGCGAGGAACTCGGTTCCACAGGCATAGGACAGGGCGTGGCGATCCCCCACGGCAAGACGGATAACGTCTCCGCGCTTGTGGCGGGTTTTGGACTTTCCAAAGAGGGCTGCCAGTTTGACACCCTCGACGGAGACCCGGTCAATATATTCTTCCTTCTGCTTGCTCCTTACAACGCGAGCGGTATACACTTGAAATCTCTCGCGAAAATCTCCGGCCTCCTGAAAGATAAGTATTTCAGGAAATCGCTCGTGAACTGCGCGACGGCCGAAGAAGTGCTCACTGTGATCTCGGAAGAAGAGAAGCTGAAAATCTAATGGCCTTTACAGTCGGAGAACTCATAACGGAAAAAGGCGCGGACTGGAAGCTCAAACTGGTTGCCGGGAAAGGCGGGTTGGATCACGAGCTTACGGTGACCGATGTCAACAGGTGCGGGCTCGCTCTCACAGGTTTTTTTGATTTCTTTCCCTCAGAGCGCATTCAGGTAATCGGCAAGACCGAGGTAAGTTACCTCGAAAAACTGCCGGCCCCGGAACGGAAAAAAGTTATTTCCAGGCTTTTCAGGTACAAGATACCGGTGCTCTTTTATTGCCGCGGGCTGAGGCTCTACAAGGAAATAATCCAGTCGGCGGACAAGCGCAACATCCCGGTAATAGAGACGCCCCTATACACTACGGCCTTCATCAGCGAAGCCACCAACTACATGGAAGAGAAGCTGGCGAAAAAACTGTCCCTCCACGGCGTGATGGTGGATGTGTACGGAGTCGGCGTCATTATCACCGGAAAGAGCGGTATCGGCAAGAGCGAGTGCGCGCTGGAACTTATCAAGCGCGGTCACAGGCTTGTCGCGGACGATATAGTGGAGATAATAAAAACTTCTGAGAACCGGCTCATAGGGTTCCCGCAGAAACTTCTGATGTATTTCCTCGAGGTGAGGGGTGTTGGGATAGTCTCGGTCAAAGACCTTTTCGGAGTGGGGGCGACCAGGGACAAGAAACGAGTTGAAATGTTTGTGCATCTTGAGGAATGGGACAAGAGCAAGAGCTACGACCGGACAGGCTTAAATGAAAACACGGAAGAACTTCTCGGCGTGAAGCTGCCGAAGATGGTGATACCGGTAAAACCAGGCAGGAACATAGCCATTCTTTTGGAGGTCGCGGCCATGCAGCAGCGGCTGAAGAAGATGGGCTATTCCTCGGCAGCGGAATTTGAGAACAACATAATGAGGGAAATGGACAAAGATGGCGGCAAAAGAGAGTAAGTTCTCCAGATGGCTCTATTCCAGGCCTATGCTCAAGACCTGGCTAATGGTCTTTATTATAAGCCTAATACTGCTTGCCTTCGGGCTTACCGGTATAATCGGCCAGGTTTTTCCGAAGCTGGACCTTACGCATTTTATCTCGGCAAAGACCTTTTCTGCCAAAGTAAGGGTCACGGTCGTAAAATTGAGCCGGCTGGTCACGATAGATTTTATCGTGCTGGGCATCGGGCTGCTCGGTATTTTGATGGCGATGAGGAGAGGCACTTACGCTTTCCTGACCATTATCAATCCCGGCAGAAAGAACGGCTACATTAATTCCGTTTACAGGCATTTGAGGCTGAAGAGAGGCCCGAAGATTGTGGTGTTCGGGGGGGCGAGCGGCATTGTTCCGCTACTGGAAGGGCTGTCAAGCTACACGGAAAATATTTCCGTCATCTCCTTCCCGGAAGAATCCTATCTTTTAAGCTCGCTGGCGGCGCTCTCGGGAAGCAACAAAAGGATGAGGGACCTGCTGGGCTTCAGGTTCGGAACAAGCGGTCTTAAGGGTGAAAGTTTCGGCGGGCTCTTCCTTGACGCGATGCGCAAAGAGGCCGGAGGTTTAGAAAACGCTCTGGACGAATCCTCAAGGGTGCTCTCGCTTTCGGGAAGGGTTGTGCCGGCTACCTTTGACCGGGTGGAACTGGCGCTCAAATCGCCGAGAAAAGCAAATATGGCAGGCAAAACCTGCACGCCGGAAGTAACGCTGAAACCGGCCGGGGTAAAGGCCAATCCGGAAGCGGTAAGAGTAATCTATTCGGCTGACGCGCTGGTTATAGGTCCCGGAAGTTTTTATTCGGAACTGCTGCCCTTCTTCCTGCTCGGCGAAATAAAGGACGCGGTCGTAAAGTCAAAGTGCGCCAAGGTGCTGGTGTCCAATATAATGACAAGAAGGAACGGCAGCGACGGGACTTTTCTCAGCGACCAGGTGAAAAAGATCCTTGACCAAGCAGGGTATCCGTTCCTGCATTACTGTGTGGTAAACGAAGGACAGGTTCCGGAGGACACGCTTATCAAGTACAGTTCGGAGGGTTCCTGCCAGGTAAAGATGGACTGGGACGAGGTGGATAAACTAGGCGTAAAAATTATCAGGAAGAAACTAATCCGCTTGGACGAATCCGGACTCGCGAGGCATGACGCCCAGAGGCTCGGAAGAGCGGTCATCAAGGCTATCTCAATTTAACGCACAGGGGGCTTATGATAGGAATAGTTGTTGTTACTCACGGGGACCTGGCATGCGCCATGGTAAAGACGGTAGAGCTGGTAATCGGCCCTCAGGCGGCGCTTGAGCCCGTCTGCTTAAACGCTTTTGAAGGTCTTGATGATCTTAAGGCAAAGGTCAGCGAGGCCATAGCGAAAGCAGGGAAAGAGTCGGGCGGGAATGTCTTAATCTTTACCGATATGTTCGGGGGCAGCACCACAAATGTAAGCCTCCAGTTCATTTCGGAAAAGGTGGAGATATTGACCGGGATTAATCTGCCGATGCTGCTTGAATCGCTTCTGCTGCGCGAATCGCTCCGGGACCCGCGCGCGCTGGCGAAGGATGTCGCCGAGAAGGCAAAAAAGAGCATTATACCAATGTCGGAGATACAAAAAACATGGCAGTAGAACTTATAAGGATTGACGACAGGCTGATACACGGTCAGGTTATTGTCGGGTGGGTTCCGAACACCAAGGCGGATGAAATTATCTGCATAAACGACACTGTCGCTTCCAATGAGATGCAGAAGTGCCTGATGAAGATGGCCGTGCCGCCGAATTTGCAGGCGATGATTTATTCCGTGGATGGTTTTAATCTTACGCAGGATTCCGCCGAAATTACGGAGCACAGGGTTATCATCATAGTGACGAACCCGGCGGACCTGGTGAGGCTTTTCAATAAAGGCTTCAAGTTTGACAGGGTTAACCTCGGAGGGATGAGGCATTCAGTCAATAAAAAGGAATACAGCAAGAGCGTGTTTTTAAATGAGCAAGATATCGCGGATTTCAGCGAATTAAAAAAACTTGGCGTGAAGGTGTTCTATCAGATGGTGCCGACCGACAAGCCGCAGGATCTTTTTGAGTGCCTGCTTAAAGGGGCCTGCCCCGAAAAGTAGGAATTTGATTGCAGCGGAGAAGCAGAAGTGAAAAAAGTCAATTTCATAATGGGCCTGCATTGCCACCAGCCGGTGGGCAATTTTGACTGGGTCTTTGAGGACGCCTATAAGAGGGCGTACCTTCCTTTTATTGAAACAATAGAAAAGTACCCTTCGCTGAAATTCGTGTTTCATTACAGCGGCTGCCTGCTGGAGTGGCTGGAAGAGCGCAAGCCCGAATTTTTCGAGAGGCTTCGGGCTCTTGTCTCATCCGGCAGGTGCGAGCTAATGTCAGGCGGTTTCTATGAACCGATCTTTCCGCTTATCCCGGAAAGGGACCGCATCGGGCAAATAAAGCACATGAACTCCTATATAAAAAAGATGTTCGGGTATGAGCCCTCCGGCGCGTGGCTGACTGAAAGGGTGTGGGAACCTGCCCTTGCCAAGTCGCTGGCGCTTGCCGGCGTAAATTACGCTGTTGTGGACGACACTCATTTTGAAGGCGCGGGGCTTAAAGAAGACCAGATGCACGGGTATTTTGTCACGGAGGACGAGGGGTACACGCTCAACATTTTTCCGATAAACGCCAAGATGAGATATTTTATCCCGTTTAGGATGCCGGAAGAGACCGAGAAGTACCTGGCAGCGGCCGCCACGGAAGCGGGGGACAGGGTTGTAACTATCGCCGATGACGGAGAGAAGTTCGGTATCTGGCCTGACACGCATGAATGGGTTTACGGCAAGAAATGGCTGGAAAAATTCTTTGACATGCTCGACCGGAACAAGGAATGGCTTATCACCACAACCTTCACGGACTGCGTGAAAAATACGCGCCCTCTCGGCCGCGTCTACATGCCAACCTCCTCCTACAAAGAGATGCTTGAATGGGCTATGCCCGCCGAGTCAATACTGGAATTCGAGAAGTTCACGGGGCTGCTGAAAGAGCGCAATGAATTTGACAGGTTCGGGAGATTCGTGAAGGGCGGGTTGTTCCGGAACTTTCTGGCTAAATATCCTGAAAGCAATAATATGCAGAAAAAAATGCTCTATGTGTCGGACAAGGCAAACGCGCTGGACGCTTCGGACCCCGGAGCGGCGGAAGCCCGCCGCTTAATGTGGAGCGGCCAGTGCAACTGCGCTTACTGGCACGGAGTTTTCGGAGGGCTCTACCTTAATCATTTGAGGTTCGCGATTTACAGGCGGCTTATTAAGGCTGAAATGCTGGCGGACTCTTTAAGGCTCGGCAGGAAGTCCTGGCTGGAATGCGACGAAACAGATTTTGACAAGGACAACAGGATTGAGGTCCTGCTCAATTCAAACCTTTACAATATCTACATTGACCCAGATGAGGGCGGCAACATATTTGAGTTTGACATAAAGCAGGCCGAGTTTAACGCCCTGGATACCTTGAGCAGAAGACGCGAAGCTTATCATGAGGACCTTTTTAAGGAAGCGGCTCAGGGGGGCGGGACAGGACACGACAGCATTCATGACATGCAGCGGAAGTTCGACGAAGGGCTGAAGAAAGAGCTGTGTTATGATTCTTACCGCAGGGTTTCTTTCATTGACCATTTTTGCGCTGCCAATCAGGAGGCCGCGGATTTTGCGAAGAAGGAATATAAAGAAGTCGGGGATTTCGTGGCTGCCCCGTACGCTTATAAACTTGAGAAAGGCCGTGACAGCGCCGTGGTTTCTCTTGCCCGCGAAGGAAAGGTCTGGGGCAATGATTTCAGGGTTACAAAGACCGTGGCCATATCCGCGAGCGACCCTGTCATCAAATTCGGCTACGAGATTGTGAACCGCTCAAAGCATAAGACCTCATTCAAATTTGTTCCGGAGTTCAACTTCGCGATGTTGGGCGGTGATTCTTCGGACCGCTACTATATGTTTGACGGAAAGAAGCCGGAAGACTCAAGGCTCTCCGGCTTTGGGAGAGTGAACGGGGTCTCCGGGGCTTCAATTACGGATGAATGGCTTAATCTTTGCCTCAGGTTCCGTTTCGAAGGCAAAACCGAGGTTTGGCGTATGCCGGTCAGCACTATTTCCCAGTCTATCGGTAAGCTGGAGAAAGTTTACCAGAGTTCCGCGCTTTGTCCGGCGTGGGTGCTTGAGCTTGCTCCGGAGGCTGTTTTTAGAACGGCGTTCAGCCTGGAGGTAACGAGTGCACGCTGACCTTCTTGTCATATGCCTGCTGGCGGCTTTCCTAAGCATCGATGTAAGAACCATCGGCGGGACTATGCTGTCCCGGCCGCTGGTTGTGGCTCCGCTCACCGGGTTTTTAATGGGCGACGCGAAAACAGGATTTCTCGTGGCCTATTTCATTGAACTGGTTTGGGTCGGCATGCTCCCGGTGGGGGCGTACCTTCCGGTAGAGGTGCTGCCGGTAACAGTTGTTTCCGTCTATCTGGCATCCACCTACATAGCCGCTCTCGGAAATTCTTCGGAATCTATAATTATGTTCTGTATTATCATCTCTATCCCGGTAGGTTTCATGAGCCGGTGGCTGGAGTCGCATATCCGGGAATTGAACAGCAGGCTTTCGGATTATCTTGACGGAGAGGTACAGGAAGAAAGAATACCCAATGTTGAAATGATACAGTATATGAATATTGTTGTAACGCTTTTGAAAGGCTTTCTGGTATGTTTTATTCCAATATTCTTCGGGAGCCATGTACTGCTAAATGTTTACAATTCTCTGCCGGACAATGTGAAGGCGGCCATGGGAACCTCGTTTTACCTTGTTCCGCTTGTAGGAATAGCGGTTGTAATGGAAATATTCTTTATGAAGAAGTACACGCTTCATTTTGCCCTGAGTTTTATCGCAGTCTTTGTATTTTCTTTTTTTACGAGAGTAAGCCCGTTTTTAATAATGGCGCTCAGCATACTGGCTGCCATGCTGCTGCTTTACCTGGGCAGGGAGAAAAAAACAGGTGTATAAACTAATAAGAAAAACAGACCTTTTTAAAGTCTATTTCAGGCTCTTCCTGCTGGAAGCTTCCTGGAATTACGAAAAGATGCAGAATATTGGCGTTGCATACGCCCTTATCCCTATAGGGAACCGCCTGTATCCGGATTTTGACGGCAGGAAGGCTTTTATCGGAAGAAACCTGAAGTTCTTCAACACCCATCCCGCGATGGCCTCGTTCATTATGGGCGTGGTAATCCACATGGAAGAGAAGATGAAACTTGGCGAGCCTGTGACGCCCGAAGAGATAGAAGCTTTGAAGAACAGCATGATGGGTCCGCTTGCCGCTATGGGTGATAATTTCTTCTGGGAGTACCTGCGCCCTTTCTGCGCGGTTATCGGGGTCTGCATCATACTCCTTTGCGGCGACAAATACGGGCTTGCCTTCCTGGGTCCGCTGGTTGCGCTCTTTCTTTACAACGCGTTTGGGCTGTCAGTCCGCTACGCGGGCATTATTAAAGGTTACGAGAACGGGCCAAGCATTATAAACTACATTGCCAAGCTGGACCTTCGCAGCATGAATGAAAGGCTTTCCCTTATCGCCCTGGTAATGATCGGGTCTCTTTTTCCGTTCCTCTTTTCGCTTAACAACGCGGGGCTGCTGCCGTTTCAGATTCAGGCTATGCACCATTCGCTTCAGGGGCTCTTTATGTTCCTGTCGCTGCTGCTCCTGCTCTTGTTTTTGAAAATAAAAATAACCCCGACGGTGCTTTTCTACGGAATTATCATCGGGATTATAATGCTTACCTATATTTATTGAAGGAGTTAACATGCAAACAGAAGCCGTAATAGCGAACAAGCTGGGCATGCACCTTCGGGCCGCGGCGGTCTTCATAAAACTCGCTAACAGTTTTTCCTGCGACATCCAGATAGAAAAGGAAGGGCAGTCGGCAAACGGTAAAAGCATCATGGGTCTTATGGCGCTTGCGGCGTCGCCCGGGACCAAACTGGTAATAAAATGCACCGGGGCGGACGAGTCCGACGCGTGCGCAAAGCTGAGAAAGCTGGTCGAAGATAAGTTCGGGGAGAAGGAATGAGAAAACTCTTTAAGGGCGTAGGGGCTTCGCCCGGCATAGTAATAGGGAAGGCGTTCACGCTGCAGGCGGAAGATTTCGTCGTGCTTAAAGTGCCGCTCAAGGATTCCGAAGTCGGGGCAGAAGTTAAGAAATTCAACGCGGCGGTTGAGCTCACGAAACGCGAGATCAGGGAAATAGAGCTCAAAGTAAACCGCGATATGGGCTCCAAGCATTCAAATATATTCTCGGCCCACCTTATGATACTTGAAGATCCTGCAATGACCACCGAAGTCGCGAAGCAAATCAGGGAAACAAAGCTGAATTCTGAATTTGTCTTTCATTCGGCGGTTACGCGTTTCACGGATTCCATAGCCAAAATAGACGATGAATACCTGCGTGAAAGGGCGAATGACATAAGGGATATCGGCAGAAGGGTGCTCCGCAACATCATCGGGAAGGGCAGGGAAACGCTTGCCGATATAACCGACGAGTCCATTGTGTTTTCAAGGGACCTTACCCCGTCCGACACTGTAATGCTGCGGAGGGATAAGGTAATAGGTTTCTGCACCGATATGGGAGGGAAGACCTCTCACACGGCAATAATGGCCAGGGCTTTAGAGATTCCCGCGGTTGTCGCGTTAAGCACGGTTTCTACTCAAATAAAAACCGGCGATCCCGTCATTGTTGACGGCACCGAAGGCATTGTAATAGTAAATCCTTCGGAAGATGATCTCAGGCTTTATGAAAAGAAAATAGGGAAATTTATACAGGAAGAAGCCCAGCTTGCCAAGCTGAAAGACTTTCCTTCCGAGACCCTTGACGGCCATGTGATTGAGCTCGCCGCCAACATTGAGATACAGGATGAACTGCCTCTGGTTTCGCGCCACGGCGCGACCGGCATCGGGCTTTACCGGACTGAATTTCTTTTCCTGAACCGGCCGGACCTTCCTAACGAAGACGAGCAGTTTAGAGCCTACAAGTCGGCGGCGGAAGCCGCCCTGCCGCGCTCGGTAATAATCCGCACCCTGGATGTCGGCGGCGACAAACTTTTATCAAACCTCGGCCTTCCAAAAGAAGAGAATCCTTTCCTTGGGCTTCGGGCCATCCGGCTCTGCTTATCCCGCCCCGAGATCTTCAAGACGCAGCTGCGCGCGATACTCCGCGCCTCCACGCTTGAAAACATAAAAATCATGTTCCCGATGATTTCCTCGGTGGAGGAACTTAGGCAGGCAATGGCGGTCTACGCCGAGGTCAGGGAAGACCTAGAGAAGAAAGGGGTTGAGTTTGACAAGGATCTGGAGCTGGGCGCGATGATAGAAATACCGTCTGCGGCGGTGACCGCGGATGTGCTGGCCAAAGAGGTTGATTTCTTTTCCATAGGAACAAATGATCTGATCCAGTACACGCTCGCGATAGACCGGGTGAACGAGAAACTGGCTTACATGTATAACCCGCTGCACCCGTCAATACTCCGTTCAATAAAGAGAATAGCCTCGGCGGCCCACGCGGAAGGAAAATGGGTGGGAATGTGCGGTGAGATGGCGAGCGACACGGCTTTCACGGCGCTGCTGATAGGCCTCGGAATGGACGAGCTCTCAACCGCTCCCATACTGGTCCCCGAGGTAAAGAAAGTCATCCGTACCATTAAGATGGAAGACGCTAGGGCAATCGCCTCCGCGGTCCTCTCCATGAACGATATAAACGCCGTAAAAAAGTACATGAAGTCCATAAATACCGGCGCCTGCAAATTCTGCAGCTGAAAACACGGCTCAAAACGGGATAAAAAATTGAAGGAAAAGTTATTGATGTCCATATTGCCGTTTCTGGTAAGGGTATTGACCCTTATTCTCGGTTCTACTATGAGAATAACCGAGTCGGGCAACCGCGAATTCTCTCCGAGAAACAGAAAGTCCGGACGCGCAATCTACGCTTTCTGGCACAGCCGCATACTTATGTCTGTATTTTTCTACAGGAACAGGGGCATAAACTGTCTGGTCAGCATGGGCAGGGACGGAGAGTATATCAGCAGGGTTATGAACAAACTGGGCTACGGGACAGTCCGCGGTTCCTCTTCCAGGGAAGGAGTAAAAGCGCTGATACTCCTAAAACGTGGCCTGGCTGAAGGGCCTGACGCGGCAATTACCCCGGACGGGCCGAAAGGACCGAGAGAAGAAGTTAAGGGCGGGGCAATTGTTCTAGCCAAGATATCCGGCGCGCCGGTTTATCCTTTTGGGTTTGACGCCTCAAGGAAGATAGTCATAAACAGCTGGGATAAATTTATTATTCCTCTGCCTTTTTCACGCGGTGTTTTTGTCTGGGGAAACCCCGTAACTGTGCCGGCCGGAGCGGATGAAAAGCTTATGGAGGAGAAGAGAATGGAACTTCAGGCTGAAATGGACAGAGTAACCCTGGAAGCCGGAAAAATATGCCGGTAAACCTTATTATCTATAACGCGCTTGTCTGCCTGCTCGCTGTTATTGCCATAGTGCCGGCGGCGGTGTTTTGTGTTTTTTCTGAGCGCGTCAGGGACGGCATTTTTCAGCGGCTTGCCGTCTATCCGGCCGGGCTCAGAGCTTTCTTTGGGGAACGCGGAAACATCTGGCTGCACGCCGCCTCCTCGGGGGAATGCAAATGCATGATTCCGCTGGCAAGAAAATTGAAAGCCGCCTACCCGGATATGAATATCGTTTTTTCAGTCACGACTCTGAACGGGAAGCGCATGCTCGAGAAGTTCGCCCCGGAGATCCATAAATTCTATATGCCTCTGGATATAATATTTCTTGTTTCGCCGGTTGTCAGTCTGATACGCCCGGCGCTGCTGGTGGCGGCGGAGACCGAGTTGTGGCCCTCCCTTTTTTACGCCGTCAAAAGGTCGGGAGGTAAGATCGCGGTCGTTAACGGCAGATTTTCCGACAAAAAGTTCGGACGCTACCGTTTTGCGAAAGGTTTCATGAGAGGCATGCTGGAGCAGGTTGACGCTTTCGGCATGAGAGGCGCGGAGGATCTTCAAAGACTTGGAATTCTCCTGCCTGAAAACGGGCGCGCAACCGTCACGGGAGACTTAAAATTCGAAGTTTTCCTTTCTGATCCGGTAAGCTCGTCCTGGCTGAAGAGCGACCTGGCGCCTTATCTGAGGAAAAATGTAATTACGGCCGGGAGCGTGCACGAAAGCGAGGCCGGCGAACTGCTGGCCGCGGTATTTATCGTGAGGAAGGAATTGCCGGAAACTACTTTCATCGTTGCTCCGCGTTTTATGCAGGAAAACGCGGCTTTTGAGGAACTTTTCAGGGCCTCGGGTTTTACGGTCGCAAGAAGATCGTCGCTTAAAGGCGGGAAACCGGCGGATATCGTCCTCCTGGATACGATGGGAGAACTCGCGGCAGCCTATGAACTCTGCGGCGGAGCGTTCGTGGGGGGCAGCCTTGCGAATATCGGCGGGCATAACCTGCTGGAGCCGCTTTACCTGGGAAGGCGCGCGTTCTTCGGAAAATACACTGAGAATTACAGGGAAATAGCCGCTTCGCTCATTAAAGCGGGCCTTGGGTTTGAAGCGTCTGACGGGGCGGCGCTCGGCAGAGCACTCCTCGCGGAGCTTAAACTTACGCCGGGGCACGCAGGAGAAACGGCCGCCGCATATATCGCTGCGCGCGAAGGCCCGCTAAACAATAACATTGATATGATAAAAAGGGTGCTGAATTGAAAAGATTGCCGGGTTATTTCATAAAGGCGTCTCTTTTTCTGCTTTTTCCCGTCTCGCTTATCTATTTTTCCGCGCTGAAGCTCAAAGAACGGCTCTACGCGCTTTCAATCCTAAAAAAAAGAAAACTGCCGGCAACGGTCATAAGCGTGGGCAATATCACGCTCGGGGGAACTGGGAAAACGCCCCACGTGCTCTACCTCGCTTCACTGCTTAAGGGAAAGAGCGTCGCGGTCCTCACGAGGGGCTACGCGAGAAAAAGTTCAGGGAAAATTATTTTCTCAAAAGAAGATTTTAGCCCGGAAGCCCTCGGCGACGAGCCATTCCTTCTGGCTTCCGAACTTTCCGGCGCCCCTGTGGTAGTCTCAAAAGACAGGTATTCTGCGGGACTCGCCGCAATTGAAAAATATTCCTCAGAAGTTCTGCTCCTTGACGACGGTTTCCAGCGCCGGATTTCCCTTTCAAGGGATCTGGACATCGTGCTGGTGGATTCTCTGAACCCGTTCGGAAACGGGCTGCTCTTTCCGGCGGGAATTCTCAGGGAGCCGGTCAGGTCGCTTCGCGCGGCCGATATCATAATTCTCTCAAAGAGCGATGCGGCGGACACCGCCCGGCTTGAAAAGAGGGTCAAGAGAATTAATCCGGGCGCCCTGGTCATAAAGAGCGTTTACGCCCCGGAGGCGCTGGTAAATATCAGGAGCAAAGAAAAAGCACCCGGGTTCGAGGCGCTATCGGGCAAAAGAGTCGCGGTGCTCTCCGGGGTAGGCAATCCGGAATATTTTGAAATGATGGTGTCAGCTCTCGGCGCGGAAAAGATTGTTCCCATCCGCTTCAGGGACCATCATTATTATTCGGTTTCGGACATAAGTAAAATTGACAGGCTTGCCGCAGGCTGCGCCTTTATCGTTACCACCGGGAAAGACGCGGTTAAACTTGTTTCTCCCGGCGTGCCCGGGACGGAGCTTCCCGCCTTAGAACTTAGGATAGGGGTAAAAATAACTTCCGGAGAAGAAGAATTGCGCGAGAGGCTGGGATTGAAATGAAAAAAGCGGGGCAGTTCATACAATTCCTCTTTGTAATCGCAGCCGCGTTCCTGGTACGAAGGATTCCTCTGAAAGCCGCGCAGGGGCTGGGAAGGTCGCTGGGAAGGCTGCTTAAAAAAATTGACAAAAAGCATACCGCGCTTGCCAGGCAGAACATGACTTTGTCTTTTCCTGACAAAAGCGCGGCCGAGATAGAGGCTTATATGGACGCCCTGTTTGAGAACATCGGGATGTCCCTAATGGAATTCCTGTATATTCCGGCCCTAAAAGGAAAGAAGTACGAAGGTTTTTTGAAAGTTGAGGGAAAAGAACTTCTTGAGCAGGCAAGGGCTAGGGGCAAAGGCGTTATAATGATAATCCCTCATTTCGGCAACTGGGAGCTATCCGGCCTTATCTTTCCGAAATTGGTACCCTGTATGGCTGTTGCTTTCCCGCAGTCAAATCCTTACACGGACCGGCTGATAAACAAGTACCGCTCCCTTAACGGGCTGAGAATAGTTTACACCGGAGACTCAGTGAAGGAGATACTCCGGACGCTTAAGAAGAATGAAGGCGTGGGGTTGCTTGCTGACCAGGACGCCGCGTTTGACGGCGTGTTCGTGAATATTTTTGGAAGGCTTGCAGGAACAAAGAAGGGTCCCGCGGTTCTCGCTATGAAGACGGGCGCTCCGCTCCTGATGACTTTTATGGTAAGGAATCCCGACGGCACGCACACGGCCGTTGTTGAAAAGGCGATAGAACTAGATTCAACGGGCGATTTTGAAGCGGATGTCAAAGCCAACACCCAGAAGTGGGCTTCAATGCTTGAAAGTTATGTCAGGAAGTATCCGCCGCTCTGGTTCTGGGTGCATAATAGGTGGAAGTCACGCCCGGAGGATTTTACTAAATAATGGTTTATAACGTTTGTAACGTTCGTAACGTTCTTAATGTAAACATAAACAAAGGGGACGGAAGGCAGAAGGTTGGAGGGTCAGAGGGTTAGATGGTTGGACGCTGGATGGAAGGAACTGATGCACAATGGCTTTGACAATTTTGCTTAATCTTATGGAGTGAATCGACCATGTCGATT
>CAITPB010000221.1 GCA_903894145.1 Candidatus Firestoneibacteriota bacterium | reverse complement strand
TCTCTTCATTCTTTTCTTCCGAAATGCACTTTTGTATATTCGCGGAATCAACCGGATAGGCGCCGGAAAAGCAGGCCATGCAGTATTCGTCCATCTTGCCGCCAACAGCTTTAACCATTCCTTCAGGGCTTAAATAGCCTAGAGTTTCCACTCCCATAAATTCCCTTATCTTTTCAACCGTATTGCCAGCGGCAATCAGCTCTTTCCTTGTTGGAGTGTCAACCCCGTAAAAACACGAATTCGTGATCGGCGGAGAACTAATACGCCAATGGACTTCCTTCGCGCCGACAGTCCTGAGCATCTTTACCAGTTTTTTACCGGTCGTGCCGCGGACAATTGAATCATCAATAAGGATGAGCTTTTTATCTTTTAATATTTCTTTAACAGGATTGTATTTTATCTTTGCGCCGAAATCCCTGATGGTTTGGCTCGGCTCTATGAAGGTCCTTCCGATATAATGATTGCGGATGATTCCCATTTCGTAAGGTATTTTTGACTCGCTTGAATAACCGGTAGCGGCGGAGTTTGACGAATCCGGCACGGGAACCACATAATCGGCTTTCACGGGGAACTCTTTCGCAAGCTGCGCCCCAAGCGCTTTTCTGGCTTTCTGAACGCTGTTGCCCCAGATATAACTGTCGGGGCGCGCGAAATACACGTACTCAAATATGCATTTTGCGGGCTGCTGAGGTTTAAAGGGCTTGTAGGATTTCAAGCCGTCCTTGTCTATGACTACAATTTCGCCGGGCTCAAGAGGCCGCACATACTCCGCGTCTATGATATCAAACGCGCAGGTCTCCGAAGCAAGCACCCACCCGTCGCCTTTCTTTCCGAGCGAGAGCGGCCTGATATTGTTCGGGTCAACCGCGCCTATCAATTTTTTCTTCGTGAGAATTATCAGTGAATAAGCGCCTTTAATCTGCGTGAGGGCGTCAACGATGCAGTCGATGAGTTTATTGCCTTCGGAGGTTGCTATGAGATGAATAAGAACTTCTGTATCCGTGGTGGAAGAAAAAATTGAGCCGTGAGCCTCAAGGAAATCCCTGACCTGCCTGGCGTTGGTAAGATTGCCGTTATGAGCCATGGCCATCGTGCCGTGGGAATAATCAACTACTATAGGCTGGGCGTTTTTGATTGTGGAAGAACCGGTGGTTGAGTATCTGGTATGCCCTATCGCAGAGCTTCCTTTGAGAGAGTCAAGATCCTGCGGCGTAAAAATGTCCGCAACCAGCCCCATTGCAACGCGGCTGTAAACCTTACCCATATCGGAGGAGGCTATCCCGGCGCTCTCCTGCCCGCGATGCTGCAGGGCATACAGCCCCAGATAGGCCAGTTTTGCAGCTTCAGGAACGCCGTATATTCCGAATACTCCGCACATGGTGTTATTATACTACAGGCAGCCGCTTTCTTTCAAGTTGAAAGGTTGGAATACCGCTCCGCGGATTACTAATTACTGATTACTAATTGCTAATTAAAGACTCACGGGTTCTGGAACTCATGGCTCACAGGACTCTTCCATCCAGCGTCCAACCCTCCAACCCTCCAACCTTCTAACCCTCTAACCATCCAACCGTCCTCGCTACCTCAGCAGTCTTTTGTAGTATTCTTCAATATCATCCTTATCTTTTTCCGGGAGCTTTTCTTTCAAAGAGTCCATTATGTCCTGCCTGAATTCTTTCGGAGGTTTGTAGTCTTTCTCGCGGGGAATGCTCACCTTGCCTTCACGGGCTCCAAGTATGCCGCTCTGTTCCTGTCCAGGCATCACGACGGTGATTCCGCCCTCGCCGCCTTCCCCCGCCATCTTATCGGCCTCATCTGAGAGCTTCCGGAGAGCGTCGAGCGCTTCCTGCTCTCCCGCCATGGCCCCTTTCAGGGTGCCGCCGCCGAGGTTATCTTCGGCCTCGCTCATACCCTTAAGCGCGGCATCCGCCTTATCGGTAAGGCTCTCGAGATTCACACCGCCTTTCTGCGCCTCACCAAGCTTGTCGCTCAGACTCTGCAGCCTGGATTTGTTCTTTCCCTGCCTCGCTTTGGTGCCGGACATTCCGGCTGTTTCTTCCGCGCTCATCTTTGTCTTTCCGGAAAGAAGGCTTAAGACTTCCTTCTCGATTCTTTCCACCTCGGTATAACCGGCAGACGCGGCCACGGCCTCTTTGCGTTTTGTTTCCAGCGCCGGCAGGCCCGACATGATCCTTTCCGCGCCTGCATTGTCCTTGGACTTCTCCGCGGCAGCGGCCTCAGCAAGCAATTTATCCTTTTCAACCTGAAACTTTCCGGCGTTTTCTTTCAGCATACCGGATATTTTACCGGAACCCGCCGCAACAGCGGCAATGAGCTCTTTAGCTTCCTTAAATTTCTTTCCTTCCAGCAGAAGTTTCCCGTTATTGGCCCACGCCAGCACTTCACCGGCGGCCGGAATCAGGACCGGCTTGGGCTCACTATTCCCGGCAATACCCTGCAGCAAGGCCGCGCTCTTTTCCGCCGCCTTCTGCTGAAGCTCCAGCGCCTTTTTCAGCTGTTCGCCCTGCGCCTTCAATAGTTCCGCCGTGCTCTTCCTGTCCGCCCCTGAAGTCTCCTCGTAAATGCCCTGTTCTTCCTTGAGCATTTCCTTCGCTTCCGTTCCGGCGTCAATGCCTGCCGATTTTCTTCCGTTCTTTCCGCTCTTCATTGCCGCGGCCATCTTCTTCATAAGGTCATTTATCTTAGAGGAGAGTTCTTTCGCGATTTTCTCGGCAGCGTCATAGTCTCCTTTGTCGAGGGCCTCCTGCAGCTGCTTCATAAGCCTTCCCATATCAGACAACCCCATGTCGGCCGCCGCCCCCTTGGGCATGGCTCCCGCGGGAAGGATACGCGCCATGTCCATAAGATTTCTCTGCATGGCTGTCATCTGCTTAAAGAGCAGGTCCAGATCTCCGCGCAATTTATCTATATCAAACTTTCCGTTCCTTTTATATTTCTCGAGGCTCTTGAGCAGGTCCTCATTCCGGGTATAGAGGTTTTTAGTGCTGTCCAAAAGCTCCTTTTCTTTGCCTGAATTATCGCTGCCGGTCATGGCAAGATATTCTTCAACCGTGGGCACGGATATTTTCTGTTTTCCGGAAATTGAACGCTTCGGCCCGGACTCGGTGTCATTATCCGCCACCTCTATCCAGTACTCTATTGATTCGCCGAAAGAAAGAGCGAGCGCCGTGACGTTCCAGACGTAATCCGAAACCCTGCGCGCGACAGCCCTGGGATTATGTTCAAGCGGCACGCGGTAAGTCTTCCCTGCCTTGATAAATACCAGCGCGGCTTCGCTCACTCCGAAATCATCGCCGTACTCATAAACAAGCTTGATTTCCGCTTTGGGCGCCACCAGAAGGTCCTGCGCCGGAAAGATCAGATTGACCCGGGGAAACTCGTCGGCAATGGTCTTTATTGAGTGCCATTCTTTCTCGGAAGCAGCCAGCCCGTTTCTCGCGAAAGCCTCCAGCTTGAAATCAAAATCCTCAACGACGCGCACCTTTGCTTCCGGATAGAGCCTCGCCCTAACGCTCATTGCGGCGCTGCTTTGCCCTTTTCCTTTGTACTTCAGGATGGCGGACTTAAGCGGCAGGCTTGAAACTCCGGAGATTAACACGGTTGAACCTTTCAGCACAACGCCGTTCCCGCCTTCGTTTATCTCCACGGGTTTTAACCCTGTGTACGAGGGATAGAAGACCTTTATCCTTACTTCTCCGAGTTCCGGAGGAAGCACTCTTTCGGCTCCGGCTTCATAATTTACTTCGTCAAGCGGAGAGAAGAGGCGGTCCAGCGCTGTGCGTCCCGAACCGCGCGGAAATACCGCAAAACAAATAATAAGCAGCAATCCGGAAAAAAGCCCCAGCGCCTTCGCGTTCGTCTTGAAAGGGGAACCCGCGAGGTATTTCCCGCCGGCAAGCGCCCTGTCCGAACGGCGGATGTACTCTTTCGCGAGTTCCGGAGACATGCCTGAAAACCCCTCATTTTTTAACATCCGCGCGAACTGAACTGAATTGATAACGCTGTCCTTAAGTTTGGGGTTCTCTTTCTGCAGAGCAAGGGCTGCCGATACATCCGAGACCCGCGCTAAGAGCTTGCGCGCGATGAAGGAATAAAGCGACGCGGCAAGAAGCAAGAAGAATAGCAGGTTTGAAGAGTACCTTAATCCGTAACCGAACACGAGGAGACTGTCCAGCAGCCAGAAAACCAGAAAGTAAGAGGCCAGCAGGGAAAACGAGCGCGCCAGTCCCCCAAAGATGAGACCGGACGCCAGTCTCCTTTTCGCTCCCGCCACCGCAGCGGTTATGTTCCTACCGGTATTTTGCATCAAGCCTCACAGCATCCCTGATTTTCTTCTTATGTACCACTCGCCGCACAGAATCAGGGCGGCGAGCAGCAGCAGAACCGGAGAATCCCACAGAGTCTTTCTTGTCTTAGAAACGGTTTCCGAGGTTTCAGGTTCCATTTTCAACAGGAAGGGCTTCCCGGACGCGGCGTTCAGGTATTCACCGCCGCTTTTTTCCGCGATTTCTGAAAGCAGGGCCTCGTTCAGATAAATATCGGTCTCTTCGCTGAGAGAGCCGGTGACTTCCGCGGTACAGGAGTCCTTGCCGAGATCCTTTCCCTGTTTGTAAACAGAGGCTTCAAAGGAGTATTTGCCGGGAACCTCTCCGGAAACGGAACATTCATAAACGCCGTTCCCCGAAAGCGCGCAGACTTCCCGCGCCTTCTTCCCGTTTGGATCGCTGATCAGGAGCGACACCGCGGCGGAATTTTCGAATCTGTAATGTTCGTCCAGCACGGAAACCGATATCTTGAGAGGCTCGTTTTTCGCGCAGGATTTTTTGTCAGCGGCAATTTTCACCTGTTTGACATCGGGAACTCCCGAAAGCCAGTTGAAGAGCCCCTGCCAGTACCTGGCGTAAAGCCC
Source organism: Candidatus Firestoneibacteriota bacterium (assembly GCA_903894145.1). GTDB lineage: Bacteria > Oederibacteriota > D2-FULL-39-29 > D2-FULL-39-29 > CAIOVX01 > CAIOVX01. The sequence goes on along the minus strand of CAITPB010000221.1, from coordinate 6,729 downwards.
GCTGGAGGTCTCCTGCCCGGTGCCCATCGCCCATCTCCAGGTAGAACCGGTCATGCAGGCCATAACCCTGCCCCTACCCTTTTGCCAGGCTGCCAGCACCGGCGCAAACTCTCCGCTCTTTGACTTAAGGACAGGATGCCTGCCGAGCACAGCCGCGCCGGGTTTGGAGGAAGCGGCCACGTTAATATCCGCAAGCTCCGCCATGGACTTCCAGAGCAGGGCGTCCGCCTCTTTTGAATACGAAAGACTGTTTAAAGGATGCGGCTCGGGAACCATTCTGTAAGGAGCCGTATCATAGTGCTCGGAAGGGCCGTCAAGCGTGACAGGAAGAATGTCCGCAAGCGGCGATGAGGCATATCCTCCCCTGCCAAACGACTGGTCTCCGCCAATCATAAGCAACGCCCCGCCGCGCTCGGTAACAAGGCCGGCCAGGCCGTTTAACATCCGGGGAGGCATATACTCCGAGTACGGAAAACTTTCAAGAACAACTATGTCAAACTGAGGAAGATCTTTGGTAAAAAGTTCTTCCACCGGGAAGGGAATCAGCGTTAACTGGTCTTCAGGGAAAGCCATCACATTGTTAATGCCGCGGAGCAGGATGAAAGAGACCATTTCATAGTTTGGATTTGTCTTTAATACCTGCCTCAAAAACCTATACTCGTAATTTGGATGTCCGGAAAGATAGAGGATGCGGACTTTTTCTTTAAGCACGCGGGCCTGGCATTCGGCGGAGTTATTAGATCTGTCCTCTTCTCCCGGCAGGGGTTTCACCTCGGCGCGGTATCTCACCAGCCCGGTCTCTTTCGGAGTAACTTCAAACTTTACGGCCGTTTCAAGGCCGTCTTCCTGAAGAACCGCTTCTTTGCTTCCGATCTCAATTCCGTCAGCTTTCAGCGCCACCCGTACGGACCTGCCGGACGCGTTCGCGCCTGAAATGTTTACCGTTACGGTTGACTGCATTCCTGTAAAACCTATCTCTCCCGCGGAGACGGAGCGTACCGCGGCATCCACCCCTTTTTTTTGCGGCCCGACGCCGAGGGTATAGACCGGTATGCCCGCGTGTTTCGCGGCCTCCACGGGATCAAGAAGCCCGTTGCCATTCCCGTCAGAAATTATCACCAGCGCTTTCTTCGCTCCCGGCCTCTCTTTTTCCAGCTCGCCGGCGGCCGAATTTATGGCAGCCGCGATATCCGAGGAGTCTCCGGTAAACCGGTTGCTTTTTAGCAAATCCTCAAGAGAAGTCTTCTGCGCGGCCCCGGAAAAAGCGTACCAGGAAACATCGAATATGCCGGCAAGGGGAACCGCTTTTTCTCTTATTGCCGTTTTCAGGAGCGCGGCTTTGTCTTCCGGCTTCTTCAGTCCCATGCTCCCGGATACATCCGCGATAACCGCGACAGCCGTGCGCCGTTTTATGGTTATTGCCTGTTCAAAAGAAGGTTTCAGGAGAGCAAAAATAATCAGGGTATAGGCTGCCGCGCGAAGCGATGTCAAAAGGGCGCGCTTCCTGTCCGCCTTGAAATGGACATAGAGCGCGGAAAGCGCCGCTATAGCTGCGCCCGCAAGGGCTATAAACCCCGCTTCAAAATTCATTTCGCCTGCCCCGGTATCTTCATATTCAGAGTGTTCATTTTTTGCCTTATATAATCGGTATGTATCGCGTCAAGTTTGTAGGTCCCCACCATCGCGTACATAATGATATTGACGCTCAGTTTTTGCGCTTCCAGGCGCTGGGCTTCCCCGCCCGGCCTGCAGTCTCTCAACCAGTTGCCCAGTTTGTCTTTTTCCCAGGTCCCGAACATATCGTTCGCCGAGAAGATGACGGACAACTGCCCGCTCCGCTCCACGCCTTCCAGATACGGCGCGGCCTGGCGGACGCCGCAAACTTTCGGCATAAGAAAGAAGGAAAGGAAGATCGCGTTGGATTCCTTTATCCGTTCAAGAGGTTCGTTCGGAAAGATTTTTGCCAGCTCGCGCCTCACAGAACCCGCGAAAGCCGAATCCTTAACTCCCGTGGAGTCGTCTATGATAAGTATCCCGCCCGCGTCGAAATACTTTTTCAGGCGTTCAATTACGGCCGGCTTCCATTCAAAAAAAGCGGCGTCCCCTGTCATAAAAACAACAGGGTAGTTGAAAAGTTCAGGGCTCTCCGGCGAAAGGGCCAGAGGCTCGCGCACCGCCCGCACATTAGATATGCTTACGAGAAAATCGGCGAGTTCTCCCCAGGCGGTGGACTGAGTGTCCCAGTTGCCGCCCTCATATTTCAAGCGCGCGAAGGAGAGGTTGTTGGCAAAGAGCAGGCCTGAAAACAAGACCATTATGCCAGCCTGCAGTATTCTTCTCATAACTTCCTCACAGCGACGGCGCCTTCAAGGGCAAGAAGGCACAATACCGCCAGAAGCAAATAGGACGAGATCTCCCTTCCGCGCACTATCATTTCCAGCTCGGCCGGAAAGCCAGGCCCGCATCTAATCAATTCCACGCGTTTAGCTTTAAGAACCGCTTTCAGGTCTAAAGGGCCGTATTTTTCGAGAGAAGATTCGCCGGAAGCAGCGTCTACATTCACGGCAAAGCTCTCCGGGAGCCGCGACCCCCCGGCCTCAACAACGGAAAGCTTATAGATGCCGGGCTCCCCGGTCTCTTTTACAAGCACTTTCCCGTCCGAGACTTCTGCCCTTACGGTTTTATTATCGGGCCCGGAAACCGACGCGCTCTTCACCCTCCCGCCCCTCGGTTCTCTGATGAATGTTTCGCCGCATTTTAGCTGAGACTTAGCTGCAATCTCTTCGCTTCCTGAAAGATATTCCACCAGAGCCTTCGCGAAAGGCAGGAAAACAGGCTTGAGAGGGAAATCCCCGAGATCGCGGTCGGCGGGAACGGAAAAAACCAGCGCCCTGCCGGGGGCGCGCGCCGTCCGCGCTCCTTCAATAAGGAAAGGAGCTCCGTCCCTGAAAGCAAGCAGCACATTTGCTCCTGGCGCGGGCGTAAGAATATAATTCCCGTAGAACTTTGGCTTCATCAGCCCGAAAACATCAAATATCTTGAAGAGCCCGCAATCCGGCGCGGCAGTCAGAGGGTTAATGGTATTCTCGGAACGGGAGAACCTGCTTATTTCCGCCGGGAAAATATTTTTGCTTACCGCGGAATAGGCCTTTTGGTTAACCCTGTCACCCGGGAAAAACACGAGACTTCCTCCCTCCTGCATAAATCCTTCAAGCCGGCGCTCCGCTGCCGGGGAAAGCGCCTCAAGATTGCAAAGGAAAATCACCTTAAAAACGGACAGGTCCAGATTCAGCAGGCCCGCGGGGGCCGACACGGAAGGGATTATGCCGGGATCCTTTGAAACTTCGGGGCTTAGCGCGGTCTTCAGGAAGAAGGTTTCGCTGTTAAACTGCGAAAGTTTGGGATCGCCGTCTATGAGCAGGACATTCTTTTTCCGCTTAACGCTGCTCGCGAAGTAGAACCTGTCATCCGCTTTAAGGCAGTCTCCGCAGGAAAGTCCCGCATAGCCCTCCAAATCCGAATTTTCGGGGACGCTGAAAAACAGGTTCTTTGACAGTACGCCTCCGGCAGGGATATCGTCCTTGCCGAAAACCTTCCTCTCTCCGCCGGAATACAGCGACACCTCCGCGGAAACAGCGCCATTCCCGGAAAAATCCTTTACCGCGATATTGAAGCCTGCCATTCCCGGGAGAGAAGCCGCGGGCAAAACGCCGGTTATTCCGCAATTAGCGCCGGCTACGCCGGCAGAAGCAATTATCACTTTCACATCCGCGTCAAAATCCTTTATTTCGGACGGCGCCGCCATGTTCAGGCCATGAACAGCGGCGTCCGTGAAAACAATTATCTGTTTGTTGGCAGACCTGCTCTCCTTAAGCGCCGTGTAACCGAAGTTTAAGGCAGCCTTCATCGAAGTCTTCATGCCGGTGAGTTTGGAAGACCTGATTTTTTGCTCAAGTTTTTCCCTGTTAAATTCAAGGCCCGCGCCGTCCTTCACCGTCTCCGAGAAAGAACCGAAGGCTACCCGGTCCTCTTCCCTAAAGACCTTCAGAGCGGCGAGGCAGGATTCCTTTGCATCTTCAAAAGACGTCTTCCCGCCGGCCGTGCAGTCCATTGAATACGAAGAGTCGAGCAGCAGCGCTGCGGCAGCCGGTTCTTCTTTTTTCGCGGCGCCGGTTTTCGGAGGATTCAACACCACTCTTGAAAAAGCCAGCACCAGCAGAATAACGGCAAGCACGCGGAGAAACAGCAGGAACAGCTGTAGGAGTTTTAACTTTTTCTGCGTGCGCGTCACTGCCAGCCGCACAAACCTGGTCTCCGGAAACTTCAGGGTTTTCGCTTTTTTCACCGAAATCAAATGTATCAAGACCGGGATACCGGCAAGAATAAGCCCAAAGAGCATATAGGGAGACAGGAAAGAAAAGTTCATTTAAGCAGCTTTTCCCTCCCGTCCAGATAGGCTCTCAGCGGTAAGGAAAAAGGAGACGTATTGTCCAGCAGGCGGTAATCAATGCCGCACTTCGAGCATTCTTTCGCGAAATAGCCGGTAAACTCTTCCATCACGCGCCTGTATTCATGCCTGATAAGTTCCGGATTGGCGAGAATAATATCCTTGTCCTCAAGCCCCTCAAAAAGGAACGGCTCGTCAAGCTCCAGACCCAGCTCCGAGCGGTCGAGGACCTGAAAAACTATAAGGTCGTTCCCCTTTGACGCGAGATACCGAAGATATTTCATCGCTTCTTCCGGCCCCTTTGAGTCGTAGAGGTCTGAGATCAGGATGACGAGCCCGCGCTTCTTAAAAAGCTTGCCGGCCGCTTCCAGAGTCCTGAAAACCGCCGTTTTGCCCGAAGACGGCAGGTTTTCAATTGTTTTAATAACGGCTGAGGCCTGCCCGTAAGACGCGCGCGGCGGAAGCATTTCTTCTATCTTATCGGAAAAGGCAAGAAACCCAATCCTGTCATGCTGGAGAGACATGAGATAAACCAGTGAAGCCGCCACGGCCGCGGCATATTCGCTCTTTTTTACAAGGCCGGCCGAGGAGTAATTCATTGAGCCTGAAACATCAAGAAGAATGTTGGCGGTGAGCGTGCTTTCTTCGCGGTACTGGCGGATAAAGAGCTTGTCCTTTCTTCCAAGAACCTTCCAGTCCAGCTTCCGGAGGTCATCCCCGGCCGCGTATTCCCTGTGCTCGGCAAAGTCCAGGCTGGCGCCTTTGAGAGGTGAAGTATGCATTCCCGCGAGAAAGCCGTCAACGATGGCTCTGGCCTTCAGTTCAAGCCCGCGAAGGCTTGCAAGATCAACTGGTTTAATGCTCGGCATTTTATCCCGGCTTGACGGAAGTTAGCAGCTCGTCTATGGCTTTGTCCGCGGTAATCCCTTCGGCTTCGGCCTTGAAAGACATTACAATCCTGTGGCGCAGGACTATGTGCGCGACCGCGGCTACATCTTCCACGGAAGCGGCAAGCCGGCCGTGCAAAGCGGCTCTTGCCTTGGCGCCTACCACAAGCGCCTGTGAAGCCCTGGGCCCGGCTCCCCATTCAACCATCTCTTTTATCAGCGCCGGCGCAAAAGAGTCCCCCGGCCTTGTCGCAGAAACAAGATTTACGGCATAGTCAATGAGATGATCTGAAACAGGGACCCTGCGGACCAGATCCTGCAGGCTTACTATTTCCGATGCGTTGAGCACCGGTTTCAATTCCGGCAGCAGCCCGCCGGTGGTCTTTTTAACGATTTCCGCCTCTTCTGCTTTTGAAGGGTAATTTATCCTGATATTGAAGAAAAACCTGTCAAGCTGAGCCTCCGGCAGCGGATAGGTGCCTTCGTGCTCAATGGGGTTCTGGGTCGCAAGAACAAAAAACGGCAAAGGCAGCGGATAGGTTTTGCCGGCCGCGGTAACTTTATACTCCTGCATAGCCTGAAGAAGCGCCGATTGGGTTTTTGGCGGAGTCCGGTTTATCTCGTCGGCCAGAATGATATTTGCAAATACCGGGCCTTCAATAAATCGGAATACTCTCTTTCCCGAATCAGCTTCCTCAATAACTTCGGTGCCGGTAATATCGGAAGGCATAAGGTCCGGCGTAAATTGTATCCTTTTGTAATCAAGGACGAGTATTTTCGCTATGCTTTCTATCAGGAGGGTTTTGGCAAGCCCGGGAACGCCGACTATAAGGACATGGCCCTTTGAAAAGAGCGCCGTGAGCACGTCGTCAATTACGCTCTCCTGCCCGACAATGACTTTTTTAAGCTGGGCGCCCATATCGGCCCTGGCTTTAGCAAGCCGCTCTATCAACTCAAGGTCCTGTTTGGCATTAAGCTTTTTCTCCGGCATCAGCACTCCTTTAACCTCTTTTTTATATTATAGACCTTATAAACCTTAAGAACCTTATAAACCTTACAAACTTTTAATCATGTATTATTTTAATACACGTTCCTTTTATTGTCAATTTCCAAAACCTTCAAAAAAGAAAGAGGCAGGACATCTCTGTCCCGCCTCTTTTGTAGGCTTAATTTAGTCCTGAAGTCTGTTAGACTTTGCGGACGTTGGTTGCCTGCTCACCCTTCTGGCCCATGGTGATGTCAAATTCGACTTCCTGGCCTTCAGCAAGGGACTTGAAACCGTCGCCCTGGATTGCGGCGAAATGTACGAATACATCCTTGCCGTTTTCCGGAGTGATGAAACCATAGCCCTTCTGATCGTTAAACCATTTTACTTTACCTCTTGCCATTTCCTTT
>CAITPB010000220.1 GCA_903894145.1 Candidatus Firestoneibacteriota bacterium | reverse complement strand
GAGCATTCTGATCCGAGAAGGGCAAGGGCAGGCGCGGTAAATATGATCCCTACCTCAACAGGCGCGGCGAAGGCGGTAGGCCTGGTGCTCCCGGGGCTTAAAGGCAAACTCACCGGTTTTTCGATGAGAGTTCCGACCCCCAACGTATCGGTAGTTGACCTTGTTGCGGATGTTGACAAGGCTACCACGGTTGAAGAAGTGAACGCGGCGCTTAAAGAGGCCTCTTCCAAGATGCCTAACATTCTCGGCTACACGGAAGAAGAGCTTGTTTCCATGGATTTCTGCGGCGATCCGAGGTCTTCCATAGTTGACGCCAAGTCAACGCTGGTTATAGACGGAACCATGATCAAGGTCGTTGCGTGGTATGACAATGAATGGGGTTATTCAAACAGGGTCGTTGACCTTGCCCAGATACTCGCAAAGAAAGGTTTATAATTAAAGGTCTTGGGAGCGGCAGCCCTTCGGGGCTGCCGCCTCAATGAAGAAAAGCACCAAATCACAAGTCCGTCCGAATTCGGACGAGATCGCGCCACAATTGAAAATTGTGGCGGACACCAAGCACCACAGGATTAAGCACCAAATCACAAGCACCAAGCACCAAGTAAACATAAAAAGTAAAAAGATAAAGTGTTTCAAAAGTTTTTTTGTGATTTGAATTTTTCTATCTTATTTGGGATTTGGTGTTTGTGATTTGTGATTTGAGATTTGAACTTAAGTGATTTGGTGCTTGCGATTTGAGATTTTATCTGTCTTTATTCTTATTAGGGGGTATTATGGCAAAACTTTCTATTAGAGATGTTGATTTCAAGGGTAAACGGACTCTTGTCCGCGTTGACTTCAATGTTCCGCTTGATGCTTCACTGAATGTTACGGACGATACCAGAATAAAAGAAGCTCTTCCAACCATCAAATACATCGCCGAAAAGGGCGGTAGAGTTATATTGGTCTCACACATGGGCAGGCCTGACGGAAAAGTCGTAGAGAAAATGAGAATGGCTCCCGCGGCCAAGAAACTTGAGCAGCTTCTGGGAAAGACGGTGCTGACCGCCAAAGATTGTGTCGGCCCCGAGGCGGAGAAAGCTGTAGCGGCCATGAATGATGGCGACGTTTTGCTCCTTGAGAATGTCCGCTTTCACGCGGAAGAAGAGGAGAATGACCCGGCCTTCGCGAAACAACTTGCCTCGCTCTGCGATGTCTATGTCAACGACGCGTTCGGCACCGCTCACAGGGCGCATGCTTCAACCGAAGGAGTGGCAAAATTCGTTAAGATCGCAGCCTGCGGGTTTCTGATTGAGAAAGAAATTAAATACCTCGGCATGGTTGTAAACGGAGCTCAGAAGCCGGTAGTAGCAATTATCGGAGGCGCCAAGATATCCGGGAAGATAGATGTCCTCACAAATCTCCTGGGAAAGGTTGACACGCTTATCATTGGCGGCGCCATGGCTTACACCTTCCTCAGGGCGAAAGGCCAAAAAACAGGCAAGTCGCTTGTTGAGGAAGACAAGATAAGCCTGGCAGCGAGCATAATTAAGGCGGCCGCGGAACAGAAAGTAAAAGTTTTGCTTCCGGTTGACCATGTCGTAACCGCGAATAAGGATAATCCCTCGGACGCGAAGTGCGTAAATGAAATTCCGGACGGACTTACAGCTCTGGACATAGGCGACGAGAGCATAAAACTTTTCTCGGATGAGATTAAGAAATCAAAAACAGTTTTTTGGAACGGGCCGCTGGGCTTCTTTGAAATACCCCGTTTCGCGACGGGAACTATGGCTATCGCGAAAGCTATAGCGGATTCCGGAGCGACATCAGTGGTAGGCGGGGGTGATTCTGTTTCAGCCGTGAAGAAATCAGGAGTTTCAGGAAAGATTACACATATTTCCACGGGAGGCGGCGCGTCGCTGGAGTTTATTGAAGGCAAGAATCTTCCAGGTATTGCCGCGCTTAACGAAAAATAAGCCTCCCCTGACTTAAGTTAGAGAAGCCTCTGGTGTAATACTGAGATTATTCGCGCCGAATTTCCGCTGAGACGGATTCTTAGGCGCGGCGCTATAGTCACGGAGACGCTTTGAATGTCATAGACAGCCTAAATAGAATGAAAAGCAGGGCCCCCGGTATAATTCTGTCATATTCCGGAACATATTTCCTTATACTGCTCGGGCTGGATTTCCTGATAAACGGATGGGATCAGGATTTTTTCATTCTATGGCTTATTATCGCGTCGGTTAGCGTTGTTATTGTAGATATCAGCAACAACCGGAAGATAAACAACCTGACAACGGTAAACAAACAGCTTCATTACATTGAGGAACTCACCCAGGCTCTGCGGACTTCAACGAATCTTAACGCTGTCCTCGGGCTGGTTTTGAAGAATCTTACGGAAGAATTGAAGTACGACAGGGTTTTGATATTTTCGCTGGAAACAGATGAAAACAAGAAAGAACTTCTCAGGCCGGCGGCGGCGATAGGCATTGATTTTGAAAGCGTGAAAAACTTTACCTTTAAGCTGGATAAGTCTCTTGATATGGTGCCGCGCGTCGCGATAGAGCGCACGGGATACATAATAAAGAACGCCTCGGATGATTACAGGTGCTCTCAGGTATTCGTGAATCTGCTGGGTCTTAAGGAATATATTGTTCTCCCGCTTGTTGTCAAGAATGTGGCGGTCGGTGTGTTGCTCGCGGATAATGTGGTGAACAAGAAACGCATCGAAGAGATCGACTTAGTGCCGCTGACCTCTTTCGCGAACCAGGTCGCAATGGGCATAGAGAACGCCAAACTTTACCAGAAAATTGAATACCTCGCGATTGTTGACGGTTTGACCAATGTATATAATCACAGGTATTTCCTGGAATCCCTGCGGGAAGAGCTCGCAAGAATGATCAGATACGAGAAGGACGGCATGTTATCCATTATCATGCTGGATGTTGACCACTTTAAGGCCTACAACGACAAGAACGGACACATGGCAGGGGACGCGGTGCTTGTTGAAATAGGGCAGATTCTGAAGAGCCTCTGCAGACAGGTGGACGTGGTGGCCAGATACGGCGGCGAAGAATTTATTATAATGCTTCCCGCAACGGGGAAGGACGGCGCGGTAATACTCGCGGAAAGGATAAGGAAAGAGATAGAGGAATACGCTTTTGAGTTCCGCGCCGGGCAGCCGGGAGGGAGGCTGACAGTCAGTCTCGGCGTTTCGGCTTTCGGGCCGGACGGCAAGACTCCGGATTCCCTGATTAAGGCGGCTGACAGCGGACTTTATGAAGCGAAAGAAAATGGAAGGAACAGAGTTTGCGTCAAGTAATTCATACCAAGAGGGTTAATATATGAGTCTTGCGGTTGTAGGTTCGGTCGCTCTGGATTCTATCAGGACGCCTTTCAAATCTGTTGACCGGGTGCTCGGGGGTTCCTGCACGTATTTTTCCTACTCCGCGAGTTTCTTTACCCCCGTGAAAATGGTCGGAGTTGTCGGAAAGGATTTTCCTGCTAAATATCTGCGCGAGCTTAAGGGGCGCGGTATTGATACCGAAGGTGTGGAAGTTGCCGCCGGAAAAACCTTCAGCTGGACCGGCGAGTATAAGTTTGATATGAATGTGAGAGAAACTCTAAAACTGGACCTGAATGTTTTCGCGGATTTCAGTCCGAAGGTGCCGGCTTCCTACAAAAACAGCAGTCATCTGTTTCTGGCCAATATAAACCCGGGCCTGCAGCTTAAGGTGCTTGAAGAGATTAATTCCGCCAGGATTGTGGCGTGCGATACCATGGACATCTGGATAAAATCCGACAGAGTAAAACTCCTGCAGCTCTTGAAAAAAGTAGACATACTTTTTCTCAATGATTCCGAGGCCAGAGAGCTTTCGGGAGAGGCAAACCTCATTAAAGCGGCCGCGAAGATAAAGAAATTTGGCCCCGGGATAGTAATAATAAAGAAAGGCGAGCATGGAAGCGTTCTGTTCTCGGAAGACTGGCGTTTTGTGGCGCCGGCCTATCCCCTTGAGAACGCTATTGACCCGACCGGCGCGGGAGATTCATTCGCCGGAGGTTTTATGGGCTACATCTCCACCGTTAAAAAGATAAATGAGGAAGAAATTAAAAGGGCTCTTGTGTTCGGCACCGCGTCAGCGTCTTTCTGCGTGGAAGATTTTTCGGTGAACAGGTTCAGGAAGGCGGACAGGTCAAGTATCAACAGGCGTTTTAAGGAAATAAGAAAATTCACCCAATTCAAAGACATATAAGAGGAAATTAAAATGATAGACTCCAATAGAATAAAAAGACTGCCCCCCTATTCTCTGGGAAAGATTAAAGGCATTATGAGCGAGCAGAGGGCGAAAGGAATTGATGTTATTGATTTTGGCATGGGAAACCCCGACAAACCCACTCCTGCCTATATAGTTGACAAGCTCTGCGAAGTGGTGCGCGACCCCAAGGCGCACAGGTATTCCGTCTCCAAAGGCATGCTGAACCTGAGAAAAGCCATGGCCCACAGATATAAAGAGGATTTTGACGTCGACCTTGATCCGGAATCCGAGATTATTGCGACTATTGGGGCGAAAGAAGGAATCTCGCACCTGGCGATGGCCATGATTGACGAGGGAGACGTCGTGCTGGTGCCAAATCCGACCTATCCCATACACCTTTACAGCGTAGTCATAGCCGGCGGCAATCTTGTAAGCATTCCGCTTACGAAAGAGAACGGATTCAAGGTTGATCTTGAGAAAATTAGAAAGAATAACTTCTGGCCTAAGCCGAAGATGCTGGTCTTGAGTTATCCCCAGAATCCCACGACCGCTTCCGTTGACCTTAAATACTTCGAGGATGTGGTAGCGTTCGCGAAAGAGAATGATATTATGATAGTTCACGACCTTGCCTACAAAGACCTGGTTTTTGATGGCTATAAAGCCCCTTCGTTCCTGCAGGTAAAAGGAGCGAAAGATGTCGGCGTTGAGCTGTTTTCAATGTCAAAATCCTATAATATGCCCGGCTGGCGCGTAGCCTTCTGCATGGGCAATAAAGAAATGATAGCGAATCTCGCCAAGCTGAAAAGCTATATGGACTACGGGATGTTCATTCCCATACAGGTAGCGGCTATCACGGCGCTTCGCGGCCCTCAGGATTGCGTCAAAGAGATCGCGGAGACGTACAGGAAGAGAAGGGATGTGCTTGTTGACGGGCTGGCGAAGGCCGGCTGGGTCATTCCCAAGCCAAATTCAACGATGTTCATCTGGGCCGAGATTCCGGAAAAGTTCAAGGCAATGGGTTCCCAGGCCTTTGCTCAAAAACTCCTGCTTGAAGCCGACACGGTGGTTTCAGCCGGCGTGGGTTTTGGCGAGTACGGCGAGGGTTATGTCAGGTTCGCCCTTATAGAGAACGAAGACCGGACAAGGCAGGCGATAAGAAACATTAAGAAGCTGCTGGAGAACTCTTAATCGGATGTTTAGAGGGTTGGCGGGTCGGATGATTGGACGTTGGAGAAGAACAGATGCCGGAGAGAAAGATAAAAATAGAGAAAGAAAGATGCAAGGGATGCCTGTATTGCATTGAGTTCTGTCCCAAAAAATCGCTGGTTCTGGCAAAAAGTTCCAACGCGAAAGGCTACGCGTTTGTCGAATTTAACGATGAAGGGAAGTGCACTTCCTGCTCCATCTGCGCGCTGATGTGCCCGGAAGCCGCCATAGAAGTGCGGAAGGACAAATGAAAAGCAAAATACATTTAATGAAAGGAAACGAGGCCATAGCGGAATCCGCGATACTTGCGGGCTGCCGTTTTTACGCGGGCTACCCGATCACTCCTCAAAATCAGATACCCGAGTATATGTCCTGGAGGATGCCTGAAGCGGGAGGTTCATTTATTCAGGCTGAGAGCGAGCTTGCCGCTATTAATATGGTGCTTGGAGCGTCAGTAGCGGGAGCGAGGGCAATGACCTCGTCTTCAAGTCCCGGCATAAGCTTAAAACAGGAAGGAATATCCTATATGGCTGGCATGGAGCTTCCCGCGCTCATAGTTAATATGCAAAGGGGAGGCCCGGGCTTAGGCAACATCCAGGGTTCCCAGGCCGATTATTTTCAGTCGGTTAAAGGCGGCGGGCACGGAGATTACAGGCTTATTACGCTGTCGCCGTCAACTGTGCAGGAAGCCGCTGACCTGACCGCGGAAGCGTTTTATCTGGCAGACAAGTACAGAAACCCTGTATTGCTTCTATCAGACGGAATTCTGGGGCAGATGATTGAACCTGTGGAATTATCAGAAAGGAAGTTCCCGGAACTGCCGGCGAAGGATTATATTCTGGACGGCTGCAAAGGAAGGAAGCCAAGGAATCTGTTCTCTCTTATGATGGGGCCGGGCGTCCTTGAAAAGCACAATTTCAAACTCGCGGGAAAATACGCGAAGATAGAAGCCTCTGTCAGAAAGTTTGAGAAGTTTAAACTTGAAGACGCTGATATTGTAATCGTGGCAAACGGCATAATCGGCAGGATCAGCAAGGGCGCGGCAAATCTTTTGAGAGCTTCCGGCGTTAAATGCGGGGTCTTCCGCCCGATTTCACTTTGGCCCTTTCCGTACTCGGAGATCAAAGCCGCAGCCGCGAAAGCGAAGAAGATTCTTGTGGTTGAACAGAATATGGGGCAGATGGTGGAAGATGTCAGGCTTGCTGTGCTGGACGATTCAAAAGTCAGCTTCTTCGGGAGGCCGGGAGGCGGATGCCCTGTCCCGGAAGAGATCGCGGCTAAGGTCAGGGAGATAATTAAGTGAAACAGGTATATTGCAGGCCTGAGAGCCTGAAAGATAACGCTAATTCTTACTGCCCGGGCTGCGGCCACGGAATAGTACACCGGCTTGTCGCGGAAGTTATTGACGAACTGGGCGTCAGGGAGAAGACTGTAGGTATCGCGCCGGTAGGCTGCGCGGTTTTTGCTTACGACTACTGGAATTTTGACGTAACCGAGGCGCCGCACGGCAGGCCTCCCGCTGTTGCCTGCGCCATCAAGCGCGTTCTGCCTGACAGGGTGGTCTTTACTTATCAAGGCGACGGCGACCTGGCTTCCATCGGCACAAACGAGATAATACATTCGGCGAATAGAAGCGATAACATTACCGTCATATTTATCAACAACGCAAATTACGGAATGACCGGGGGCCAGATGGCTCCGACCACGCTTCCCGGCATGAAGACTACTACCACCCAAAACGGGCGTGATGTGAAAGTTTCCGGCTACCCGGTGCGCGTCTGTGAGCTTCTTGCGACGCTTGAAGGCACAAGGTATCTTGAACGGGTTATGATTACCGATCCGGCAAACATAAACAAAGCGAAAAAAGCCATAAAGAAATCTTTCCAGACGCAGCTTGACGGCAAAGGATTCAGTCTCGTGGAAGTTCTTTCGCCCTGCCCGGTAAACTGGGGAAAGTCTCCGCTTGACGGCCTAAAATTCGTTAAAGAAGAAATGACCAAATACTTCAAGATTGGCGTGATAAAGGACGAAACGATTCAGTAAAAACAACAGGCAAAGGAAAGGAACAATGGAAAGAAGTCTTATAATGTGCGGCAGCGGCGGACAGGGGATTCTCCTCGGAGGAAGTCTTGCGCTTGTGGCGGCGTTTAGCGAAGGGAAGAAGGTAACCTGGCTTCCTTCATACGGCGCCGAAAAGAGGGGAGGACTCTCTTATTGCGCGGTGGTGATTTCCGATGAAGAGATAATGTCTCCAGTGCTGGGACTTGTCGAATACATAATTGGACTGGATACAATCGGCTTCAATGTTTACAAGGGCAGTATTTCAAAAGGCGGGGTTTTCATAATAAATTCATCGTTGATAAAGGACGGAAAGAGCCTCTCCGGCTGCAAGGTTGTAGAATTGCCAATCAGCGATATTGCAAAGGATGTAGGCTCGAACCGCGTTGTGAATATGGTTTCACTCGGAGTTTATGCCGCGCTTTCCAAAGCGGTAAAGCTCGATTCGCTGAAGACCGGACTGGAAGAAGTAATGTCATCAAGACACAAGGACATGATAGCGATGAATATCAAGGCGCTGGAAAGGGGCTATATTGAAGGGGGCGGCAAATAATGGCGGTTTATTCTGACAAGATTAAGTTCGGGACCAAGGGGCACACCGATATAATAGATATTACCAATTTTCTTGACCGGAAAGTGCAGGACAGCGCGATAAAGAACGGCCTGCTCAATGTCTTTGTCCCGGGAGCCACCGGCGCTCTTACCACCATTGAGTATGAGCCGGGGCTTGTCGCGGATCTTAAGGCTTTCTTCAGCCAGATCCTGCCTGAAAACGGGATGTATAACCATAACCTGACGCATCCCGACGCGAACGGGCACTCGCACATAAGGGCGAGTCTCATCGGGCCTTCAATAACTGTTCCCGTGATAGGCAGCAAGATGAAACTTGGCGTATGGCAGCAGATAATATTTGTAGATTTTGACAACATACCGCGAGACCGCGAGCTGGTAATTCAGATGGTGGGCGAATAACACGAACGGCGCGCGGCAGTGATTCTCTTCACAAGAAACGCACAAAAAACACTGATTAGCAAAATTGCTATTCGGTGTTTTTTTTTGCCACGAAACGCCTCTCTTTTTGTATATATACCCGTAGGCGGAATCCCGCCCAAGGAGGCAATATGCAGGAGAAAGTGAAACAACCGCCGGTTTATTCCGGGGTCTGCAAGTCGGGGAAGAGGGTGTTCTTCTTTGATGTTAAGAAGGCGTCGAACAACACCAACTACCTCATTGTCAGCGAATCTTCGTTTGACAAAGAGGGCAACAAACGGAGAAACTCCCTGATGATCTTTAATAATGAGCTTTCTCCCTTCATCGAAGAGCTGAAGAAAGCAGCCGAGCATTTTGAGATACCGGAACCTGCGGGAGTTTAGCCGCCCACGGCTAAGCTCAGATATGAACGCGGCAACTTAAATCTCTCCGTTCGGTCCGGATTGCCTTGCGGGATAGCGCCTCTTCAGGTACTATCCCGTAATGGCAAATCCCGACAAAGGCAAAATAGAGAAACTTCTTTGTGTTTTAAAACAGGAGCGCAGCGAGAAGAATCTGCGCGCCCTTGCCAATGCGGTAAGCGGGAAGGTGAAAGCGGACCTCTACAGGTTCAAACTGACGCGTGAGCAGGCTGAAGAGGCCTACTCAGACTGCATGGAGAGATTATTTGCAAGAGGCGCTCTTGAGGCTTTTAATCCGGCAAAAGCAATGGCGGCAACATACATAGGAGCGATTGTCAGGAACTCCGTATTCGCTATGTTTGAAACGATTTCCCGCGAGAGGTCAACGACAGCTTCAATTTCCGCCCCAAGCTCAGGAATGGAAGCGTCATCGCCGGAAGAGTACCTTGAATCCGGGGAAATAGCGCCTGATTCCGCCGTCCTGGCAGACGAAATGTTAAGGCATATCAGGGCGGCTGTCCTGTCTATCAGGAGGGAAATGCACCGCGATTTATATCTACTATATCTGATGAGCGGGGCCGAGCTTAAATACGAAGATTTGGGGGCTGTCTTCGGGCAGAAGCAAAGCAGCGCCCGCAGTATCATTAAGCGGTGCAAACGGCATGTTGCCGCAACACTTGAGAAAGAGTTTGGAGGCATATTCAGCGCGCTAAGCCACGGAGATCTCGAGGCCGTAAAAGCCCGCGTCTCAAAAATTGAAACCTGGGCGGGAACATACGCAGCAGACGGCTTGGAGGAACTGGAAGCACTTGGTTGTTCCGGCAGCCTTGCGGGAGCTGCAGCAGTTTGCGGAAAGGGCAAGGATGAAATAATCTCGTCGGTTCGGAAGTTTGTATCAGGCGCTTCAGAAAATCTTAAGGCGACCGTGAACGAGCCGCCTGCCATAAAGTGTTATGTTAAAGAAAAATTGCCGGCGCGGTACAGCGCAGAAGGAAGTAATATGAAACGCTCAAAATCAGGAATAACTGAATTTGTCGAAGGCCTCGGAAAACACGCCTTGGTTCGGATTTCTCTGCCGGCAGGAGTTAAGGAAGAACCTGCAAATTCAGTCTTCGCAAAGAAGAGAACTTTGATTTCCGTTGTTTTTGAAAGGAATGTAATCTCTAGGATACTGAAGAAAGCAATGCAATAGGACAGAAATTCCGCTAAACAATAGAAAGAGGGGCATAGTTGTAGTATAATAAAGTGAAACGGCAGGATAGCGTAAGAGCCGCTCAATACCGGAGAATTATGCCCCGCAAAATTACACTTCAGGTCGCGCTTGATTTCGTTGATATGCACAGGGCTCTTGGCTGCGCCCGCGAGGCGGTTGCCGGCGGGGTTGACTGGATAGAAGCAGGGACTCCTCTTATTAAAGCCGAAGGTTTAAACATCATACGAGAACTGCACAAAACCTTCCCTAAACATGTGATAGTTGCCGATATGAAGACTATGGATGCCGGGCGCGCGGAAGTTGAGATAGCGGCCAAGGCAGGAGCAAAGGTTGTTCACGTTCTCGGCGCGGCCTCGGATTCAACAATAGCCGAGTGCGTGGAAGCCGCGAAAAACTACGGCGCGGAAGTTATCGTTGATATGATAGAGGTAAAAGATCCGGTAAAGAGAGCCAAGGAAGTTGAAAAACTCGGCGTTAACTATATCGGAATCCATACTCCTATTGACGAGCAGATGAAGGGAAAAGAACCCTTTGAGATGCTCCGTAAAGTTGTATCTGCAGTCAGTATCCCTGTAGCGGTTGCAGGAGGAATAAACTCCGAGAACGTTGTTGAAGCGGTAAAGGCCGGCGCTTCTATCATCATTGCCGGAGGTTCAATAACCAAATCAAAAGACGCTAAAAAAGCCGCCTCTGAGATCAAGAAGGCAATGGTTTCGCTTAAGAAGGTGGACAGCAAGTTCTTCAAACGTGTCGGTGAAGAAGACATACTCAAGGTGCTCTCGCTTGTTTCCACGGCAAATATCTCGGACGCGCTTCACCGGCTGCCCTGTCTTTCAGGTATCAAGCCGCTGGCACCCGGTATGAGAATGGCGGGAAAGGCGGTAACAGTAAGAACTTATCCCGGAGATTGGGCAAAACCTGTGGAAGCAATAGATATCGCGAAGCCGGGAGAAGTTATTGTAATAGACGCGGGCGGCGTTGCTCCCGCGGTTTGGGGCGAGCTTGCCACGCAGAGCGCGAAGCGCAGAAAACTCGGCGGCCTTGTCATAGACGGCGCCATCAGGGATTCAAGAGAGATAGTTGATTTAAAGTTTCCGGCCTTCTCGCGCCTTGTTACTTCTCACGCCGGCGAGCCGAAGGGTTTTGGCGAGTTGAATGTTCCCGTTATGGTTGGCGGGCAGAAAGTATTCCCCGGAGACTGGATAGTCGCAGATGATGACGGCGTGATGGTAATCCCTTCGGATAAAGCGGTAGAGTTTACCAACAGGGCTATGGATGTGCTTGAGAAAGAGAACCGCCTGCGCAAAGAGATACTGGAAGGCTCCACGCTCTCTTCGGTGATGGATATTCTGAAGTGGGAAAAGAAGTAGTCTGTTAAAAAGCGGTAATTTCGCCTTTAGGCAGAGCGGTCCAGTCAAGCTTTGAAGTGATTTTTTCCGAGCAGACAACATTTGAGCCGTGATAATTTGACTCGTAAAGCGTGTAATAATCCGGCCACTTCGTGAATTCTCTGAGAGCGAAAAGGGTTTTTCCGTCGGAAAAGAGCAGATTCAGCGCGGAATAAGAGTGTTTTTCGCGTATCTTTGAAACCGCGGCAGTGAAAGCTTTTTTCACGCTCCAGCGGTTCTGCTTCAAAGCGAACCTCAGCAGCGCTTCCGTGTCAAACCCACTAAACCCCGGCTCTCCGAGCATATCCTTATAATCCTTGATAGTTCCGTTGTGTGCCAGCATCGCGTTGTGCAGGAGAAAGGGATGCGCGTGTTCCTTGTATTCGGTGCCTTTCCACGCGGATAATCTCAGATGGAGAATAAGAATATCAGCTTTTCCAATGGACCTGAGAGTGGATGTGAAGAGTTCCTTTTCTGAGGTGATGGGTTTGCCGCTCTTGACAACTTCTCCGCGCCCGCCCTTGTACCAGCCGATTCCCCAGCCGTCAAGATGCCCGGGTTTATGCCCGGGGGGAACGTTGCCATTTTCCGCCAGCGCGAAAAAATCCATCGCGATGCCCAGGTGGCGATCAATATCAAATTTCGTGATTCCCAGCAATCTACACATTGAAGAAGAATCTCCTCGCGATGGTCACCGCCAGCACTATTCCGATGAGGTCCGATATCAGGCAGACCGCCACCAAGTATCTTGAATTCTTGATACCGACGGAGCCGAGATAAACCGAGATGACATAGAAAGTTGTCTCTGTGCTTCCCATAATTATCGCCGCGGTCAGCACCGTGATGTTGTCTGGGCCGAATGTTTTCAGCATGTCCGTGAAGACTGCTGTTGAAGCGCTTCCGGACAGGGGTTTTATAAGCGCGATTGAAATGACTTCAGCCGGGACGCCCGCCAGAGAGAACGCGCCCGAGAGCAGATTCTTGACCGCGTCAAAAGCTCCGGAGGCCTGGAAGCATTTAATGGCTATAAATATTCCGACAATGTAGGGGAAAATTTTAAATATAGTCGGCAGGCTCTCTTTCGCGCCCGTAATGAAGGAATCGTAAACCTTGACCCTTCTTGCCAGCCCGTAAACTATCACGAAGAGGAAGAAAACCGGGATGATGAGCGCCGATATGTACTTGACCGCGTCCATCATTTAAAGAACCTCCTGAAGATGAAGAGGTTTGTGACGGCAATAGTGGTCGTAAACGCGGTCGCGATGAGAATCGGAACTATGACAATCGTTGGGTTCTTTGAGCCAAAGTCCGAGAGCAGGCCTATTATGGTAAAAGGCACAAGCTGGATGCTGGAAGTATTGATGACCACGAAGAGCATCTGGTCAAAGGAGATGGTCTCTTTTGACGGGTTCAGCGTCTGGAGATCGTTCATCGCCTTGATGCCAAGCGCCGTGGCGGCATTTCCCGTGCCGAGCATATTTGAAAGGATGTTCAATGTGATTGAGCTTGTCGCGTTGTGCCCTTCGGGGATGCCTTTGAAAAGCTTTGAAATAACCGGGCGGAAGAATTTGGATATTTTCTCGCGCATGCCCGAGTCTTCTATTATCTGAGTAATACCGAGCCAGATGGCGATTATTCCGGCAAGCGTCAGGGATATCTCAACGCCTGACTTGGCTCCGTCAAAGATGGCCTTTGTGAAATCCGCGGTCTTCCCGTTTATCACGGCGAAGATCACGCTG
>CAITPB010000219.1 GCA_903894145.1 Candidatus Firestoneibacteriota bacterium | reverse complement strand
TTCTTGAGATACTTAGGCCTTGATTGTGATACGCACATAACAAATCTCGATCTTCGATACTGAAGTGCTTATATTGCTTTTTCATAGACACTTAGGTTATCATAACCCCCTAAGTGTTGCACTTCCTTATTGAACTCGTGGGTTTATAAGGTTTATATGCCGCACTTCGTGCGTCATGTTCTGTAAGGAAGGATATCTTCCATGCCAGACTACGTCCGGCAAAGCAGAATAACGTTTATAACGAAAAGGAAAGACACCGGGGGCTGTTCGAAAGAACGGCTCCCGGTTTTGTTTTTGTTTGGAATCTCTCGTGGGAAAATAGTACAATTATGTCTATGAGAAATCAAAAAGAAACTTTGTCTCGACTGATTGAGTTCATGGGTATATAGTATTTAGTAACCGGCATTCAAAATGCAGTAGAATGAAATGATTTGTGGGGGAAAGATGAAAAAGACCGCTATCGCAGCAATGATCCTTATGCTTGCAGTGGTATGTTCCGGGAAGGACAGAATAGGGCCATCCTGGCTTCTAACTATTCCGACCGCGGATATTATCCAGAAAGACCGGATGAATATCGGCCTTCTTCATCTTGATCTCGGCATTACACCAAACCTTGAGGCGGGCCTGCACGGGATAAAATATTCATTTCCCCAGCAGGACGGCAGCGAGCTGGGTTTCGGCGTATCTCTCTTAACCGGACTTTATCCCTACGCGGTACTTACCCAGGATTATAAATTCGGGCGGCTTACGCTCGGTGTTTCCGCTTTTCCATACTTTGTTTTTGCGGGCTTGGAGCAGGTTGTCGCGGAAAATATGTGGCTTATGGCGGAGATTCATAACGGCGTTTCAGTCGGGGTTAGGACAAAAATCGGACCGGACTGGTTCTTTGACCTCGGGGGAGGCGTTTCCACTTATGCCTACAGGAACCTTTTCTTTGTTGATTACGGGGCTCCAGCCAATTATTCTTTCAGTTTCCCGACGAACTTTACCGGATTCCTGGTGGTTTCCGTTTGCTATACATTTGACATTTCCCAGGTCACGCTTCCGCAGACCGGAGGCAAAGCCAAAGCGAAAGCATCCGAAAAGACGATTACTCCGGAGCCTGCTAAGAGGTAAAGCTCGCTCCGGCAAGCCGTACCCGTTCTGCGGCTTCCTGCCTGTGCAATCTGCCATGATTATGCTATAATCCTTCAGAGTTCTCCGCCGGAGGCATCCTTGCAGCCGTACCATAAAACACAGGGCGTAATACTTAAGACGAGAAAGTACTCCGAGTCGTCCAAACTGCTGACCGTTTATACCAGGGAGTTTGGGCGTGTCAACGCGCTCGCGAAGGGAGCAAGAAAGCTAAAGAGCAGATTTGGCTCTTCTCTCGAGGTTTTCACCGAAAGCAAGTTCCTCCTGTATAAACAGCCGATGGCCGGCCTTTATGTGGTCAGCCAGTCCCAAATATTGTCTCCTCACGAGGGGCTCTATTCCGGTTCAGGGAAGTTCGCGGCGGCTTCGGTGATGGCGGATTTTCTTTATACGCACACGGTTCAGGGGGAAAAGCACGAGGAACTTTATCAGTTCTTCAGAGGCTCTCTTAAGGCGCTGGAACTTAGCGGCTCGACGCAGAACGTCCTGCTCTCCTTTATGCTCAAATACCTTTCAATCGCTGGATACAGGCCTAACCTGAAGGCATGCGCGTCCTGCGGCAAACCCGACAGGTCTGCCTCAAAGAGCTATCGCGTAAGCGCGAAGCACGGTGGCATTCTTTGTGAAGCCTGTTCAAGAAAAGAGGGAGATTCTGTCGTAATAAGCGGGCCCTCCCTCAAAGCCTTATGCTGTCTGCAGGAAAACGGATACCAAGTGGTGGCCGGACTGAAACTGGAGTCCTGCTTGGGGGACGAGATACGAAAAGTGATAAATAACTTTCTCGAGTATAATTATGAATATAGTCTTAAGAGTTTGAAAGTGATGGAGGAGATGGTTAAGTAATTATAAAAGTTTGTAACGTTCTTAAGGTTTGTAACGTTTGTAACGTAAGGCAAGGGCGAAAAATAGGGTTTGAAGGCCGTACTTGATGGTCTTGTTCTTGAAAATAAAGTTTATAACGTTTATAACGTTCATAACGTTTGTAACGTAAGGCAAGAGCGAAGAATATCGTTTATGACGTTCTTAACGTAAAGATAGAAAGCTGGAGAGGAAAAGGAGTGAAGATGAAGAAGGCGGTAATACTTTTATCGGGAGGGTTGGATTCTACGACAACTCTTTATTACGCCAGGGCAAAGGGCTATAAGTGCTTTTGCGTAATCTTTGACTATGGGCAAAAACATAAAAAGGAAATCAGGGCGGCGGTGAAGATTGCTAACCTTATGGGGAACGATTTCAAGATAGTAAAAATAAGACTGCCGTGGAGCAAGAGCGCTCTGACTGATTCTATGACAAAAATACCCGGGAACAGAAGGGCCGAAAGGATGAGCAAAGATATCCCTGTAACCTATGTTCCGGCAAGAAATACAATATTCCTTAGTTTTGCCGCGTCGTACGCTGAATCAATAGGAGCTTCAAGGATCTTTATCGGAGCAAATGCCCTGGATTACAGCGGATATCCGGACTGCAGGCCGAACTTCATAAAGGCGTACGAAAAAATGATAAATCTTGGAACAAAAGGCGGAGTCGAGGGTAAGCGGCTGAAAATTGAAACGCCTCTAATCAACATGACCAAGGCGCAGATAATAAGGCTTGGAACCAAACTGGGAGTTCCCTACGGGATTACCTGGTCCTGCTACTCCGGCGGCAAATATCCCTGCGGTGTCTGTGATTCATGCCGGTTGCGGGAAAAGGGGTTTGCTGAATTACTTTAATACTCTTTCGGCCGGGTTGGCACTATGATGTCAGTCCGGAGTTTTTACTTCCCTCAGAAAACGGGCATTCTCTTCCGGCAAGGACACATTAATAAACATCCCGGAGCCAAGCTCGAAACCTGCCGATTTAGTTAACCTCGGGATTACGCTCAAATACCAGTGGAAATAGGTTGCGTCGCAGCAGTCAGTCGGGGCGGACCTGATAACATAATTAAAATCGGGGTCGTTTAGCCCGAAATAGAATTTTCTGAGGGACAAACGAAGAATTTTAGCTAGATCTTCCAGTTCCGCGCCGGTTACCTGTCCAAAACTTGCGGAGTGCCTCTTAGGGTAGATCCAGGTATGGAATGGCGTGAGCGCCGCGAAGGGAGTGAAACATACGAAATGCTCCGTTTCGGCTATTACCCGGGTACCTTCTTTAATCTCGTCTTTCAGGATTCTGCAATAAAGGCATTCGTGATGGTCGTCGTAGTTGATTATCGCGATATCCATGCGGCTTCTTACTTGATGCGGCACGACCGGCATCGCCACAACCTGCGAATGCGGATGCTCCAGGGAAGTTCCGGCGGCGGCTCCGTGGTTCT
>CAITPB010000218.1 GCA_903894145.1 Candidatus Firestoneibacteriota bacterium | reverse complement strand
TTCTTGAGATACTTAGGCCTTGATTGTGATACGCACATAACAAATCTCGATCTTCGATACTGAAGTGCTTATATTGCTTTTTCATAGACACTTAGGTTATCATAACCTCCTAAGTGTTGCACTTCCTTATTGAACTTGTGGGTTTTTAAGGTAAGATCTAATTCATGCCGGACTGCGTCCGGCATAACAGAATAACGTTTATAACGTAAGGCGGGAAAAGTCAAAAGCGGCAATTTGCGAGGTATGTTCGGGAAAAACTGAAAACGGAAAGAAGGAGAAAAAATGGATAAGAATATGAAGATTGTGGCGGCGGCGTTGAAAGATACCATCAGAAAGTATTCAAAGAAAGACCCCGCCAGATTTAATCTCCTGCCGTTCGCTAGGCTGATTGAGATAACGCAGAAAATGAACCTTGACGGAACAGACCTCCAGGTTATGATGAAGTTCTGTTTTGAGGCAGGTTTGCCAATTACATTTTCCGAGTTGGGTATTGTAAATAACGAAGAAACGCTGCGCTATGCCGCGAAGAGAACCGTCGGCCGCGGCTACCGGAGAAAGGGCTTTAAGTGTGACGAGCAGGAAATGTACCTGCAGTTTAGGAAGATTAATTCCTGGGGCGAGAAAATCACGGGGATAAGAGGTCCTGAGCAGATAGCGGAGGAATTTGTCTCGCAGTATCCGGCTATAAAAGAGATGCTGAAGAAGACAAGAAAAACTAAAATTGTTTTTCTGGGCGATTCCCTTATGACAACTCTTCATTGGGGCGCTAACGCCGGCTATCCGGATATACTGAAAGAGCTTTACAAAAAATTCAACAAGCGCGTGGAAATAATTAATTCCGGGATTGGCGGCCACACGAGCTGGCAGGGGCTGGCCCGCTTAAAGAAGGATGTGCTGGCGCATAAACCGGAATACTGCGTTATACTGTTCGGCGGAAACGACCTTTTTGCGACCAAAGGCGGGAAAGAAATGAAGTGGATGAAGAAGTTTCGCCTGTCGATGGAACAAATGATAAAGACGCTTA
The DNA here is from genome assembly GCA_903894145.1 of Candidatus Firestoneibacteriota bacterium. Lineage (GTDB taxonomy): Bacteria > Oederibacteriota > D2-FULL-39-29 > D2-FULL-39-29 > CAIOVX01 > CAIOVX01. The sequence goes on along the minus strand of CAITPB010000218.1, from coordinate 5,958 downwards.
AAAAGAACGGGGTGAAGCCCGTGCTTTTATCGGGAACGGTTATCAAACCCTTTCAGCCGGAATTATATGAAAAAGAGGTTGTCGCCGTTCAGAAAAAGCTTGCTGCACGCTTCAAGATAGGCCTGATTGACACTTACCTCTCGATGAATTCCGGGACCCTTGATTTACGCCTCGCGCCGGATAAAATACACCTTAACAATTGCGGCCAAAAGGATATGGCGCGCCTTGTTCTGGGGTGGATAGCAGAAACCTTGTAAAAACAAGGTCATCCGGCTATTTTGCCGGGGGTATGTTCGGGCTTTAGTTTATAAAAAATGTTAGTTTATTTACGTTCTTTTGATTGAAAGCGCGGTTCAATTTTGATAAAATCATCGAGGTCTAAAACCCAAAAAAGTAGTACCAAGGAGGAGTAAATGAAGAAGATGATTGCGGTTGTAGTGATGTTTGTAGCAGCGGCGTTCCTGTTTGCCGGCTGTGAATCCGGCGCGCCTGCGGCGGATCAGAAAGCGGCACCGGCACCTGCTGCAGTTGTCACCCCTGAAGCAGCGAAGGCAGTTCCCGCGAAAGCGGCGCCTGCAAAAGCGGCACCTGCAAAAGCGGCACCTGCGAAAGCGGCACCTGCGAAAGCGGCGCCCGCGAAAGTAGCTCCTGCGAAAACCACGAAGTAGTTTGCGCGGAAAAGATGGAAGGCCCGAAAGGGCCTTCTTTTTTTTGAAGAGGAAAGATAATTCAACGGAGGATCTATGAAGAAAACACTTGTAGTGCTGGCAGTACTGCTTGCGGCGGTATTTATGTTCGCGGGCTGTACGGGAACCCCTTCGGCGGATAACAAAGCGCCGGCGGCAATGAAATGCATGTGCAAGTGCCCGAAATGCGGCGCGGCATGCGAGTGCAAAGGAATGGATATGAAAAAAGGCACCTGCAAATGTCATTGCGGCGCAGAGATCAAATGCTCATGTTGCGCGGCCGGTGCGGCTTGCGTAGTAACCCCTGAAAAAGCGCCTGTAGCGGCTCCCGCGAAACCTGCGGCAAAACCGATGCCTGCAAAGAAAGCGGAAGCTCCCGCAAAGAAGTAAAGAGCTTGTTGTAATCATTGAAGGGAAGGGTGAAAGCCCTTCCCTTTCTTTTGTTGCAAGCAATTCGGCGGTTATGCTAAACTTAAAGCGTGACTTTGGAGGTCAAAATGAAAAAAGAAATGTTGCTTTGCCTTTCAGTTATGGCCCTCTTTGCCGCGGGCTGCAGCGCCGAAGATAAGGGCGCCGAGAAAGCCCCGCTAAAAGAGCTTATCGCGCCGAAGTACGAATCAACCGCGGAGCAGGCGTCAAAGGGAGAGAAGAAGATGATCGCGAAGAAGGGAGATAAAGTTAAGGTGCAGTACGAAGGATCAACGACCGCGGACGGAAAGGTGTTCGACAAATCCAGGCCGGACAATCCGCTTGAGTTTACCCTTGGCGCGGGCCAGATGATAAAGGGTTTTGACAAAGCCGTAGAAGGCATGAAGCTAAACGAAGAAAAAACGGCTTCCTTCTCCTGCGAGGAAGGCTACGGCAAGAGGGATGAGAAGATGATCCTGAAATTTAAGAAGGAATTCTTTAACGGAAAACTTCCCGCCAAAGGGGACGAGCTCACGCTTCAGGACCAGAGCGGGTATCCGCACAAAGCTGTTGTCGTGGATGTTTCCGGCGAAGAGGCTTCGCTGGATTTGAATCATTTCCTTGCAGGCAAAGACCTTACTTTCAAAATTAAACTCGTAAGCATTGAATAGGGAGGCCTGAAATGCCCGAATCTTTGATACTTACACCGAAAGAAATGAATGATTCGCTTGTAAATATCGGCCGGAAAAAGGCCGGGATGAAGCTTGTCCAGGTTTTCATGTATGCAATACTCGCGGGGCTATATATCGCCCTCGGCGCAATAGCCGCTTCGGTTGTGCTTGCCGCGGGTTTGGATCAGGGCGCGGCAAAGTTCTTTGCCGGAGTCGTGTTTTCCACCGGGCTCATTCTTGTGGTTGTCGCGGGCGGGGAGCTTTTCACGGGCAACATGCTCATGACGGCCGGATATATTGAGAAAAAGTATTTCTTTGTACACATAATGAAAAATTGGGCGGTAGTCTGGTTTGGCAATTTTGTAGGCGCGGCTTTTGTGGTTTACCTTTTCTACGGGTCTGGCTATTTGTTTGACGCTCACGCTCCCCAGGGCCTGTCGGCTCTCGGAAATTTCCTCGCCGGCGCGGCGGACAAGAAACTCGCGCTTGATTTTTACCCGGCATTTTTGCGCGGAATACTCTGCAATATCCTGGTCTGCCTTGCCGTGGTTCTGAGCCTTTCTTCGGTCTCAACCGAAGGCAAGATTCTTGCTATCATGTTCCCTATTACGGCCTTTATTATTGGCGGCTACGAGCACTGCGTGGCAAACATGTTCTTCCTTCCCGCGGGGTTGCTTGCTAAAGGCGAGTTAGCCGCGAGATGGCCTGAAATGATTAACAACCTTGTTCCGGTAACCCTGGGGAATATTGTGGGAGGAGTGATAATTGTGCTGCTTCACCCGCAGTCCTTCAAGAGGCTGGAGAAATATCTCAGGAAAAAATAGGAATTAAGCTCAAGGCGGGCCTGCGGGCCCGCCTTTTTTTTACGGCATTTCCTTGCAGGCCGGGTCAAGGTCGCAGAGCGCGGAGAGAACGCCCGCGAAGATTTCGTAGAAGTTGCGCAGATGTTCTATTGTCGTAATGTTTCCCTCTGTCTCAAGATACAGTTCTTCGGCGCCTTCCTTGTATTGGGTTTTGAACCAGCCCTCATCTTCTTTCAGTTGGAAAAGCAGAGACTGTTCCTTAAGCATCCGCGACTGCAGACTTTTATCGGAGAAGAGGATGGCGACTTCCTTGGGTTTGTTTCCCTGAATGATGAAGGCCTCGTCAAAGACCGGGGAGCCGATTACGATATCCTGCATTCCGAAAAGCTTCATGAAGGTTGAATAAAAATCTTTGTGGAATATTTTGAATTTGGCGTCGCTTTTTCGCAAGAAAGGCGCTCTAATGCGGGTGTACTCTTTGCCGTTAGTGGCATAGGCGTCAAGTGAGATGGTCCAGTTCTCCAAATTAATTTCAATGCGCGTCTCTTTCAAGAGATTCTTGTCGGAGAGTTTTGCGGCAAGCCCGGCCTCCAACCTGGCCCAGACGGCGTCTTTTATGGTTCGGAAACCGCACCTTTCAGCGGGCATTGGAACCTCCGGAGAACTTCAGGTCCAAAATAGCTTGCTATAAAGCGTTCATTTAGTATAGCCCGAAAAAGTGCTCTTGTAAAGGTCGCCGGCCGGTTCAGGCCAGTTCTATATGGTATTTTTCTTCCAGCCTTACCGGGTTATAGGACAATTTTGCCTTGCGCAGGCCGGCATGCCCGAGGTCTTCTTCCCGGTTGACGAAAGCATACGCCTTGAGCTCCTTTATGGCCGCGTAGTTGTTGATGGCCTGGTAGATGCCCTTAAATTCGGTGTTAGCTTTTTCAATATGGGTTACCGCCGTGTCCGCGTTCATTTTTTGAAGTATTGTGAAGGCCTGTATCTTGCCGTCAACGATTATAGCGCCCCCAAAAAGCTTCAACTCGTCAAAATGCGTGAGCAGTTCGTAAATGCAGGTGTTCTCGGCGGCGGTTGAGATATCTTCCAGGCAGTTCCGAAGCTTGCACCATTCTTCCTCAAGGTCGAGGCACTGGGAAATAAGGCCCTTGTCAAGGGACCTGTATTCGTGAATATGTCTTTTGTTGAATTGATTCACGAGATTCTTCTTGTCATGGAACTTTTCTCCCGGAAGGTCCGCCAGTTCCGCGGTGCTGTAGACATAATCAAAGCTGCTCCTGTCCGGGAAAATAAATAACCGCCCGTCTTTCCTCAGAGGCTCCGCCATCTCCCCTGGAATATTGTTCAGTCTTCCCCCGCCCGTGGTTTCTTTCAGGTATTTGAGGCAGGCGAAAAAAGTTTCTTCAATTCTGTTATTCCCCAGCGGTTGGGTGAAAAAGTGTATGCCTTTGTAAAACCCCAGGAAAACGATATTCCCGAACACACGGGTAGCTTTAAGGTCAGTTTCATTTCGGTAGCAGAAGATATTGCCTAAGGTTATGGAGGAAACCGTCGGAGGGAAGGCCTCAAGGGCCGTCTCAACTTCATTAAGCAGGTTAAAATCAACTTTTATGAATTCCGGGAAGGCCGGGATGCTGTTCATTCATATCATTATATATCAAGGCAAGGCCAATATAAAGATAAATATATACAAGCCAAAATCCGCGTGCTAATATTATGCATGCGTAATGAAAATGCTTTTTCAGAATTTCTCTCCTGTTTCTCCGCCCGCTCGCAGGGCAAAGTCCGGCATCTTCACAGGTTGTATGCGGAAATACTTATGTCCGGAGGTCCCCTGGAATGCCGCAAAGAAGGAAAAAATCTGTATTTTTATGAAGCAGGGAAGAGGCTGAATCCGGGCTACTATTCGGAAGGAAGGTCCGGTATTCTCTCCGGCAGAAAAGAGCAACTGTCCGCTTCTTCGGTAAAAGACATTGAAAAACTGCGAAGCCTGCTGGTTGCGCGTGGACGCGTTCCGGCAGGAGGATTTGATTCCTTCGGTGAATGCATCTCCGATGAGCCCGCTAGAAGATCCCTAGGGCTATATTTTACCGGCAGCGCGCTCTCCGTTTTCACGGCGAATTATATCGGGAACCTTCTGGGTCAAACAGAATACAAAAAACTCTTTTTCTTCGATCCCGCGGCAGGTTCCGGTAACCTTCTTGCGCCCCTTCTTACTCAGAAGAGAATTCTAGGCTCCGACATAAACCCTGAAAATATCCTGGCTCAGAAGAAGAGGAGTATTCCCTGCACTGCCGGAACGCTTGACTTCTTGAGGGCCGGCAACAGGGAGATAGCCTCTCTGCTTCCGGATTCGCCGTTATTTTTTCTGATGAATCCCCCCTACAGAGGAAAATCTACCGGTAAGACAGGGCGGGCCGGAATCAAGAGGGGGATTTCCGCCTCGTATTCCGCCGGGAAGGAACTTAGGTCCCTTCTGGAAAAAGAGAGGTTAAGGTCAACGGATCTTTCTTCTTTCTTCATAGTTAAAGCGCTCTCGCTTCTTGAACAAAAAGGAGAGGGATATTTGGGGGTTTTCACTCCTACCAATTGGCTGACGGGAGGGAGAAAGGAACATGAAGGACTTCTCCGCTATGTTTCCGGGAAAGCCGGGTTTATTGGCGGGTTTCTGGTTAACGGCAGGGATCATTTTCCCGGCATCCGGTCCGGCATGCCGGTTGCGTTCTCGGTTTTCAAGCTTGGGGCAAAAGGCAAAAGCCCTGTCTTCTCCGACCTTACCGGAAATAAAAAGGAAATAGCGGCGGGCCAAAGCCGGGTTACTGCGCGCGCGCTAATCAACGCGGCGCCCGCGGTTGTCCTCTCATGCGGGGCCAGGGTATTTTTCAGGGATATTTTCAGGGCCATAAACGCCCAGACGGGCGATGACAGGAGGCTCCTTCAGGATATCCGCGTCAGGGACGGAAAAGGTATGCTTCCGGAGAGCCTGAAAGATATTTCCGGCGAGCGTGTTTTCCTCGCGGCGACTGACAGAAAAACAGGGTACGCGGCAGCGGTTAAACCCTTAAAGAAAAAAAAGAGCGGCTGTCAGTTCACGATAAGCCGCGAACTGCCGGGGCCGGCGCTGGCCTGGCACTATCTTTGGGGCTATTTGAAAACGTATCCGGCGAGAATGTATAACGCCGTTCCGGTTGTAAGGAAGTACGCGTATACATATATTGAGCCGCGGGCAATTTTGACAGCGGGCCGGGCGAAGGCTTCCGGAGCAGTCCGGCGGGGCGCCTGCGAAGCGCAACCTTCCGGCGCCTACATCAGCGAATGGCTTAAGGAAATCGGAGATCTTCGAGGGTTGTGGTACTTCTATTATGCTCTTGCCGGAAGCGCCGCCGC
>CAITPB010000217.1 GCA_903894145.1 Candidatus Firestoneibacteriota bacterium | reverse complement strand
GGCCGCAATAGTAGGCGACTCAGTGAACGGAAGCCTGAAGGATACGGCTCTTGAACGGCTCGGCAGCGTCACCCATTCCGTCACTGCGCCCTATTATTTTGATCAAGGGCTTTCCGGCAGGATTGAGGCCGGCCTAAACGGCGGAACGGCCGCTCCGGTTCTTATTCTTTACGCTCCCGTAAAAAATATCAGCAACGGCGTCACCGCCCAGAATGTGCAGATAGTCGGCTGCGACGAACGGTTTTTCAAACTCTTCGGCGTAAAATTTGACGAGGCCGGCGAGTTCTCGGGGAGAAAGGCCCTGGTCAGCGGGGCTCTCTCGAGAGATATTATTATTCTTCGCGACGACAATATTATTTTAACCCTGCCGAAGGCCGCGCTTGCCCCGCAGGGCAGTGTTTTTGGAAAGAAGAAGACCGCGGATACCACCGTAACGCTTCGCCTTGAACCCGGAATGGCACTGCCGTCCTCTTCCGCGGGATTATTCAACCTAAAGAATGAAGCGGCTCCTTCACGGACCGTTTTTGTGCCGCTAAAGACCCTCCAGGCCGCTCTGGGGCTTAAGGGGAAGATAAATACAGTCCTTATTCATTCCGAAAAGGCAAATCCTGAACTTGCTTTGAACAAGAGATTAACTCTCGGCGATTTCGGCCTTTCAATTGTTGAAGATAACGCAGGCGGCGTCTTCTATATAGAAAGCGGTGATCTGATGCTCACCGAGGCCCAGGCGGCCCGCGCTGAGCTGGCGGCTTCAAAGGCCGGGCTTGGCGGCGAAAGGCTCTCGGTCTATCTTGTCAGGTCAATAAACGGCAAGGCTCCGTATTCGGTTATCGCGGCTTCGGAGAAGACGCCTGTCGGCAAATACCAGATACTGCTTTCCGGCTGGGCCGCTGAAGACGCGGGCAAGGTTTTGGGCGGGGCCCTGCCTGTTTCTTTCATAAAAGCAAAGAACGACGGGGATTATACTGAAGTTTCCGAGGAGTTTGTGTACAGCGGAAAGCTGCCTGACGCTTACGCGGGCTCCGGGCTTGTTCCGAAGTTTGAAGGAATAACTGATTCTGCTTCTATGGCCGATTGGAAACCGCCCTTCACGCTTTTAAAAAGCGCGATCCGCCCGAAGGATGAAAAGTATTGGACGGAACACGGCGCTGCCCCCAAGGCTCTTATAAATTTCAAACGGGCGCTTCAATACTGGAAGGAAGAAAGCCCTGTTTATTCCGGTATTACCTCCTACCGCGTTGAGAAAAAAGACGCGGATTCAAGAAAGCGTTTTGAAAAATATTTTACCGAAGAAGCGGCTCCGGCGGCAATGGGGCTGATTTTGAAATCCGAACGGGAAGCCGCGCTAAAGAGCGCGGTTGCCTCCTCGGATTATTCATCTCTTTTCGCGGGGCTCAGTTTCTTTGTGGTGGCTTCCGCCCTTGGCCTTGTCTGGCTCATCTTCGGCTTGATGGCCGAGGAAAGATCCAAAGAGGCGGGGATAATGCTCGCGCTGGGTTTTAAGCCTCGCCATATCATAGCCCTGCTCTCGTGCGAGGGCGCTGTTTATGCCCTGGCCGGAGCGGTTCCCGGTATTTTGCTCGGGCTTAAATACGCGGAGTTTTTTACGAGGTATCTCGCCGCCGGGTGGAAATCCTCCGGCGTTGAACTCGCAACTTTTAGCGTCCACTTAAACCCGCTCAATATCTTCTTGTGGGCGCTCATCGCCTTTCTGCTCTCGGTCGCCGCGGCATCTTTCTCAGCTTCAAGGGTGATAAAAGAAAAAGTGACCGCGCTGCTCTCCGGCAGCTCAAGGCTTCCCGATGTAAAACAGTTTGGCAGGACGAATTCGGCGGTTCTTACCGCGGCCTGCACAGGGGCGGGCGTTTCAATTCTGCTTATCGCGCTTGGGGCGGCAAAAGCGCTCTCGGCCGAGGCCGCTTTCTTTACCGGCGGAACAATTTTGCTCGCATCGCTTCTGGCCTTCTTTTCTCTTCTGATAAGGAACAGAAGGGCGGAGAGCCGTTTCGGCCTTGCACTGCGCTCCATTTACGCCGGCAGGAAAAGAAGCATCCTTGCGGCGTCTCTTATTGCGTCAGCGGCGTTTCTGTTAGTTACCGTTTCCTCAAATAAAAAGGCGCCGGAGGATATTGATGTCTATGACAGGGCTTCCGGTTCCGGCGGATTCAACATTACGGCATCTTCCGGGCTGCCGGTGAACTTTGACCTGAACACAAAAAAGGGCCGCGCCGCGGCAGGGATTAAAGATGATTCGGTTTTTGCCGGATTTTCAGCGCTGAGCTTTCCCGTGAAAGCAGGCGAGGATATGAGTTGCCTGAATGTGACAGCGCCGAAAGAGCCGGCTGTCTATGGAGTTCCAAAAGAGCTGATAGAGCGCGGCGGCTTTACCGTCAGCGCGCCGGGCTTCGCGGGGAACGGCTGGAAGGCCCTGGAAACTCTGTCAAAAGACGATATACCTGCTTTAGCTGATTCCAATAGCCTGGAATGGATACTCCACAAAAAAGTTGGGGACGAGATTTTCGCGGGCGGGAAGAGGTTAAGAATTTCGGGCACCGTAAACGAAAGCGTTTTCGCGGGAGCCCTGCTTGTATCCGAGAAGAATTTCCGGGCAAATTATACCGGAAAGGGCAACGCTTTCTTTCTCGCGGCCTGCCCTCCGGGGAAGGAAAAGGAAGTGCTGGCGGTCTTAAACCGTGATCTTGCGGATCTCGGGTTTGACGCGAGAAAAACCTCCGACTACCTGATGAAATTCGCGGGAATACAGAACATTTATATCTCCACCTTTGAACTGCTCGGCGGGCTGGGGTTCTTGCTCGGAATACTTGGCCTTACCGGGGTGATGCTCCGCAACATTAGGGAGAGGAGCCGCGAACTTGCCGTGATGAACGCTTTCGGCTATTCCCCGCTAGAACTTGTGCGGCTGATACTCGTTGAGAACGCGCTGCTCCTTACCGCAGGACTTCTGCTGGGTACGGCCGCGGCGCTTGCTTCCGTTTATCCCCAGACGCTGGCTCTCGGAAGGTCGGCTTCCTGGACAACTTCTCTTTTTTGGCTGCTGCCGGTTTACGCTGCCGGCCTTTTGGCTTCCATTGCCGGAGCGGCCTTCGCGATAGGAAGGACAACTGCAGAGGCCTTGAGAAAGGAATAGAAAGGCAGAGGGGGAAATGCTAAAATAAATTGAAATTCGAAGCAAGAAATTTGAAATTTGAAACGGGGGTTTGATGAATAAATTATCGTTGTTTCTTGCGGCACTGATGCTCTTTTCCTGCGCGGCTTGCCAGACGGCCGATACCTCCGGGACAAAAACGACCGAGACTTCTAACGGGTTTTGGAATAAACTTAGTTTTGACCAAACGCCCGTAAATCCGCCGTCCGAATGGGACAAATCAAAGAATGTCCTCTGGAAGGCCAAAGTCGGTACCGGCTATTCAACTCCGGTGATTTGGCAGGATAAAGTATACGTGCTCGGCGAGCCCGGCACGCTCTATTGCCTGGAAAAGTCGACAGGGAATGTCTCCTGGTCTCTATCCACGACAGATAATGATGCTGCCCCGGCGGAAAAAGGGAAGCTGAATGTGGTTTCCAGCGGCTGCGGTAACGCCGCTTCGACTCCAGCCGTCAGCAATGACGGAGTATTCATTGTTCTCGCTTCCGGAATTGTGAGCCGCATTGGCCTTGACGGAAAGCGCGTCTGGATTAAGGTTCTTGACCAGCCGATGAACGGTTCCTACGGCAGATCCGCTTCTCCAATTATTCTCGGGGAAAAATTGCTGGTAAGCTTGGACCATCTCATCGCGCTTGACACAAAAACCGGCGAGATGCTTTGGGAATGCGCAGGAGCAACCAATGATTACGCCACGCCGGATGTCCTCGTTCTTTCCGGCAAAAAATTCATTCTTATGCCGGGCGGTTGGATAGTAAATCCCGAAGACGGGAAAAAAGCTGCAAATGTGGACGGCTCTGATTATGCAAGTCCGGTTGTTCTTGGCGATACATTTTATTTTGCCG
>CAITPB010000216.1 GCA_903894145.1 Candidatus Firestoneibacteriota bacterium | reverse complement strand
TGCCGGTCAGACCTTTCAGCACAACCTTAAGGCAGCTTTGGATAGTTGATACCGAGGACTTGAGGTCATGGGAAACCGTCAGCACGTACTGCGACTTGAGGCTGTCCTGCTCCGCAAGCAATTTGTTCGCCGCGTCAAGTTTTTCTTCACGGTCTCTCAGTTTGTTGACGACGGTGGCCGCCATAAATATGGTAATGAAGAGCGTTGAAGAAAGTACTCCGAGAGATCCTATGAGGTATTTGAAGTTGTAGATCATCTCAGAGTCAGGGAATCCTGCCACATGGTAATGGGGAATAACGCCGGCGTATTCAAGGAAAGAAGTTGACCCTATCAAAAACACGGCAAAAGCGCCGTGAGCGTAGGCTGCCCTGTTGGAAAGCAGAATACCCGCGATGACCATGTGAAATATGAAATAGTAAACAAATGGATTTTCAATGCTCCCGCCGAAATGCAGAAAGTAGGTCAGTATAAGCAGGTCCATGGCGACCTGCACATTCGCGAACAGGTTATGCCCTCCATTGTCTTCTTTAGGACTTGAAGCGAGACGTTTCCAGTAAAACAGAAAGCCTGCGTTGTATCCTGCAAGCAGCGCTGCTCCGGTGTATAAGTAGCCAAGCGGCAGCGTTATTTTGAATATTACCGCGGCTGAGGTCACTACACCTGCCACGCCGATTACGGCAAGCCAGCGGAGGTCGATGAACCACTTGTTCCGTTCACCGACCTCGTTACCGGCAGGGATATTTAGCGGAAATGCGTCTCTGAGTTCCATGGGGAAACTACTTTGACAGCTCCTGGTAGATAGCTATGACCTTGTTTACCGTAAAACAGGTGCATTCCGAGGAAATTGTGGCGCCGGAAACACCGGTGACGCCTTTGCCTATTGACACGCCTTCCCCTTTACCCGTGAACTGGGAAAGGAAGTTTTTTGTTGAGATAGGGCGCCCGCGTTTTTCCGAGAGGGACATAACAGCCATGTTTTTTACTTTGGCAGTCTTGGGGTCAAGAAGAACTATATATTTTACCGGTCCCCACTTGCCCGGTTCCTCTTCCATTATAGCCACGCCGGTCTTTTCTCCGCCCTTAACCCCATAGTAAACAGTATATTCCGTTTCAGGTTTCCAGGTGTTGCCTTTTCCAGAACCTTTGTAAACAAGCGTGCCTCCAAGTTTCTCCTTTATTGCGGCAAGCTGTTTGGCATCGAGAGTTTTCTTCACGGTGTCAACCTTGTCGGCATCAGGAAACATTTCCTTGACAGCCTGGTCGCTTGTCAAAAGCTCAACAGCGCGGCAGGTGCCGCTTAACGCAAGAAAACATACAACTCCCATTGCAAGTGCAAACATTCTATTTTTCATTTCTTTCCTCCTTTCTCTTTTAGAGAAAATAGCTTTTTTAGCCCCTCAGTGAGAGTAATCTCTCCGTTCGCGCGTATTATAATAGCTTCAGTCCCGGGATATTTCTCTATTAGCTTGAGCCCTTTATCCCTTCCAAGCACGAAGACCGAAGTCGAAAGCAGGTTGGCCATCGTTGCATCAGGGGTAATAATGGCAACACTAATGAGTTCCGAAGCGGGAACGCCTTTTACCGGATCTATTATATGGCAGTAACGCTTCCCGTCAATTTCGTAAAATCGCTCGTAATCTCCGGAAGTCGACATTGAAAGGTCTGTCATTCCGATTATTCCAAGAGCGCCCTCGCCGCGGGGTTTTTTTATGCCTGCTTTCCATGCTTTACCGTTGTACAGTCCTATTGCGTAAAGGTCGCCTCCAAGGTCCACCATCGCGCTCTTTACGCCGGACGCTTTCAGGCTTTTCATAGCTTCGCCTACTGCATACGCCTTTGCCCCGGCTCCCAGGTCAATTTCCGCCGAAGCGCGCAGTTTGATAAGCCTGCCGTCTTTCAATTCGATGCTTCCCGGCCCAATTTGTTTCATAGCGGCAGCAATCTCTTCCTTCCCGGGAATCTTCGGCTTTTTGGGAAGTTCTCCGTAGAAACCCCAGAGCCTTACAAGAGGAGTGACGGTGATATCAAAGGCTCCCCCGCTTTTTACATTCATATCAAGGCATCTCTTTACAAGTTCAAGCGTCTCCGGATCAGTTATCGGAGTACCATTTTTATTAAACTCATATACCTGTCCGCCGGGCCTGAAAGCGCTGAACTTTTTGTCAAGCTCCTCGACTCTGTCCAGGGCAAGATCAAGCGCCGCCGCTGTCTTCATGTCTCCTTTTACAGGAGCCAGGACGGAACAATAGGTGTCCATCAGGTAGCGCGTCCTTTTGGTCAGCTCACCGTCCGGACCGGTTGATGAGAACAGCGGAAGAGCCGCGCAAAAGAACGCTATGTTGAGTAACTTTACCGTCAGCCTCATCTTATGCCTCTTTGGTTTGGAAGGCGGCCGGTTTTACCCGGCCGCCCGCCTTTGCAATCTCTTAGAAAGTTGTTCTCCAGCCAACTACCAACCGGTTATAGTTCAGTTCGGCGGTGCTGTAAGCAGCGCTTGGCAAAAGGCTTATGCTGGAATTCTCTACATTTATTACCTGAAGGTAAATAATGGAATCAGGAGTTACATAGAAGTTCAAAATAGGCGACAGTTCAGTGTATGTTTCATAGGCAAAAGATTGTTTGTTCGCCGCTGCAGTCGCTCCGCCGCCAATTACCGCAGCAGACTTCGGTAAACTGCTGAAATCCTGGTCATAGTGAGCATATACCATCAAGAACCTCACCCACGGCAATATCTTGTAACCCGCTTTCATGTAATATGAGTGAGGGGTGAGGTTTCTCGTGACCTGAGTTGCGTCATTGATATCAGTATTGGCGTACATCTTGACGTTATTCCAGGTTCCTCCCATATACTCAGACCTAAACATAAACGCGTCGTAATTAAACGCAACGCCGGCAGAATATCTGTTAATCGGGTTATTGCCGGAAACGTCCATGGTCGAGAAATACGAGCCCATAAACTTGAACGGCCCTATCTCGGGAGTAATGTGAGCGAGGAAACCTCTGGAATTGGTGTTACTGACGAGCATGTTCATGCCGCCGCCAAGGATATATAAATATGACGGCAGAGAAACCGGACCAAGCTCAAAGTTCTTGTAAAGCTCTATGCCTGTATCATCGAGGGTTCCGTAATATCCCCCGCATACCGCGTAGTTGCCAAAAAACTCATCCTCGTACCAGAGCATGTTTCCATAATCTTCAGTGAAAAGAGTGCGCAGAGATCCGGCGGTTAGTTCCACACTTTCCGGGAGTTTTACGGTGATCTGGGCTTTAAGTAATCCGAGACTGAGCGTCGGGCTTGTTGACGGAGACGGAAATGCCGCTCCCAGTTTAGGGGTTGCACCTCCGCTTACTGATATTTCAGGATCTATTTCGAGGGAAACGTTTTCTGAGAGATCTTTGTTTATGAACATATAGAAACTGGTCATGCCGGTAAGAGCTCTCTCGCTTGAAGCAGACCCGTTGGTTACTCCCTCCGATTTGTCATACAGATAGAACTTGAAGTTCCCTCCTACTGTTCCGCCGCTATTCCCTGAATTTGCGGAAGTTTTGGCTTCTGCTTTTTCCGGCGCGGGCTTGAGCTCGGTGTTGAGCGCTGATGGCGCTGCCTTTGTGCCGGACTGGGCGTCGCTTTTTGTGGAAACCGAGGTTTCCTGCGCGTTAACCGCGGAAAGAAGCGAAAGAAACGCCGCGCACATTGTTAACTTTATGAATTTACTTTTCATCCTGCCTCCTATATTTTTTACGTTTTTTTGCGGTGTTGCGGAATAAATGATTCCTCCGTTATCGCGCCTTCTCTGTCTCCGCGTAGAGTAAAGCTACGAGATTTATCGCAACCGGCAATGCTTTTTTAAATATAGAACTGTCAAACTTATGTTGTTTTATATAGAGGCGTGACCTCTCCCAGAATACAGGTATGTTTTCCCAGGCAATCATTACTATTCGGGAAAGCCTTTCCCCGATAATCTTCTTAAGACTCCCTGCAAGTTCTTCGGCAGGAGTTGAAGCGGAAAGCAAGCCTGTTGCCATCATTAAAAGAATGAGCCTGAATGCGAAGAGTAACCCGGTCAAGAGCCCTGATTGCGTAACCTTAAGCAGCCAGAAAGAGAATAGTTCCGCGCCGCCGCGGTTGAAAAGCACCGGGATAATAAGCGAGAAAACAAGGAACATGCGCAGCCTTTTTACTCCAGAGAACATAACTGAAACAGTCGTTTTCAGGATTGAAGAGGCGGCAAGGAGTAAACTGAACACAAGCGCATAAAGTCTAAGATCGTTGACCAGAAGGACAAGAGTGCAGATTATTGCCGTAAGAATTATCTTTATCATTGCTGGCGCGGAAAAAGCCGCATTGCGCGTAATCTTTTTTATGCCTTGAGCTTCCGGAAGCGTATCGGCAATTCCTCCTTCTTTGATTCTGGCGAATACATTCATAGCGACCGCCCCTGTGAGCCAGCCCATAACCACAGCGCTTGCGCCAAGCCAAGGTATGAGCACAAAAACACCTGGATGGTGTATTACTAGAAAATAAACCACGGACATCTGAGTAATAACATGCGTGACCGACCCAAGAACGCTCGTGCTGATGAAACCGAGATACTTGAAAGTAAGTCCCATAAGCACGGTGCTGGTAACCGCCCCGGAAAAACTCATGACAAATGTAGGCGACAAGAAAGTGCCCAGGAAGAGCGAACTAACAACTGTCCGGAGTATTGCTACTTCAAGCGCGGGAATAAAGCCCATGTCTGCAAGAACTATCAAGGTGATTATGTTAGCCAAGCCGAGCTTAACTCCCGGCAAGGGGCTCGGCATTAGGAACTCGGCCGCCTGGAGCACCGAGGCGCAGGAAACCAGGAGCGCTATTTTTTGTATTTTCTTTTCGTTCTGCATTTTAGTAGCTCATTGCGACAAAATCTTCCTCGCCGCTCTTCCCGGAAACTTCTATAATGACTTTATTCGCCACGCACACAATGGATTCACCCGGCGAAGATATCCAGCCGAAGGCCACGCAAAGTCGCTTAGGACAGTCGGAATCCAGAACTCTTACCCTGCCGCCATTTACTTCGATGTCCATTTTTCCGACTTTTAGCATCCTGTTTAAGTCAAGAGGCCCTTCTGCCACAAGTTTGTTATCCTTAAACACCTTAATCTCTTTCTGCCTAACGGCATCACGGTGCAAATACCAGTACGGAACCGCAACCACTATAATGAGTACAAATACCGAAAACGCTGCATCAAAAGGTCTTATTTTGAGTTTCGTGTCAGCCACCTGCCCTCCGGTATCTGTCTATATACTATAAGCAAGAAGCGTGCCAATCCAAAAAGATGATAATAGCAGGAAAACAGGCTAGTGAATGGCGTTTAGGCATTACGAAAAGGTAATATTGTTTTTTAAAGTAATGATAAGAGGAGTTTAGTTCCTGAAATGTGACCAATCAGTGTTTTTCATGGGCAAACGTGTTTCCGGTTACTCAATCCCGTATTCTTTTGATTTTTCCCAGAGAGTTTTGGCTGATATACCGAGCATTTCAGCAGCCTTTTTCTTTACCCCGCCGGAGTGCTCCAGCGTCAGCAGGATATGCTCCTTCTCTGCCTGCTTAACAACGGAATCCAGGCTTGATTCTTTCCATTCTTTTTTTTCCAGAAAATAGGGCGGCAAGCCGGAAACTGTTATCTCCCGCGCGGTAGCGAGGCTCACAAGCCTTTCAATTAGATTCTCAAGCTCGCGAATGTTTCCGGGCCAGTAGTAGCGGCCCATTGCCAGCAGTACAGCGGGGTTCAATTCGGTGTCCTTCTGCATGGCAGTATTAAACTTGAACAGGAAATGCGCTGCCAGAGCGGGAATGTCATCGCTTCTATCTCTGAGCGGCGGGAGATTAACCGGGACAACATTGAGCCTGTAATAGAGGTCTTCCCTGAAGGATCCGTCTTTGACTTTTTCGCGCAGATCCGCTTTTGTGGCGGATATAACCCGCACATCCGTTTTTATCGTTTCAGTGCCACCGACCCGCTCGAATTCCCTCTGCTGCAGCACTCTTAGAAGTTTTACCTGGGCCGAGGGCTTCATATCGTCTATATCGTCGAGAAATATTGTCCCTCCGTCCGCCAGTTCAAATCTTCCTATCTTCTTTCTGATTGCGTCCGTGAAAGCTCCTTTTTCGTGTCCGAACAACTCGCTTTCCAGCAAGGCCTCCGGCAGCGCGCTGCAGTTTAGTTTGATGAGAGGCCCGTCCCTGCGCGGGCTTAGTTTGTGTATCGCTTCGGCGGCCAGTTCTTTCCCGGTTCCGTTTTCGCCTTGAATCAAAACTGTTGTGCTATACTGCGCGACAGACTCTATGAGCCTAAAAACATTTTCCATCAGACGGCTTTTCCCGATGATGTTTGCAAGCTTGCCTGAAGGCCCAAGCCTGTTCTTAAGCATCATATTCTCTTTCTTAAGGGACAGAAGTTCCAATCCGTTCTTAACGACAAGAATCATTTCCTCCGCCAGGAATGGTTTAGTCAGGTAGTCAAAGGCGCCTATCTTCATTGCCTGCACCGCGGTTTCCACGGTGCCGTAACCTGTCATAATAACGCAAACCGCATCCGGGGAGGTTTCTTTTATGCGTTTCAGCACCGAGATCCCGTCAAGTTTCGGCAGTTTAAGGTCAAGTATCACCAGTTCGAAATCGTTCTTTTTGAATTTCTCGATGCCTTCCAGACCATCAACCGCGGAAGAAGTGGAATAGCCCGACCTCCCCAGATTGTCCTCAAGCATATTGAGCATCAAATCGTCGTCTTCAATTAGTAGTATTCTCGGTTTACCGTTTGCCATTATTTTAGGACTCCTTTAAAGACCGGAAGATTGATTACTACCGCTGTTCCACCTTCAGGGATTCCTTGAATTTCAAGGGTTCCGCGCAGAACCTGGATTATATTGTAACTGATAAAGAGCCCCAGGCCGGTTCCTTCTCCCACATCTTTTGTGGTAAAAAACGGCGTGAAGATTTTGTCTCTGTGTTCGGCGCTGATTCCCTTGCCGCTGTCTTTGAAAATTATGCTTATTGATTCTGCTTCAGCAGAAGTTGTTATTGCGAGGTCCTTTCTTTCTGTCTTTTCCATGGCGTCTGTAGAATTTTTAATTACATTTGTGAAAACCTGGCTGAGTTGCGAGGGGTCGGCGTAGGTCTTAGGAAGTGAAGCGGAAAGTCTAAGTGCCAGCCGAATAGACTTCTCCTTGAGCCGGAACTTATTAAACTCCGCCAGTTCAAGGATAAGCTTGTTTATGTCTACAGGTTCAAGGTTCTGCCTTCCGGAATAGCTAAGTATCTGCTTTACTACATTATCAATCCTGAAAAGGCCTTTTAAACTCTGCTCCAGATAATTTCTCGCGTCTGTCTTTAGTTCAGGATCCGCCAAAGCAGTCCTGATGTAGTTTATGACAGCGCCGAGAGGATTATTTATTTCGTGAGCGATGCCCGCGGAAAATCTGCTCAGCGCGGCTACCTTTGCCGCCTGCGAAAGGCGGGATTCCGCTTCCTTAAGTTCGGCTGTGCGGGCTTTAATAGTTTCACTAACTTCCCGGTTCTTCTTGTCAAGCTCTTTAAGCAGGTACACGCTGGTGGTTTTGAATTCCGAGAGTTTCCTTTGCGCCGTCTTCATCTCTTCCTGCTCGGCAAGCAGTTTTCTCGTGACAGATTTGAACTGCCCTGACATTACTTCAAGAGTTTTCAAGTTGTCTGCCGGATCGTAGTTATTTTTGAAAACTCTGCAGTCAAGACAAACCGCCATCTTTTCCACGCACTTCCCGCTGATATCGTCATTGCAGAAAGTCCCTCCGATGAGCCAGCATTTGTTGTCGGACTTTCCGTAAGCGGGACATTCTTTCTTTCCGCAGTCAAGTATTTCCCAGCAGTTTTTCTCCATTAAAACTCTAGCACCGTAGGAAGTTCGTTATTGAGAGCTTCGCTGTAAACACGGAAGCGCAATATCTTTGGTGAGAGTTTTAGAAAGGCAAAATGTCCCGCGGTAAGACCGGCTTCTAGGGCTACATCCGCGAAAGGGTTTCTTCCTTTTAGTTCCTCGAGCGCGCGCGCCTGTTCCTGTTCAGAGTTCAGAACGCTGACAAAGCCGTTCAGTTCGCATTCCCAGGAAAAATCGAAAGGATTCTCGAGACTATAGATTAGAACGCTGACTTTGCCGGCTCCTGCGAGGTGGGATAATTTTGGGCTATCCTTCAGCGTCATCAGATAGCAATCGAACTTATCGGTGACGCCATAGTACATAACCCGAAGTCTTACATACCCGCTTTTACTGTCATCAGTGGCAATTACCGCTACTTGGCGTTCTTTCAAGCGTTCAAAAATATCCCTGGCTGAGTATTGCATCCTTAATCCTCCGCGCTTTAGTTCCTTCACTATATTATATCAATATCGCGCCGCGTTCAAGGACTATACCTGCCGTTATTCCTGGCGGTTACCTCATCAAAGGATCTCTTATTGCCTCTTCTACAATGGCATCAATTTCTTTGATTTGTGATTGATTGAGCGGTGATTCAGCCTCTTCGGCAAGCAGTTCTTCCGCTTTGGCAGCCGCAAGATTTTCAAATCTCTTTATGTCGAGCGAATTCCCGGTTCCCCAGGAAAGCGCGTCAAAGAACGGCGAAAGCAGTTCCTCATCCTTGAAATGCTCCATTGTTGAATCGCTGCTGACAGTGTTGCCGCCTATACCTGCGGCCAGTATAGTTTCAAAGTCAAGCGTGCTATCCGTAACTTCTACGCCTTTTACAGCGCGCCTTACATACCGCGCGATCTCGTTATCTATCACAAGCTGCATTGGTGAGAATGTTATGGCGTTTTCCAGGTGCCCGACCGTGCCGAAACCGATCGCGCCGGCCAGGACAGGACCCAGCATTGAAACCGCTTTCTCCGCTCCGGCTTGTATCCCCGGGACACAGGCATTAGTTTTTCCACCATGCACGCCTGAAGGACAGCCATAGAACTCGCTAATGAGCTGGATTCTTGCCGACAGGAGAGGTATTCTCTCGGCTCCTGCGTAGCCGAACAGCATTGATCTCATATCACAGTAGCCGGGATTAATATCCACACCCATAGTTGCGTGAGAGTCAACGGCGAACCCCAGCACGAGTCCGCCAAGTGTTTCCGCAGCTCCCAAGGATAAAGTGCCGGCCGCGGACATGGGCGCGGTTGCCCCCGCGTTTGGCATGGATTCAAGTGTTTGCGGCAGTCCTTTCTCAATATGTGTGATAAGAACATCGGCCATGACTTCATCAAGGCAGAGCGGAGTTCTGACCTCGGCATAACCGGTTAGAATCGGATTCTTACGGTGTTCTTCCTTCCCGCCGCAGACCACTTCTCCTATCCTGGTAATGTATTCAATGTCCCGCGCTTTGAAGGTTTCGATGCCGCCAAATTTCTTTGTTGCTTTAGCGAGTTCCGCGGCCATGACGACCGTCCGGATCCCTACCGGAACATCCTGCGCTGCCACCGGAAGTCCGGTGTAAGTTATTTGATCGAGTTTATCCGCTAATTTTAGCGCCGACTTAACATCTGCAAGATTCGCTGAACGCCTTTTTCCGTCAAGCCCCAGAATGAAACAGCAGAACCCGCCTGTAGAAACCGAGAAATCCCCGTGCACGCAAAAAGGTTTATTGTCAAACCTGACCTGTGAATACCTGACAGACATTCTCTTGGGAGACCTGTTTTCGTCTGAAAAATTCGCTTTCATTTTTGAGATGGCTTTCTCAATAACCTGCCGCGGAAACTTCACGCGCCGTTTATTAAAATCCACTTTGCAGCCTGCGCCGGCGAGGTATTCAAGGGCTTTTTTGTGATCAACCAGCATGCCTATTTCCTCGAGTATCCTGCAGGCGTTCTCGTGTATTCTGCGCAGTTCTTCGACTGAAAGATACCTGACCGGATCCATCTGTGCCGTCTTCATGATTCCTCCTTGTGCAGCGCGCTACCCTTAGTAGAATACTCCTGCGCGTGGCTTATTGCGATAGGCATCTATTGGAGTTTATACCTTACGGTCGGGGAAAATTACGATGCCGGAAAAGAGCGCAATTGACTTATTTTTCATTATGGAATATAATGAATAAAATATTATTAGTCAGCAGGCGGATAATCCTGCCCGGGAGACTTAAATGGTAAAGAAAGTATTCCTCTCGCTGTTCATGCTTCTGTCATTCACTGCGGTTTTGTCATCGGATGTCATGCTTCTTGAGCAGGAAGAAGCGCTTAACACCAACCTCTTCAAAGGTAAAATAGGCGTCGGTTTCAATTGGACCGGAGCCCAGGCCAGGATGGATGTAGGCAGCAACTTCCTTGCTGAACTCCGGGGCCAGTATTCGGCAAATAATCTTTTGGTGGCGCTCCGCGGTTACTACGTGCTTCCGAAATTGACCGGCCAGCCGCCTTTGCAACCGTATTTTGGAGTAGAGTTCGGAATACCTTTCTCGACAGTTCTGACCACCGGGTTTGAAACCGGCGCGTTCTTCGGCGGCGAGGTGTTTGTCACAAAGGACATAGGCGTAGGGCTGGATCTTGGCCCCTATTTTATCTCAATCTCAAGCGATCTCGGCAGTGTCAGCGACATAGGTTTGATAATTAACCTCGGTGTAACCTATTACTTCTAAAAAGGCGGGTGTCTGAATGAAAAAAGCGTTATTTGTCACGATGGTCTTTGTCTTTCTTATGTTTCTTTTAATATCGACTGTGGAAAAAGCGCATTCATTCTTCCTTGGTTTTGGTTCCGGCGGAGCCGTAAGTAACACAATCAAAGACGGGCAGACTAAGGGCCTGATTCCCATTGATGCTCCGCCTCCCGGCAATCTTGTGGCTTCGCTTGCAAGCTGGACCGAGATAGACCTCTCCTGGGAGAACAAAACTCCGGGGCAGACAAGTGTGCTAATCCAGAGGCAGCTTCTAGGCGGCAGTTACACGACAATTGCGACAACCGCGCCTTCCGCGACCGCCTACGCCGATAATTCGGTCACGGCAAACAACACCTACATCTATAGGCTGCGCTCGACTACCGCGGCAGGACTTACGAGAGTCTCAAACGAAGATACTAACATGACAGCTCCGCCGGCGGCTCCGGCAAACCTTACTTCAGCGCCGGCAGGCGCCAGTTCAATCTCGCTCAACTGGACAGTAAATTCTGTAAATGAATCCGGATTCTATATAGAGATGGCAGTCGGAAGCGGAACATTCGGCAGCACGGCGACAGTTGCGAGAAAGGCAGCCTCCTATAACTGGACCGGCCTTGTGCAGAATTCCTCATATTCATTCCGCATAAGGTCTTTTAATGTGCTTGGGGCCTCGGCTTATTCAAATACAACTCTGGCAACCACATCCCTATACTCATGGAATACCGTGACTGTAAGCAATTCCACATCACCCTTCTACAAAATGGCTTTCGGGAATGGCAGGAATGACGGCACCAATAGAATCTACTGCGGGTTGAACTCGCCGGTATATTCGGTAAAGGAGTTTACTTACAGCGGCGGCTGGGTCACGACAGATGCCACTCCGGCGTCCATAAACTCCACCCCAATAACGACTTGGAGTTCTGTAGTAAGAGCTATAGCCGTTGGAAATACCAGAAACGATGGAACCAGCAGGCTAGTATACAGCCTGGGCTCAAGCGCTACTCCGGGAATTTCCGGGGCGTCGGCAGGAGAAGTAAACTATAATGCCTCAACACAGAAATTCATTTGGAACACGGTAAATCAGCTTGTTTCTCCCACACACGCAGGCGTTGGTAACGTGAACAACGATGTAATAATAGGCGTCCCTGACGCCGTTGACGCTGTCAGCTCGACTGATTATAAAGTTATTTCAGTTGATGCTAACAACAAGGTGTATCAGTCTAACTTCACAACCGGTGTTTACGGCGAAGTATCCATAAGCACCACTGCAATGTCCTATAAGAACTACAGTGTAATCTGCGACAGCTTAAAGACATCAGACACCAAGAAACGTATCTATACAGCGGCCTACACGGGTCAGATTTATGAGTACGAATGGACCACTTCCGCTGTAGTTACCAATTTTACGGAATCAACAGTTTCCACTATGGCGCTGCCTACATCACCGGCTACAACTATGAAACTGCTTACTTCCGGGACAGGCAGAAATGACGGCATAAACAGGTTGTATTATGGCGGGGGCGATGGGCATGTTTATGAATTCACTTCAACGTCACCGACGGCTTGGACCAATACTGATGCCGGTAGCATTACAAACGCCATAACGGCTATAGTTGCCGGCAATGTTACGCCGGACGGGAATGTCAACATCTACGCCGCAACCAACAATAGGGAGATATTTCAGTTTTCCTGGCTGAGCGCTGCATCAAGCTTTGCTGTTACGCGCATTGGATTAACTACGGGATATGTCAACGATATGCAGATATTTAAAGGCCGGAATGACGGAGTATCAAGGCTTTACCTGTCCACAGAAGACGGATACTTGCTGGAATACACGCCGCAATAGCCTAAAATCAGAATGCAAAAAGGGGCCGCAAAGCGGCCCCTTTTACTTTAAGTACTCTTTTTTACTCTTTATTCTCCAGCAGGTGATGCCTGATATCTTTCCCGGAAACCATAAAGATAACATCCTCAGCTATATTTGTCGCGTGATCCCCTATCCTTTCCAGGTTTCTGGACACAAGTATAAGGTCCATTGCGCGCGAGATGTTATTGGCATCCTGGTTCATATAAACCAGCAGTTCCTTGAAAATATCTTCCTTGAACTTATCCACCTGATCATCCGTCTGAAGTACCTTTCCGGCAAGTTCAGGGTCTTTGCTGACAAAAGCATCCAGACAATCTTTTACCATGTTCTTTACTATATCAGCCATCTTTGGAAGATCGATAATCGGCTTAAGCGGCGGTTCCTTTAGAAGATCCAGTGAGTTTTCGGCGATGTTTACTGCCTGGTCGCCCATCCTCTCCAGGTCGGAGTTTATCTTCATTGCGGAAGTTATGAACCTCAAATCGCCGGCGGTCGGCTGGTAAAGGGCCAGCAATTTCAGGCAAATCTCGTCTATCTCAACTTGGATATGGTTTACATCCTCTTCGTGTTTTCTGATATCCTTCGCGAGGTCTTCTTTTCTCTCCACCAGTATCTTTATGGAATACTGAATCATTGCCTCTACCAGGCTGCCCATATATAGCAGTCTTTCTTTTAACTCATTCAGTTCTTCTTCAAAATGCCTTGTCATTTAACCTCCGCCTCAGCCGAAACGGCCGGTAATATAGTCCTCGGTCTCTTTCTTTTCAGGAGAAGTAAATATCGCCGAGGTCTTTCCGAACTCAATAAGTTCCCCGAGCAGCATAAATCCGGTATCGTCGGAAACACGCGCCGCCTGTTGCATATTGTGAGTGACTATTATTATAGTGTATTTTTTCTTTAGTTCAACCATTAATTCTTCTATCTTCATGGTCGCCATCGGGTCCAGCGTGGAGCAGGGTTCATCAAGCAGTATGACATCCGGTTTTACCGCGACCAGCCGGGCTATGCATAGCCTCTGTTTCTGTTCCAGAGAAAGATTCAACGCGGATTTCTTAAGTTTGTCCTTCAATTCCTCCCAGAGCAGGACGGATTTAAGGCTCTCCTCAACAATGCCGTCAAGCTCGCTGCCGGACGCTATGCCGTGTACGCGAAGCCCAAAGGCGACATTTTCAAGAACGGATAGAGGGAACGGGTTAGGTCTCTGAAAAACCATTCCAACCTTTCTCCTGAGAGAATCAATATCACAGGTTATATGATAAATATCCTGTCCTTCAAAGAAAACCCTTCCCGTGACTTTGACATTGTCGATCGTGTCATTGATGCGGTTGAAAACACGGAGCAGCGTTGATTTCCCGCAGCCTGAAGGGCCAATAATCGAAGTGATTTTGTTTCTTGCGATTTCGGAGTTTACCGATTTTAACGCTTGAAAATCCCCGTAGAAAAGGCTGAGATCTTCAGTTTTTATGATGGGACTAACGCTTTCTATCATCCAAACCTTCCTGTCACGTAATCTTCAGTCCGCTTATCTTTCGGCGAAACAAAGATATTGCGTGTAATGTCAATTTCAACAAGTTCTCCCATAAGGAAAAAGGCGGTGCGGTCGCTTACCCTGGAAGCT
This sequence comes from Candidatus Firestoneibacteriota bacterium, assembly GCA_903894145.1. GTDB lineage: Bacteria > Oederibacteriota > D2-FULL-39-29 > D2-FULL-39-29 > CAIOVX01 > CAIOVX01. The sequence continues at coordinate 5,683 of CAITPB010000216.1, read as the reverse complement.
TGCTTTACATTATTTGTCACAAGCACCAGCGTATATTTCTTCTTCAGTTCCACCATTGCTTCTTCAACCTTTGCAGTAGATATCGGATCAAGCCCGGAACACGGCTCGTCAAAGAGGATGACTTCCGGTTGAACCGCAAGCGTTCTTGCTATGCAGAGCCGCTGCTGCTGTCCCCCGGAGAGTTTTAGCGCTGACGCATCAAGCCTGTCCTTCACTTCGTCCCAGAGTGAAGCAGCTCTCAGGCACTTCTCGGCTAGTTGTTGAAGCTCTTTCTTGTTCTTTGAGCCGTGCCTCTTGGGTCCGTAAACAACATTGTCGTATACGGACATCGGAAGTGAAAGCGGCAGAGCGAACACCATCCCGACGTTTTTTCTAAGAGATTCGGGGTCTATCTTTGAAATGTCTTTGCCGTTCATAACTATTTTCCCTTCCTGCCTGTAGTTTAGGCTGAAGTCGTTAAGTCTGTTTAGAGCCCGGAGAAATGTGGTTTTTCCGCTATTGGAAGGTCCAATTATTCCGAGTATCTCATTCTCTTTAACGGTTATGTTGATCCCGGTGAGGCTCCGGATTTTACCGAAAGCGCAGGAAAGCCCGCTCGCCTCTATTTTGTCTACCATTTTTTCCTCTTTCTGAAATATGTCCTGATGACGATAGCTGCAAGGTTCATGGAAATCACCAGCATGAGGAGCACGAGCGCCGTTCCGTAACTGAGGTTTTTTGGCATATTCGGTATCTGAGTAGAGATTATGAAAAGATGATACGGAAGGACCATTACTTGGTCAAAAACTGAGTTTGGTAGCCTGGGCACGTAGAATGCCGCGGCGGTAAAGAGTATCGGCGCTGTTTCTCCTGCGATTCTGGCTATGCTGAGTATCGTGCCGGTCATGATGCCCGGAAGCGCATGGGGAAGAACCACGTGGCGAACGGTCTTCCATCGGCTCACGCCCAGGGACAGACTTACCTCCCTGAAGGATTGCGGCACGCTATTCAAAGCTTCTTTCGAAGTAGTTATAATTACTGGAAGTTCCATAATAGCGAGCGTGAGCGCTCCGGAAAGTATTGACACGCCGAATTTCATAAAAATAACGAAAAGCCCGAGACCGAAAAGCCCGTAAACTACAGACGGGACACCCGCAAGGTTTACTATGGATAGTTTTATTACCCGTGTCAGCAGATTATCCTTGGCGTATTCATTCAGGTAGATTGCCGCGAGCACGCCTACAGGAAGGGCTATAGCAACGGAGAGGACAACGAGATAGATCGTCCCGAGTATTGCGGGCATTATTCCGCCGCTTCTCATACCGTTGCTCGGCATGGATGCAATAAATTGCCAGTTTATTGCCGAGATGCCCTCTCTAATTATTATGATGATTATGATAAGTACCGGAAGTATAACCATCAGAGTGACTGCCAAGAGAGCTGAAAAAGCTATTTTTTGCGATGTTTTAGTATTCATCATTTATTTTTATGGAGATAGGTATCCGCAACAAAATTGATAAAGAAAGTAATAATGAAAAGAACGGCTCCGATTGCAAAAAGTGCTTTGTAATGTATGCTGCCACGTACAGTCTCTCCCATCTCGGCGGCAATGGTTGCCGTCATGGTTCTTACTGATTCAAGGAAGCCGTGAGGTATTACTGCGGCGTTGCCGGTTACCATCATCACAGCCATTGTCTCCCCGATAACCCTCCCTATTCCGAGCATTACGGAAGCTATTATGCCGGGAGCCGCCGCAGGCAGGATTATTCTGTACATTATCTGCCATTTTGTGGCTCCGAGTGCAAGCGCTCCCTCCTTGTACTGCCATGGCACAGCGTTTATGGCATCTTCCGAGATTGAGACTATAGTAGGCATTGCCATAAAGGCGAGCATGATACAGCCGGAGAGAGCGGTAAGGCCGGTCGGTATCCCGAATACATTTTTGATTATAGGCACCAGCGTAACCATACCTATGAAACCGACAACTACACTGGGAATCGCAGCGAGCAATTCAACGCCTGCCTTAAGGACATCTTTGGCGCCTTTGGGGGCTACTTCAGAGATGTATAGCGCGGCCATTGTTCCGAGAGGAACAGCTATCAGGCTTGCGCCGAGTGTGATTATTAGAGACCCTAAGATAAGAGGAAGGATTCCGAATCTTGGAGGGTCGGATGTCGGATACCAGAACTTTCCCAGGAGAAAATCGTGAAAGCTGTATTCTCCAAAAAAAGAAACGCCTTCCTTCATAAGGAAGACAAAAATAAGCACGACAAAAACTATTGCAGTTATACCGCAGATAAAAATGAGCTTCTCTATGACGTCGTCGGCAAGTTTTTTCATTGGAGAAAACCCTGCGCTATTTATTCCCTCTTTCTATTACCGGCACAAAATCAATGGAGCGGACAATCTGCTGTCCTTCGTCAGAAAGAGTGTAATCAATGAACTCTTTTACGGCACCCGCGGGCGCGTTGGCAGTATACAGGAAAAGCGGTCTTGAAATAGGGTACTTATTAGACTTGACATTGTCTATCGTAGGCTCAACATAAGCAGCACTTACGTCTTTTGCTACCGCGACAACCTTAATCTTCTTTGACAGGTAACCCATCCCGAAGTAACCTATTGCGTTCTGGTTTTGTGCGACCTCGTCCGATATAGCCTGTGAGGAAGGCATAAGGAGTGCATTTGACGCGAACTCTTCCGTTCCTTTTTTGTTGCCGAGTCTTAAAACATGTTCTTTGAAAAATACGTGCGTGCCTGAATTGCTCTCCCTTGAAAGAATTACTATTTTGCCATCCTTTCCGCCGAAATCCTTCCAGTTTGTTTTTGTTCCGGTAAAAATATCTCTCAATTGAGCAATCGTCAGTTTTGTGACTTTGTTGGCCGGATTAACAACTACAGCCAGCCCGTCAAGTCCTATTTTAAATTCCGAGAAAACCATGTTTGTTTCTTTAGCTTTGGCAATTTCTTTCTCTTCAACTTGTCTTGAAGCTGACGCTATGTCGCAAGTGCCGTTTAAAAGAGCCGCAAAACCCGTTCCGGAGCCGCCGCCCGTAACGCCAACACTTATATTGGTATTCTTTTTTTGGAAAGCTTCCGCCCATGCCTGTCCGAGGTTTACCATCGTATCGGAACCTTTAATTTGAAGACTTTTCCCGCCATTAGAAGAACTTTCGGTCCGGCTGCAGCCCGTAAGCAGAATTATGCCCGTCAACACGCTCAAACACACAAGTTTCTTAAACATTTTACCTCCAATGAACAGAATTGTTAAGAATACTAATATTCCCGACAGAAAGTAATATTTTGCATTATTATCCAATGCTAATAGTACATTTGTATTGTTAAGATTGTGTTAAGATATGGTTAAGGTTGTATTAGCAGGGACGGGTGCTTGCGATGAAGCGTCAGCCTTTTTGCTGTTTTGCTATTGATTTGACCTGTTTTACCGTAATCGAAACACCGAATGTTTCCTCAAATAGCGCTTTTTTTCTTTCCGCGCCCCAGATTTCGATGTTAAGCCCTGAACCTGAAGAAGAAGAAGAAGAAGAGGCGCTTAGCGAGTATTTGCCGCCGACTGTTATTATTTCAACGCTGCCGACAAAACTTGCGTGTGAACGGTCTAATCCGTCAGCAAGGCGCAGGATTGACGCGAGTTTTCTCACCGTGAGCTGCTCGCTTTCGCTAAGAACAACAAATTCCGGATGCCCGGCTTTTGGATGGCTTTTCCGGTGATACCTGGCAGTATTTGCAATTATCTCTTTCTCGTCTTCCGTAAAACCCGGCAAATCAGAGTTCTTGATTAGGTAATATGTATGCCTGTGATGCATGGAGTGGGACACAAAGAAACCGATGTCATGGAGCAGGCTTGCATGTTTTAAATACTCCCGGTGCAGGCCGTTTAACCCATGGAGTTGTTTTGTCTGGTCGAATATTTGCAGAGCCAGGAAAGCCACGTGGGCCGAATGCTGGGAGTCATTGTTGTATCTGTCAGAAAGTTCAGAAACGCTCTTCTGTCGCAGCAGGGCGGGTATTATACCGGATTTTACCGGATGTTTTTTTTCCAATGTATCAACTGCCAAACCTTCTTTTAGAGAATACTCCGAGTACGTCATGTCCCGTATATCAAGCTGTCTGAATATAGTCTCAAGGATTATGACACCGGCCATAAGAATGCCGGCTCTTTTCGGTTCGACTCCAGTCAGCCCGGCTATTTCATCAGCTTTACCGAGTAACGAAAGCCGTTCAGACAGCAGGAAAAGCTGATTTCTGGACAGGGTCCTGCCGTTCAATGAACCCGGATCAGTCCATTCTTTTTTTTGCAGTATGCCGGTAACTGTGCGGATAGTACCGGCAGTGCCGATAAAAATATCGTACTTCTCGTTCTTTGCTTCACGAATGACAGGAGAAAGCACGCCGAGAGCAAACGCTCTGCATTCTTTTAGTGATTTGGGGGTAAAGATTCCTTGTTTGAAGTATTTTTCGGTTAGCCTGATAGCGCCGAGCTTCAAACTTTCAGCAAAATGGACTGTCCCCCTGCTGCCGCAAAGGAACTCTGTGCTTCCTCCTCCTATGTCTACCAACAAAACTCTTTTGTTGTACACCGACAAAGCCTGGAGAACTCCCAGATAAATCAGTCTGGCTTCTTCATGCCCGGAGATTACCTCAATATCAATCCCTGCTTCCTCCCTGGCTTTCCTGATGAACTCTTCCCGGTTAAGTGCCTCTCTTACGGAGCTCGTTGCGGCTGCCCTGATCTTTGCGGAAAACATGGCCGCGATATTTTTGAACTTAATCAAGACTTCTATGCCCGCTCTCATTGCTTCTTCCGTAATTAGTTTCATATCGGTAGAACTTGAGGCAAGGCGCAGGACTTCCCTTTCTTTGGCGAGAGTTTTAAGTTTGCCGGTCTTAGGCGTGAATTCAGCAACCAGAAGCCTGAAAGAGTTTGTGCCTATGTCTATGGCTGCTATTCGTTTTAGCATTTTTCCGTGAAAAGAGGCCGGTCTCATCTTCTTCCTGGGCTCATTGGATTCTCCGACTATTTGGAGGCTAGAACAACAGAACAGGACTCTCGGTTTGGCGATACAGTATTGCTTACATTTAGCATAAAAAGCACGTCTTCCGCCACATTCACGGCATTCCAGGCGGCCATTTCGAGATAACAAGCAATAAGCAGAAGTTCTGCTGACTGAGCAACACTCTTCTTTTCAGTTTCCATTATTGCGAGCAGTTCCTTGAGTATCTTTTCTTTCAATATTGCGGCTCGTGTTCCTCCGGCAAGCACCGCAAACGCCAGATTTTCATCCTTTTTAACGAAAGCGTCAAGGCACTCGCGCAGCATTGTTTTGGCGGTATATGCCAGTTCAGGGATATCAGCAATGTGGAATGGCGCGCCTGATGAAAGAATCTTTAGAGAAGAAATCGATAAGTTGTGAGTCTGGCGGGCTGTTTTTTCCAGCTCTCCGGCAATTTTCATGGCAGACGTCAGAAACCTAAGACCATTTGCCGCGGGCTGGTGCGTGGCAATAAGCGAGATGCATTTCTCATCAAGTTCTTTGCGGACTTTTTCGGCTTCCGCTCTTTGAGACTCAACCGCACTAGCAAGCACTTCTCTTCTTTCTACAAGGGCCTTGACCGAACTGATTACCATTGTTTCTATGATGCTGCCGAGGTAAAGAAGTCTGTCCTTAACGCCAAGAAAATCTTC
>CAITPB010000215.1 GCA_903894145.1 Candidatus Firestoneibacteriota bacterium | reverse complement strand
TTTGTATCTGGAAGCCTCTTCAAAATAAGTGGCAGAGCGTCTATCAGGAAATTCACGTTTTTCTCGCGCCCTAGACGGCACATGCAGAGAAGCATCTTCTCTTCTTTCTTGATGCCGTATTTCTGCCTGAACGCGTCACCGTTATAGTTCACCTTGAACCTGTCAAGGTCAATCCCGGTGGGCATTACCTCTATGGGTTTTATTACTCCGTACTTGACAAGGTCTTCAGCCATCTGCGGCGACGGGGAAATCACCAAATCGAACTTGTTCAGAACCCATTTAGAAAATTTCTTTGTGATGAAGGAAAGCGGTTTTTTAATAAGCGGCTGATTTATGTAGGTGTTGATATATTCGGGATAGAGCGTGTGGTACGTATTGAGCGCAGGTATTCCGAGTTTCCTGGCCCAGGTCAACCCGTGATAGCCTAGCGGGAACGGCGACTGGGAGTGAACGATATCAAGGTTCCATTCTTTCCAGTCAACATTTGTCTGCCAGGTAAAGGTAAGCCGGTATTTTGGAGGAAACGGAGCAGACCGGGACACATACCTGATAATGTCCGGTTCGTTATCGGCATAGTTCTTAGAAGGATCTTTAGGGTCGGGATAGACCGGGCAGGGTATGTAAACTCTATGGCCCAGTTTCCTGAATTCTTTGGCGTAGGCTCTGATAGACGTTACGGCGCCGTCAAATGACGGTAAGTAATCGTCTCCGGGCAGGCATATGTTCATATGAACCTCCGCAACATGACAATAATGTTTTCCCGGCAATTTTATCACATATGGGCGGCTTTTTCAATTGAAATGACCCTTTGGTGAACTGCTGCCCCCAGGATACTTTTCCGCTATTCACCTCTCGCCAGCGTGAAAACACGAACCAATCTTGCTCCGCTCCCACCTAAAATAGCATCCGTGCACTCATTCGCAGTCGCTCCGGTGGTAAAGATATCGTCAACCAGCAGTACGGACCGTGAATCAAGCTTCTGAGAGTTATTTAAGGAAAAAGCTCCTCTGACATTCTGCCTGCGCTCGCCGCGGCTCAGCTCGTGCTGCGGTCTGGTATCTTTCGTCCTGACGAGCAAATCCGAAAGGACCGGAAGCCGGAACCAATCACCGATGAACCTGGCAAGCGCCTCGGACTGGTTAAAATCACGGTGTTTTTTCCTGTAGATCGGGACAGGAATTATGCAGTCAATGCCGGCAAGGCCGCCGGAAGACAGCAGCGCCTGAACAGACATCTCCCCGAACCACCTCCCGAGCTTTCTCTTATCCTTATATTTGAAAAGATGGATAGCGTTCCGCATTACACCGTCGTAAACGGCCGCGGAGCGGTTATCCGTGAAGAGGTGTTTTGCCGCCCGGCAGTCACCGCATAGAGGCTCCAGGTCGCTTCTAAGCTGCTTACCGCAGGAAACACATGACGGCGGTTCTATCAACCTGATGCTTGACCAGCACCTGCCGCACAGACAGGCCCTGCGTTCTTCACCCAGTTTAACTCCGCATTCCAGGCAGCTCGGAACAAAAACCAGGTCCAGCAGTTCTTCAAGAAAGTTCACTCTCCCCCCGCGTCAGAAAATGGCGCTTACTTTCAGGTTTACGCCGTAACCTATATAGTTGTTAACGCTTGAAACATTGTCGGTAAAATAAGTCAGTATAACTCCCATGTCAGCCTGAATGTTCTTTGAGAATTTGTATTGCACAGTCGTTCCCGCGTTGTAGGCGTCTGTGTTGACCTGGCTGTTAAGCGTTGAACCTGTAACCAGGTTTCTCGTCAGGGCTACGTTGACCCTGTAGTTCATCCTCAGGGCCTGGTCTATCCTGATTATCGCGCCGTTGAACGGCCAGAAATCAGGGAGATGAATCGGATCGCTGAAAACGAGATTCTGGTTTATTTCCAGTCCGGGAGTATAGCTCCTGTTCTGATAGAGCACGCTGTTTTCAAGCCTGTCCTCAATTGCCGTCGCGAAGCTTATCGAGCCGCTAAAATCGTCGGAAATTCTAAACGGCGAGGTGATATTTCCGGTGTGCAGGTAATCATCAGATATTTTCAGATTGTTTGAGTCAAACCTCTGTATATTCTTGAAATCATAATCCACGTTAAGCGAAATAGGTTTCAGGAAACCAATCAGCGGGATTGGCGGGTTTTCCATTACCAGCCCTGTTCCGACCGAGTAGATGCCGGTACGCGTCAGGAACTGGCTTTGCAGGTTTCTTTCACTGGAGAGGCTTCCCCTGGGGTTTAGGGATATTGCTCCCAGTTTCACCCGTCCGTTAAGATTGTCGGAAATCACTTGCGAGCTGTTTAACGCGATCTTTTCCAGAGGCAGCAGCCCCCATTCATCCATTAACTGAAGGGATTTTATAGGCGAGTTAGCGCCCCCGGAGTATTGATCGTAAAGGGCGTTTGAGCCGATACGATGGCTAATATTAACAGAAGGAGCCATGGAGGCAAGTTCCGAGAACCACTCTCCCACCCTAAACTCTGAAGCTATTTCGAGAGAGTTTGTGGTCCTGAGCTGGTTAACATTGTAGTCCCTGTCAACCTGACCGATGTAATTCATTCTCGGAGTAAATCCGGGCATCTTTGTAAATGCTGCCGTCAGGCCGGCTGACTTTGAATAGGTCTGCGGGGTGAAATCATCGACGTAAGGATTGGCTATGCTGATTGAATTGTTTGAAACATAGACATTTCCGCGTTTTTCCTGTGTCCTGTAGGAATAAGTCGGGCTGATCGGCACGCCTGCAATAATTTCATAGCCTCCGCTCCACCTGTACAGCGTTTCGCGCGTGATAGTATAGGTATTGTTCGCTACCAGCAGGTCATGCGATATCTTGTTTTCCCCGAAGTTAAAATTTGCCTCGAGGTCATTTCTGCCAAGCGGAATACCTATGATGTCGGAGGGCAGAGAATATGTGGCGCGGGAAGTCAACTGATAGGCTTTCGAATTTGTGTTGTCAAGATTCAAGGCCTGGGCTCCCGGCAGGTATTTTGATGTGTCCTGCATGTAATTGCCGTTAACCGAAACCAGGAAAGGCGCCAGGAAATTCATGGCTATGCTGCCCGAATACGATTCCGTCTGCCTCTCGGGATAGGATTGATAATTAGGATTGCTCTTGTCTGCGTCATCTGTCAGCAATTCGTCCTTTCTGTAAGCAAAGTTTATGGGTATACTGGCAAGCGGTTTCAATGTTCCGGAAGCCGCCGTGTACCTTATTGTCTGTTTGACGCTCTGATTGGATTGAGCCAGAGAAATAGCCATGTTTGAACTGGCGTTTTCAAAAAGGGTAAATCTGCTTTGCATGTTTTTGTAATCAAGGTTAAGGGCCAAAGTGTCCCCGAACTTCACGCTGCCGCCGAGCCTCTGCGCGACGCCCTGTGTGGAGATAGAATCCGCGGTCCTGAGATTGTTTATCCAGACCTCTCCGCCTCCCCCGCCGGTGGGGCTGTAAATTCCGATGCTTATCTGCTTAACATTGTTTAAATAGAAAGTCCCGCTTCTGGCATCCGGTCTGGAGAGGGCCGTCGAAAGCGCCTGCCAGCCCTGCCCGGCGGAATCAAGCTGAAAATTGTACTGAAAATAATTTGTCTCGTCGCTTCCCAGCCTCACAAATACAACATCCCCGGGGAAGGTGTTTCTTTTATAGACATCAAACCTGAGCGTGGCATAATCCATAAAACTGACCGGCTGGGAATAGAACTTCACGGCATAGTTTGAAAATGTTGTTGAACCCGTATAGGCAAGCGTGAGGGATTGCTCTTTGGTAATATCCGCGGCTGTGTTGACCGTGTAGAAATTATTAGTCAGCGGTATGTACGAAGAATCAATATCCTTGCTTATGGCTTTAACATTGAAGATTGCGGCATTTGTCATATTTTTTAGCTGCCATTTGTTGCCTGTAAGCTGCATTGACTCGAATACAACATTACCGGAGGGGCCCGCTCCGGATTTGTTCTTCAGCCAGAGGCGGACATGTTTTATCAGTGTCCGGGAAGGACTGTTTACCTTGCCCGTGGCCGGGTCATCAAAGCCAATAGGAATTTTCAGGAGTTTCCACGTTCCTGTAGAATTGGTAACCGTATTTGCCACCCATTGATTCGCGTTCGCGTTATTCAGGTCAAAGTTGTAATAATAATATGATTCATTTGTGTCAAGAGACCCGTTGGCGTCCATATCTTCAGTATCAAGGATGTTGTTTGAAGCGCCTTCATTCATAATTCCGGAACCGTATCTTATTGGAATCCCTATATCCTCGCCGTTATCAAGCACTCCCGTATGGTTAAGGTCCTCGGTGTCGAGGGAGCCATTGCCATTGCTGTCTTCCGAAATCACGCCCAGATCCACGTTAAACGAGACCGCCTGAGTCCAGTCGGCGAGCATCCAGACCTCAATATAGCGGTAATTGGTGTAATCCGCCCCGGATTGAGAAACCGGATACCTTATGCCGCCCCATAAACCGGAACTGAAATCATAATCCAGCTTCAGGAGCTGCTTTGAGCCTCCGGCAGATTCATCATGCCCGTTGCCGTTGAAATTTGAAAGGAGAAACCTTGCTCTGTTGTTCTGGGCCGGATTGGTAAAACTGTTTTTCAGCGCCGCGTCGTCAAACGGCACGCTGGAGGGGAACCAGGAAGTAAAGAGCGTGGGGAAACCGGAAACGTTATCGGTCCCCTCCATGCTGTCTATCATGGCGACACCTTTCTCGCCGTTCTTCGCCGAAAAAGTGTCCGGATTAAAGAAACTTTGGGCTATCTCCCCGGAAAAACTTATATCGGACGGCAGAATCCAGGAATTCCCCAGAGCCGCGCGTATCATATCCTGGGTCAGGGTCATTTTTGAATCTATATCAAAGACATTAAGGCTGGTCGGCGTGGCCCCGATACTCGGGACTTCAAGCGGCGACTGGCTTCCGGAAAACAGATAGGTCGAACCCAGCGAGAAGGATGTAAGATTGAGCTCCGCCCTTGCGCCGAACAGGTTGCTCTGGCCGGAACCGCCGAACGGAGAATACTCATAAGTAACAACAACTTCCTTGTTGGTGATATCGTCCAGGTTGAAGAAAGAAATGAATCCGCTGTCGTAGTCAATGCTGTACTGCGAATCTCTGGAGAACCTCACCCCGCCGACGGTGACAACTTCGCTTCCTTTAATAATGTTCATGTGCTTCAGCTGGTAGGAATTAATTTTATATTTGTATTCAATGTGAATCCTGTACCTGGAGAGCGTTGTCGGGTTTGCAAACGTAGGATAAGCGTCAGGCGGCGTCACAAAAGCAAATGGCCGGTCCGGAGTCGAGGTTCTGGACTGCACGCGCAGCAGGCCGTTGTCAACATCAATGGCGTAGCCATAATTTGAAAGCGGCTGTTCCGCGTTGTTATTGTCATATATTTTGAAGATAAATTCCGCGTCGTACTGGGGGAGAAGTATTTTTTTGTTGCCTAGGCTGTAATAATTCATTACCTGCTGGTCGTAATACTTGGTATCCGCCTGCAAAGGCTGAATGGAGTTTGCCAGGTGCGGCGGAGATCCTGATTCCGTGAAATCAAACTGGCCGCTCAGGTCGTAACCTGTTTTCACGCCGCCGACCGAATACGCAACCGCAAGAACGTAATTTGGCTGCATGTTCTTGTTAACCGTTATTATTCCGTTCACATAATCCACGACGTAATCAATTCCGGGATGCAGGTAATCAAGCGAGAAGGTGCTGTTGGAACTATGCTGGGTGTAAAGCGTCGGCTCGGCGCCCCTGTCCGCGGGCCAGCCCGGAGGATAATTATTGTTAGTTCCGTTTTGATCATCCATCCAGAGCTGAACCGAACCCGGGTCTATATTGGTGACCAGCGTGGTGCCTGACAATATTTGATAGTACTTGTAGCGGATAAACGCCGTATCCGGGATATCCAGTTTTACCGGAGTAAACCCGCCCGTGAACTTATCCACATCCGTGGTTCCTTTTGACTGCGCGCCGATGGCCTTAAGATTGAGCGGCCCGAGTTTCATCTCCACTTCGCCGCCGAAGATGTTCTTATTGTATCCCGTGAATTCCGTGTTCGGCAGCGATAACGTTACGTCTCCGAACTCGGCCTTCTGGATGAACTCCTCGCCCTGCCCCTTATAGACAAGAGAAATGTCCCTCTGCTGAATCTTTGTGTCGTCATAATCCACATTAACCATCACGCGCTTGCCGATGGTCCCTGTGAGCCTTACCTGAAGATCCTGGGTAAGCGTAAAACCATTGGTTATACCGGCCGCCGCTCCCGGGATATTCTCCTGTCCGGCCGGAGGGTTAGTCCTTATTACATTCCCGTAATTTATCGTAACCCCTTTTCTTCCCGATATTTCAAGTTTGGATTCCAGCGGCAGGTCAAAACCTATCTTTCCAATCCCCTCCGGCAGCTGATCCCGCATAGAAATATCAATATTGCTGTCAGGCTCCTCTTTTGGCAAGGTCACCTTTCCCGCGATATTCCTGTACAACCTGGCGCCGCTGTCGAGCCTGTCTAAATCAACATTGTAATTGTTTGTGAGTTCTCCGTTCAGCATTCCCCTGTACGCCAGAAACATGTTGGAGAGAAACGCGCCGCTCATCTCCGTGCCGGAATGATCTTCGAGCGACCATGAAATATCTTCAAGCACCGGGAAATCCGAGATAAGAGGAGAAATCCCCTGCTCGTTGCCGTACCCTGACAGCTTCAAGCCGTCTTCGCGGTCATTTCCGGAAAAAGGCAGCATGGAGGGCAAAAAAGCAAGTTCATCAGGAGAAATATCAATAAATGAAGGACTACCGGCTAACGCCGGAAAGGTAAGGCACGCTGACAGCCAGGTCAGAAACAGCACGGCCGGTGTTGTAAACCTGTTCAAGGACCCCTCCTGTCAACGCGTGCAGTAAGTGATTTTAGCAAATTACCCCTGCGTTTTCAATGACCGCGTTCGGCGCCTCCGGGCTCTTAATTATGGCTTTTGAACGGCTTTTGGGGTATAATTTCAAAATGAAGATTATCAACAGGTACATAGTGAAGGAGATAACAGCCCCTCTCCTTCTCGGGTTCCTGGTCTTCACGCTAATCTTCCTGATAGACAAAACAAGGGAGCTTTCAGAGCTGATTGTCCGTTACGGAGTCGGGTTCCTCCCTGCTGTTCAGCTTTTCGCCTATGTGCTGCCCGCCTATATCGCTATCACGGTCCCCATGGGTCTCCTTTTTGCCGTGCTTTTCGCGTTTTCAAGGTTCAATTCCGACAACGAAATCACGGCAATGAAGACAAACGGAGTGCATGTAAACAGCATAGCAATGCCGGTCATAGTTTTCGGGCTCTGCATCTCTCTCCTCTTGGTTTTGTTTAATGGCACCCTCCTGCCGCGAAGCAACCTGGCATTCAAGAAGCTTTATTTTAACATTGTTGAGAAAAGGGCAAATGTGGCGGTCCAGGAAAAAGTATTTATCAATGATTTTAACGGCTTCATATTCTATGTCGACAAAAAAGACGAAAAAACAGGAGCCCTCCACAATATCCTGGTCTATGTGCTGGAAAAGAACAACTCTCCGGTCTATACAATTACCGCTCCGGAAGGCCTGCTCGCTTCCGACAAGGATGAGAAAAGGCTGATACTTAAACTCAAAAGAGGCAGTATCCACCAGGCGCTGGGGCCGGGGCTTTCCGGTTATAACTTAATAAATTTTGATTCCTATGACATAGATTTGGACATTAACAGCGCTCTTGCCGGAGCTTCAAACGCCAAGGGCTTCCGCGAAATGACCTTCTCGGAACTCTCCGAAGCAATAAACAACTTCAAAGAGAACGACATAAAAGACGTAACCCCGCAGATTGAATACCACAAGAAAATTTCCATACCTTTCGCCTGTCTGGCTCTAACCTTGACCGGAATAGCCCTGGGCATTTCTGTAAGGCTTAAGGGAATGTCCTGGAGTATAATAATGAGCCTGGCGCTGATAGTGGTGTACTACTACTTCCTGATAACAGGCGACGCGCTGGCGCAGAAAGGAACCCTGTCCCCGATTATGGGCATGTGGCTTCCGAATATTGTCATAGGGACGGTAGGAGCCGTTTTGCTTCTGCTGGCAATGAGGGAAAAAATTAAGTTCTAATTGATTACTCTTATTACGAAAAGAGATTGCGCAGATTAAGACAATAGGTGAGCATGAGAGAGCCAAGGACAATCTACCTTTACATAGCCAGGGAATTCTTCAAGGCCTTTGCCGCCTCAATAGCGGCCATTACGATCATAATGCTGGCCAATGAATTCTTTGAAGCCATACATGAGATGCTGCTTTACCACGCTTCGGTCCTCTCAATCTTCAACTATTTCGCCTACAGGGCTGCCCTCACGGCGCTCAAGATATCGCCGATCGCGACCCTGCTCGGCGTACTTTTCACCCTAAACAGCATGACAAAGAACAATGAGATAACCGCGATGAAGACCAGCGGCATGAACCTCGCCAGGATTGCGGCTCCCATACTATTAGCCTCGCTGCTTATCAGCGCTTCGGTAATAATAGTGCATGAATCCTTCGCGGCGGACTTGTACTACAAATCGAAACTCCTCAAACACAACAAGATACTCAAGACCGGATTTGACGATAAGGTATCCAGCGCCGATGACGTGGCTTTCAGTTCAGGAGAAGGCATAACCGCCTATGCCCGGCACTTCGACTCCGACAAGGGAGTCCTTGAGAATGTGTTCCTGTTGTACCGGAAAGCAAACGGCGAGGTATTTCGTCGCATTGATTCGCCGCTCGGCCGCTGGAACGGCAAAGAGTGGCAGTTTTATGACTGTCTAATAAGGGATTTTTCAGGGCCGCGGCAGGAAGAAACTCTGAAAAAAGCCTCAACTTTATCCATTTCCCTCCGCGAGCGGCCGGAAGACCTGGTTAAGAGCAAGAAGCTTTTTGAAGAATTCACGCTCTCTGAAATGAAGACGTACATAGACAACCTCAAAAAATCAGGCGGAAAGTTCAAACAGGAAGAAATGAACTACCAGTTCAAGATCTCTCTCGCTTTCGCCAACGTCATACTTGCTCTTATCGGAATTCCTTTCGGGCTGGGAGCGGGGAAATACAGCGGAATTATTTTCAGCTTCGTTGTGAGTCTGGTATTCGCGCTTATCTACAACAACCTGCTCTTTATCGGGCAGTCCCTGGGCTCAAATAACCTGCTGAATCCTTTTATGTCAGCGTGGTTTGGAAATATTATTTTTCTGCTCTTTGGGGCGGGAATGCTCTACAAGGCAAGAAAATAATACCTACTTAATGAGCGTTACAATTCCTTTCTTCTTCAAAACGGCGCCGGCAGTCAGTTTGAAGAGGTAAATCCCGCCCGGCAGCAAATTCCCGAGGTTATCCCGTCCGTCCCACGATATCTCCGTCGTAGAACCGGTGGTCACATCCCGAATGTAGCCCCCGGAAGAATTAAAGACCTTTAGTTCCAGCAGTTCGCCTGCAGCGTTATCGGTAATCGTAAACTTTATGTTGTTATATCTCGCGTCTGTTGATAGAGGCGTAAAGACATTGCCGGATTGCTTAAGAGCTTCCGCTATGACGGGAAAGGCCTGAACCGCGGGCAGGACAACATCGGCGGTGTTATCAAAATTCACCGTAAGGCTCGCGGGGAGAAAATAATATCCTGCCTTGCTGAAATTTATCGTAAAAACGCCTGCAGAGTCAAAGAAAGGCCTGTAGTTTCCGCCAACCCCGCTCTGTGTCGAGTAAGTGTACGAACTGGACGCCTTGCTAACGCTTATCTGGACTCCTTCTATTCCCGTGCTGTAGGAGGCAATCTGTCCCGAAGCGCTCATTATCTGCGAAAGCGCGCCGGAAGCCAGCGAAGGTTCGGCGTCGGTGGAAACGGTTTTCCTGACTCTTATCCAGTCCCAGACAACGGAGCAGGACTGGCCGATATTTGTGTCATCAGCTTTTTGCCCTATCATTATCGGCATGTTGCTTACGTTCTTAACCGCGGCTCCGCTGTCATAGGTAATGTAAGGGCTCCCGGTGGCATAATTTTGCGTGTAAAGCTTGTAGGTCCCGTCCTTTCTACAGATAATGCCGGCAAGCAGATCAACGTTGGTGGGGGCGGCGGTGCCCATAGACACATAGCCGGCGCCGTCAATTTTACGGTAATCCGTTGTGGGGTTATGAAGATAAGTTATGGTGTTGATAGTGGACAGATGACAGCCCATCAGCGTCATGCCGTTCGCGGGAAGGGTTATTGACCTTACCTTGGTTTCAAATACAAACCCATAGGATGCGGTCGTGCTAAAAACCGGAACGCTTGTAACTCTGGAGGTGCTGGTGCAGGTGAGCGTCCCTGTTCCGGACAACTTCCAGTTTGAAGGCGCTGCCGCCGACCAGAGGTTGTTGTTCAGGGTGGCGCTGCTGAAATCGTCGTAAAAGTCAAAAGTCCTGCTGCCGCCTAGTAAGTTAGGATAACCGGAGGAGCCATAGAACATATCAAGTTCCGCGGAGGCGCCCCCGCCCAAAGAGATTAATTTCACATAGATAACCGCCAGTTGGCCCGCGTAGTTCCACGCATCAATGTAGCACGGCAAATCATTGGCATTTTGGTCGCGAAATCTGATATCGCTGCCGTCACTGCTTACATTTGCCCAAAACGAGGTGAGCGACGGAGTTATTGTAACCGCCGTCTGATACTGGGAAAGCGGATAGCCGGAATTGTTTGTTACAGTAAAAACCTGTTTATAATAGGCGCCCGCCCGGGAGCAGAACAAAAAAGAAGCAAGTATGACGAGGAAAATAATTTTTTTCATTTTACGAGAGTCACCGTTCCCGATTTTACCGTGGCCCCTCCGACGCTGAGCTGGTAAAGATAAATGCCGCCCCTGGCGAGGGTTCCGGAACCATCGGTCCCGTCCCAGGAAGTGCTTGTACCGGCGCTTTTTATCTCGCGATAAAACCTGCCACCGGAATCAAAAACCCTCAGTTTGACTTCCGCGCTGCCAGGGTTGATCACCGCGAACGAAACCGAATTGAACCTTCCATCCGACCCTGCCGGAGTGAATATCTTTGTTGAGATCGCGGCCTGCGCTGATCCCAGAGGGACCGCGGCTGCGGAATTGACTGCCACATCAGAAGTCACGTTTGCCTGGATTGAAGCTGGGAAAAAGCTGTTTCCCGTCTTAGAGAAAGAGACCGTGTAGGAACCGCCCGCATAGGAAGGTATCCAAAACTCATAAGTCCCTCCCACCTGCGAGGTATAACTCATTGTAGACTGGTCAGTGTTGTTAGTCAGCGTGACAGAGACGCCGTCAATTCCGTTTATACCGGAGTAAATCCTGCCGGTAAAATGGTATAGCGCGTACGCGGAGGCTACGGCAGTTCCGGTGGTGCTGGCGTCGTAATCATACTGCTTGGCGAGGTAGATCCATTCATATTGCTGGTGAACCGTAATGAAGCCATAGAAGGAAGTCCAGTTCCAATTGACCGCGCTCCAGCCGGCCTGTATGGTTGTTATGACTGTTGATCCTGTGCCGTTATCCGCGGTTACGGAGGCCGTATATACGGTCGGCGACCTCTTAGTTATTGACATTCTGTTCCACACAATTGAAGCCGGGCAGGTATATGTTATAGCGCCGGCAGTTATTACCGTGCCCCCGGCCTTCACGTATGATTTGAAAAGGTTCGTGGAACTTGAAGGGCTCGTTGTGTCCACAATGCCGAACCTGTCGGTATCCGGTGTTGTGGAGGTTGTAATCATAAAAGGGGTGTTTGTGGAATTTGCCGTTGCAAGCGTCCTGGCGCCGATTCTGAACGCGCTTACATTTGTAGAAATGACTGTATTCATAGCAAAAGTGCTAGTGCCCGCACCCACGCCGAGAACATCCACTATTGAAACTCCGGTTGTTATTATAGGGGC
>CAITPB010000214.1 GCA_903894145.1 Candidatus Firestoneibacteriota bacterium | reverse complement strand
GGCTTTCCAACTCTTTGCTTTACAGGGACATTTACACCGGCAACGAACGCCGGAAATTACATCAATCGGATCCCACGGCTGATTATCTGGAAGCTTTTTTCTTTTTTGTCTCTTTCTTTCTGTACTTGTCCAGTATGGCGTTAACCTTTTCCGGCCCCATGCGCACATAGATATCGTCGTTTATCTGCATTACAGGAGAGAGCCCGCAGCAGCCGAGGCAGCGCGTTATATTTAGGCCAAACATATGGTCGGGCGTCATGTCGCCGAGTCCGATGCCAAGGGTTTCCTGGAGTTTTTCCAGCACTCTGCCGCCGCCCGCGACATAGCAGGCCGTTCCTTTGCACATAAATATCTGGTACTTTGCCCTTGGCTTTAGCGTGAAATAATTATAGAAAGAGGCCATCCCATAGATATGAGCTGTAGGGATACCGAGCCTATCGGAAACCATATCCATCGCTTCCGGCGGAAGATAGCCGAAAACTTCCTGGGTTTTGTGGAGTACGCCCATCAGCATGCCCTGGTTATCATTTAGTTTATGTTCCGTATTTATGAAACTCTCTATTTCCTTGAATTTTTCCCTGACTTCTCTGCCCTTTATCTCAAGGCACTTGACTGCCATGTTTCCTCCTTGAAGACTTAATGTTTCAGACGTTTACGTTTTTTTCTCTGACTTCCGTCGGGATCCCTTCAGGACATCTCGCATGGTAATGAGTATGCAGCAGTTTGTGAGACATATGTCCGAGAGGTTCCTTAAGGAACTCTTTGTAAATCTTAGCGATAAGCGGGTTCTCGTGGGATTTCCTGAGCGCCTTCTTCTCGTCGATGGAATATAAGCCCTCGCCCCTCATATTATAGAGCGTGTGGTCCAGAGGATCGGTTATCCCCTGCGGATAGGGCTGGCCGCCGCCGCCAATACAGCCGCCGGGACAGGTCATCACCTCTATGAAATGGTAATGCCGCTTACCCTCTTTTATCTCCGTCAGCAATTTATGCACGTTACTGAGGGAGAAAACCACGGCCACGTTGACTTGAAGTCCGTCAACGTCCACACTGGCCTCCCTTATTCCGTCCAGGCCCCTGACTGCCTTAAGCTCTATGGCAGGGAGCTGCTTCTTTGTAATAACCTCGTAAGCCGTGCGAAGCGCCGCTTCCATAACGCCTCCTGTAACCCCGAATATCGGCGCGGCTCCGGTGGATTCCCCGAGCGGGTCGTCAAACTGACCTTTCTTCAACTCGTTGAATTTTATCCCGGCCTGTTTTATCATCCGTATCAATTCCCGTGTAGTTAACACGACATCTACATCCCTGAAACCGCTGGAATCCATCTCATCCCTGCTGCACTCAAATTTCTTGGCCGTGCAGGGCATAACCGAGACCGAATACATTTTGGAAGCCGGCACTCCTGATTTATCGGAATAATAGGTTTTGATAAGCGCCCCCATCATCTGCTGCGGGGATTTGCAGGTAGAGAGGTTCGCCAGGAACTCGGGATGAAAATGCTCGCAATATTTTATCCATCCCGGAGAGCAGGAAGTAAACATAGGAAGCTTCCCTTTGTTCTTTATCCTGTCTATCAGTTCATGTCCTTCTTCTATGATAGTAAGGTCTGCCGAGAACTGCGTATCAAAAACAGCTTTAAATCCAAGCATTCTCAGGGCTGTCACTATCTCATATGTAAGGTCTGTTCCGGGGGCATAACCGAACCCTTCCCCTACTGCAACCCTTACGGCAGGAGCTATCTGCACCGCGCAGAATTTCTCAGGGTCAGCGAGATTCTTAAATACTTCTTCGGTGTAATCCCTTTCCATAAGCGCCCCGGTAGGACAAAAAAGCGTGCATTGCCCGCAGGCTATGCAGACACTGTCTTTTATATCCATATTGTACGCCGGAACAACCGTGCTTTTAAAACCCCTGTGCGAGTAGGAGAGCGCGTTTACACCCTGTATTTCCGAACAGACGCGCACGCATTTTCCGCAAAGTATGCATTTTTCCGGGTCGCGCATGATCGCGGGAGACGAGAAGTCCGTCGAGTACCTCTTCCGTTCGCCGTCAAACCTCAGGTCTCTAATTCCGAAAAGGTTCGCCAGCTCCTGAAGATCGCAGTCTTCATTCTTTTCGCAGATCTGACAGTCCCTGGGATGATTATCCAGTATAAGCTCCACGATATCCCTTCTTGCTTCCCTAATTGCCGGCGTGTTCGTCTTTACATTCATTCCTTCCGCCGCCGCGGTGGCGCAGGACACGGGAAAGTTCTTCTGGCCGTCAATTTCAACCACGCAGACCCTGCAGGCTCCGGCCGTGGAAAGTTTGGGGTGGAAGCAGAGCCTGGGAATATGAATTCCTATG
>CAITPB010000213.1 GCA_903894145.1 Candidatus Firestoneibacteriota bacterium | reverse complement strand
TCTCTGTTTTCGCAGAGCCGCAGCCCGGGCACTTTTCCTTGCTTTCGCTGCCGCGCGATTTTAGCTCTTCAAACTTTTTCCCGCAAGCTTTGCAGACATATTCAAATATCGGCATTCCCTTCTCCTTTAGAGCAAAATGAACTAGTTGTTGAATTATAGCTGAGAGCACGATGCGGGCGTATGATACCAGTCATACGAAGAGGTGAGTTTGGCTATTTCCGTTTCAGCAGGCTAAGCAGGTCTTTAAGGAAAATAAAGATAATAAGAGGGCCGGTGACAAGCACATTTCTGTTGAAGCTAAGCGCGGCGGGAAACTGCCCCCTAAAGAAACAGGAAAGAGCGCGGGTTGTTCCGCAGGCGGGACAATAGCCAAAGAACCTGTCGAAGAGGCAAAGGTCGGGAAAAGAACCGGCCTTCGGAACAAGGAAAACAACAACCGCAATCCCTGTTCCGAAAGCCGCAAGGCGTCCCGCCGGAGTAGCGAGAGAAACGCAGTCAAGCAGGAACGCCGGGACTTTACTTTTTAACGAGCGGGTTGCCATCTGCGTCTTTCAGGCTGTTCGTAAGTATCATAATCAGGTCAATCAGATACCAGATGCCGCAGCCGCCAAGCGTCAGCAATTTCACTATTCCAAGCGGAGTATACCCCATATAGAACCTGTCGGCTCCGAAGGTTCCAAGGAAAGCGGAAAGCAGGACAGCGGTAAGCCAGTCCTTCCCGAGAGCCTTCCCTGCCCCGGCCTGCGAATCCTGGCAGGTCGAACAGCCGCATTTCACGCAAACAACCGCTTCCTCGTGCACTTCCGCGCCGCATTTTTTACAAAACATATTTCCTCCTTTGGTGAAGGGATTACGCAGATTACGAAAAGAGATTAAAAGGATTAAATCTTTTAGACCGATCCAATTCTTTAATCTGCGTAATCATTCTTACTTTAGAATTGAGACTATGCCCTCTTTTCTCGGAGCCGCCGAGGGTTTTGCCGATTTGTATCCAAAAGCGCCCGAGCAGTAAACCTTAAACGATTCGGGGATTTGTAATTCACTCTTCAACGCCTTGCCGTCCGGAGCTTCAAGCGCGCCCTTAACCGCGTTTATCCAGCAGGAACCGATACCGAGAGATTCCGCGGCAACAAACATATAGCCGAGAGCGATGGCGCAGTCCTCGACAGGAGTAACCGCGCTCTTATCTGCCGAAACAATAATGAGAGCGGGCGCGGCGTAGAACGCGCTGGAATCCGGATTCTTCGCGGAAGCAATAAGCCGTTCAATCCCGGAAGCCAGCATTACCTTCTTGCAGGCAGCGTTCACCTTGCCGAGAAGTTCTTTATTTTGCACAACCGTGAATCTCCAGGGCTGGGCGTTCATCCCCGAGGGGGCAAAAGCGCCCGCCTTAAGTATAGCGGACAGATGCTCCTCTTTCAACTGCTCCGAAAGGTACACCCTGTGGCTTCTTCTTTCCGTTATTGCCTTGATGACTTCGTTCATGATTTCCCTCCCAATATGACAAGAACTTCAAACAGACCAATTTCTTAATCTGCGCAATCTG
>CAITPB010000212.1 GCA_903894145.1 Candidatus Firestoneibacteriota bacterium | reverse complement strand
ATATGTGCTGCTCGCGACCGGAAGGCTCGCGCCCCCCGTGATGGATACTTTATCTGTCGGCGTTATGCTTGCTCCGACAGAAGCCCTGCCTACAATGCTTCTGGCGAAATAGTATTCAGTGTCATTGGCAGAGAGCGCCGGAACAGCGTCCAGACCGCTTCCCGCGTACGTCGCCTTTGCCTCGTACTGCGTTATTCCGTTATATTCCATTACAAATGAAAGCGCGGTGTTTATGGGGTACTCGACCGCGATATTGTACCTGATCTGGGAGCTCGGCCCGACATTAATCGTTCGCTCCGCAGCATTATACGAACTTATCGGGAGCCCCGCGAAAGTATCCGAGGACGCTCCCAGGCGGTAAACGTAGTAGAAATTTCCGTAGAGGATAAACGGAGCTCTCTTCTCTTTTGTAGCCGCGCCTGCCATAAAATCCCAGGTGCCGGTCCCGGTGGGCAGCTGCGGAGCGCCGGAAGAGAACAGGCTCTTTCCGTTCGGGAATTTCACGCCCACCTTAAGCGCAGCCTTGTCTGAAGCTGACGAATTTTCCACGCTCTGATTGCTGCCGACGAGCCAGATATCCCCCAACCCCGCCGCCGTAAGATCCAGCGCTTTAGAGGCGCTTACATAATGTCCCGTAAAATAGGGCAGCTTGACTTCAACCTCGCTGCCAAAGGCGGCTCCGTACCTGAAACTCATCAGCACGCTTTGTTCCTGCCTTGAATCGCCGGCCGGGAAGGCAATGTAGCTGCCGCTCCCGTCATAAACACCCTGCGGATTGACCGAGGAGTAGCCGACGGAAATCTGATTTTTCCCCTCTTTTGCTATTTCCGCATCGTCCGTCACAAAAGGACGCGCGTGCAGGGAAAGCGACGCCGCAAGGAATAGAAACAAAAGAATATCTCTTTTTGCGCTCACCTACAGGCTCTTCAATATTTTTTTAATGTTATTCAGGCAGTAAACGCTTGATTCCTTAGCGCCCGAAGTGTACGCCTGCCCTCCGGGCCTGTTGACCACATCTTCGGACATCTTAGCCGTCTTCATCCGCCAGTGAGTCTCGAGCGAGACATAGCCGTTGTAACCCATATCCTTGAGCGCCTTGAACTGACCCCAATAATTAATGTCGCCTTCTCCGACCGGCACCGACTCCGGCTTGCCTTCTGCGCCCATCTTTACCGCGTCTTTCATATGGA
Source organism: Candidatus Firestoneibacteriota bacterium (assembly GCA_903894145.1). Taxonomy (GTDB): domain Bacteria; phylum Oederibacteriota; class D2-FULL-39-29; order D2-FULL-39-29; family CAIOVX01; genus CAIOVX01. The sequence goes on along the minus strand of CAITPB010000212.1, from coordinate 2,111 downwards.
AGTGAATCATGTACTCTTTCACAAAATTAAAACCGGTCGGGAACGGGCACTCGCCGTAGGTCAAGTCGTGCCTCTCGTTCGCGGGATCCCAGGTAGCCCGGATCACGGGAGAGTTAATGTCCTTCATGAACCTTCCGAGCTGGCGGCCGGTGCCTACAAAACACGCGGCTTCATTCTCAACGCCGAGGATAATGGCGTTGGCCTTGGCTTTCTTTACGACAGGCCCGAAATTGTCGAGTATCCTTCCGTAATAGACGTCAAAATCGCCCTTTCTCCAGAAGGTGAAACCGCGCACAATCTTTGTCCCGAGCGCGTGGGCCAGCTCGGAACACTTGTCAAGTATCTCAAAGTGTTCCTTTATTTCTTTAGCATTATCAATATCACACTTAAAGAACGGGGCGGCGATGGAGCAGCACTTAATGCCGTTGTCTCTGAAGGCAGACTTGATGGTCTTGATATCTTCCTTCGTCAGCTGGTGCGGCGCTTTGTTCCATGTGCTGCGGACTTCCACCGCGGCTATTTTTTCCTTTTTGCATGTTTTGACGAGTTCGGTTAAATCCTGTGAAATCTCGTCTCCGAAAGTGGCTAGCTTGAACATATTTTCCTCCTAAAACAAGTAAGAAAACACAACCTATAGGATAGTTTATAACGTTTATAAGGTTGATAACGTTCATAACGTAAAACTAAAACGAACCGTGGCTCAACCTTATCAACATTACAAGAGAACCGTTTCGTTCGTAAAGTTTATAAAGTTTATAAGGTTCTTAACGTAAAGATAAAACAAGCCGTATCGGTTTACGTTACAAACGTTATGAACGTTAAGAACGTTAAAAACGTAATTATTTATTCATTTTTAAAACCATTTCAATTAGTTGTTCTTCCGATATCCCCAAATCATTATAGTTTTTATAGTATTGGTTTATTTCCTTTTCATAGCTGCGGATCTTCTTTTCTCTGAGAACCTTCGCGGCATTCAAAACCTTGGCGCAGAGTTCCGGAGTGGCGGTAATCCCCGCGGCCTTGAGGCGTTTCGCGTTCTTCTTGATAACATCTTCAACGGCTGAGACCCCGCTGTGCTTGCCGAATACAAACCTCTGCTCGCCGCCGACTGTCTCTTCCCTGATGAACTGGTAGATGGCCGGGTGAATCAGAATGCCGGCTGTATGGATGCCGGACTCGTGCGCGAAAACGCCTTCCCCGATAATCGGTTCGTGCGCCTGCACGGGTATTCCGGAGTACTTCTCTATCTCCTTGCGGAGAGTGTGCAGCAGGTCGTAGCGGAAGCCCGGTATTTCCACCCCGTAGAGTTCCTTCAATATAAGGACAGTCTGGTGTATGGAAGTGTTCCCCGCGCGCTCTCCGATGCCGTTCGCGGTGACACCGGCGTAAGTCGCGCCGTGGCTCATAGCCCTGACAGTGTTTAGGGCCGCCATTCCAAAATCATTGTGGAAATGCGCCGTCATCGGCACTCCGTTCAGCGCCTTAATCATCTTTGGAATATAATAATCCACGGATTCCGGAGTAAAGACGCCGCAGGTATCCGAGAAGCACATCCTCGTGCCGCCGGCCTTAACGCAGGCCTTGGCCCATTTGACGCCGTATTCAATATTGCCGCGCGAAGAATCCTCTGAGGCAAACTCTATCCTGGAAATTCCCTTTGACTTCGCGTACTTGATGGCATCGCAGACCATACGCGTGTTTGCTTCGCGGTAATAGGAAAGCGGCGTCTCTATCCATTTATCAAGCGGCTTGCCGTCCCTTTTCAAAAGCGTCTGTCCGAGCTTGTATTTAATATGAAGGTCCGAGAAGGTGGAAAGCACCAGAATTGAAACATCGTCCGGCTTCCCTCCAATCTCTTTCATCGCCTTTACCACTACATCAATATCCGCCGGGTTGGACCTGCACATCGCGAGTATCTCAACATCCTTGCTTATTTCGCCGGATCTCTGCGCCTTGGCGATGAGTTTTAGCGCCTTGTAATCCGACTCCCCGCTTATCGGGAAGGCCACATCCATAACGTGGACGCCGACCTTCGCCAAAAGTTTCGCCAGGTGAAGTTTCTGCTCGGGAGAGAAAGCGACGCCCGGCATCTGCTCGCCGTCGCGGAGGGT
>CAITPB010000211.1 GCA_903894145.1 Candidatus Firestoneibacteriota bacterium | reverse complement strand
AACAACACAGTCCCGCCGGTTAAACTGCACTCGTCTATCGCCTGCTGGATAGCGGCAGTGTCATTGGCAATTCCGTCGCCCGCCGCCCCGAATTCTCCCGCATCCTTTATTCCGGTAAATCCTTCCGCCACTTATCCTCCCTTTACCCTGCCCTGACCCAATGCTTCTCAAGCGTTTTCTTTTTGAAGCGCGGCACAAATAAAAAAAAACAGCCTGTACCGATCCCCCATTCTGTATTGTTACGCGGTACAGGCTTAACACAAGTTTAGTATCATCTATTTCCGCGCAATGTTCAATAGTATTTTCCACCACATATTAGCATATTCGTCTCACTATTAGCATTTTGACGCCATTGAGATTCAGGATTCGTCAAGCAGGTATTTGCTGGGGCTCTCCTTTGTAGCTTTCTTGAACATTCTGGAAAAATGGTTAAGATCGTAAAAACCGGTTTTTCCAGCTATCTCTCCGAGCGTGAAACGCTCTTTGCCTCTGATAAGTTCTTTTGCCTTTTCTATCCTTTTTTCCAGGATATATTCATATACTGTCTTTCCGGTATGCGCGCGGAACATTTTCGCAAAACTGCTTCTGCCCATCTTTGCGCGCCCGGCAATTAAGCCGATTGTAAGTTTATCGCCGATATTTTCGCCGATGAACGACTCGGCCTCTAAGATGGCGCCTTCATACGTCCTGCTCCTCCTGACTACCCCAAGGCGCCGCCCCAAATAATCCATGATTTCACCGATACTGTCTCCGGAGTGCGCTTTTTCTATGCAAGTGGTTATCGCAGTTTTGATGTAATTATTTGATATAAAATCTCCGGGATAACAGGATCTTTCAATGCCTGCCGCCAGTTCCGCCAATTCCTTATGCTTCCTCACCAAGCGCAGGTTAACAACCGGCCTGGCTGAAAACATCACAAGTTTTGAGACCTCGCGTATCCTAGATTCTACCGAAGCGCTCGTCAAGAACTTTATCACCCTCATACTATCGCTGTAATTTGGCGTATCCGCAGGGATAGTAAACACTATTCCCTTGAAAAGCTGGGTGCATTCCGAACCGTCTCTTTTTTTTGGATAGGGCATAATTCCGATTTTTCCTTTCAGCGCGGAATTGGCATCCTTGAGAATATTGAAATAATCGTACTGCCAGAATATTCCGGACACAACCTTGCCTTCCGAGAACATTCGAAGCTTCTCTACCCAACCTAAACCCGCTTTTCGCGCTATCCTATAACGGATATTGCAATCAACCAGGAATTCCAGCACTTCTCTGTAGGACTCCGGACTGTAGATTGCCTTGCGGTAGCCAGGCGTGTTTTTTTGAGCAGCCGCGTTTTGAAGCAGCAGAAAAGCGGCTCCCTCTCCGGAGCCGGCATATATAAATCCATCCTGCATTCCCGACTCCTTTTCCATCACCCTTTTCACTTAAACCGCCAGATCGTCAAAACTCTCGGGTTTCGTCAGTCCGTATTTATCGAACAGGTCTTTTCTATACAACAAGTAGGAGCCGTTCAGAAGCGAGGGTAAAGCATAGAGACGTCCGTTATATCTGCAGGCCTCGAGAACTTCAGGATAATACTCTTTGGTCAGATTTGATTCACTTAACCCCTCGAGCAGGTGGCCGAAGGGCAGAATTTTTTTTTCACGCGCAAGCCTTTTGACAAGAAAAAGATCCTGAAGCACCATGCTGAACCTTTTTCCGCAGGATGCTACCAGTTCGTTATATGCCTTTCCGCCGGGATTATTGTGACCGGTAATGCCTACAAAACTCAGGCGCCTCCCGGGATTCTCCCTCGCGAACTTTTCGGAGAACTCGTTTTCGAGGGAGGCGTCGTCGGCGTTTGAAACAGCGAATATTTCCTGCTGTTTCTCCGCAACTGCAGCGCCTTTTTCCCTGACCGCAAGCCCTTTGGCTTCCAAAACAAGTGTTTTTTCGTCTTTTTCGAACTCAGCCGCCCTCAGTTTCAGTATCTTAACCCCGAAACTTTCTTCTCCTTCGCTGAAATTTCTCTTAAGAAAGATGAAGCCGTCCGCTCTCTCAAACAAACTATCGTCGGGAAACCGCTTCCCGAGAAAATCCGACTTTGTATTGCAGGCAAGCACCGTGTTCCACCGTAATTGCGAAAGCAGCCCCAGAAGGCCTAAAAGAGAGGAACCGTTTTCCGCGGGGTTCCCGGGCAGGGCGAGGCTGTTGATGAATAAATGGCACACGTGTTTCCCGGCGGCATATTTTTTCAGCATGCCGGTTATTTCGGGTATCCCTCCGGAAACTCCCTCGATGCACAGGTTCTTCCCTGTCCTGAAAGAAAACCGCCTTGCGATATCCTTTAGCTCTTCTCGGCTCTCTTCCGAAGAAATTATCAGCCCGCGGGAACCGTCCGTGAACTTTCTCGCCAGGAAAGTTTGAAGGGCAAAGAGCGTTTTCCCCGAAGCCGTACCGCCGGCAACCGCGATAAGCTTGTTCTTCCCGTAACCGCCGCCCAGCTGCCCGTCAAAAAAAGGTATGCCTGACGGTATCAGCCGGCCCTCTTTTATGGACGCCATTCGTTTCATACTATTTTAACCTTGCTCCCTGGCTTACAAGCTTTTTTCTTAAGAGTTTGATATCGAGCCTACCCGGAACGGTATTACTGCGCGCCGAAAGCGCGGCCGCTGTTCCCGCCGCCTGTCCGGTCGCGAAACAAGCCGGCATCACGCGCACGCTTCCGTTCATCATCCTGTCCGAGCCGATGCTGCGCCCGGCAATTAGCAGGTTCGGAAGCCCTTTCGGAAGCAGCGCCCGGAAACAGATGCCGTAAGTCTGCCCTTTCTTAAGCCACATCGAATCGAAATCCTTGTCAAACTTGACGGCTTCTTTTTTCTTTGAGGTGGCGTTATGGACATCTATGGTGTAATCGTAGACGGCGATATCGTCTTTGAAGTGCCTGGCGTTAAGATAATCGTCGAGGGTAAGTTCATACTCGCATTTAACCCTTCTTGTTTCCCTTATGCCGGGAAGCGCCCCCGTCGCGGCGATCTTTGCATTCTTCATCCCGGGAATGTGCTTCCGCCCGTATTCAGTAAAACTTTGCGCCAGTTTTCTTCCCGATATCATGACACGCGTAAGGTCTTTGGCGTTTGTCCCGTCGGCAAAATAAACATGCCCGAAGTTATGCCCCAGCATTCCCGGGGATACTTCCTGCGGGCCGAGCCCCCTGTATTCGGTGTCTTTGATCCGGGCGAGCCTGCCTTTGCTCACAAGCGAAGCCCACCATTCTTTGGCTTTTCTTTGCGCGTCTATTTTCCTTGCGAATTTATAATACTTTTCTTTGTCCGTGCCGACGCTCCTGTAGCAAAGAGACGCTGCCTGCATAATGCCGCGCTTGTCTCCCTTTGAAAAAGCGGCGCCCGCGGCGGCCGCCACATCGGCGTCGCCTGTCGCGTCTATGAATATCTTTCCGAAGACCGCCTGCCTGCCGCTCTTATTTTCTATCAGGACGCAGCGTACTTTATTCCCGCTCTTTATCGTTCCCGCAACAAAGGTGAAAAGCAGCGTTTCCGCTCCGCTTTCGGCGAGCATTTCGTCGTAGATAACCTTGAGTTTTTCGGGGTCTTTAACCACCCAGGGCACGGTATCTGTTGTGATTCCAAGGCCTTTTGCTTT
>CAITPB010000210.1 GCA_903894145.1 Candidatus Firestoneibacteriota bacterium | reverse complement strand
GAAAAGACTGACTTTGGCCGCATCCTGTGCGTTGTTGCAGCCGAAAACAAACCACATCAACCCGAAAGTCAGGTAGTCGAAGATGGAGGAGATGGGCCCTATCCTCACCATGAACCTCTGTATGGATTGCACGTTCCATTTCCTGGGTTTCTTAATGTAATCCGTATCAACTTCGTCCGTGGGAATGGCTGTCTGGGACATGTCGTACAGGAAGTTGTTCAGCAAAACCTGGATTGGCGCCATTGGCAGGAAGGGCAGCAACAGGCTTGAACCTGTCATTGAGAACATATTTCCGAAATTTGAGGAGGAGCCCATCTTGATATACTTGACTATATTGCCGAATGTCCGCCTTCCTTCGATGACCCCGTCTTCAAGCACGCCCAGGTCCTTCTGGAGAAGGATTATATCCGCCGATTCCTTCGCTATATCAGCCGCGTTATTCACGGAAATACCTACGTCGGCGGCTTTTAGGGCAAGCGCGTCATTTATGCCGTCGCCCATGAAGCCGACTATCCTCCCGTTATCGTGAAGCGCTCGCACTATGCGCTCTTTCTGCAAAGGAGAAAGCCGCGCGAATACCGTCGTTACCTTTACGACTTCCCTCAATTCTGCGTCCGTGAGAGTTTCAACCTGCTCGCCGGTAGCAAGACCGAAGATATCCAGACCGACCTGCGCGCAGATTTTGCGCGTAACCAGTTCATTGTCGCCTGTAAGGACTTTTACTTCTATGCCCAGTTTTTTTATTTCGTTAAGCGTAGGCTTGGTAGAGTCCTTCGGTGGGTCCAGGAACGCGACATATCCTTTCAGAACAAGCCCGCTTTCGTCTTCCTTTGAAAATTTATTCTGCGCGTAGTCAATGTGCTTGTAGGCCAGGGCAATGACCCTGAACCCGTCTTTTGAAAGGTGGTCATATTCTTCTTTCAGGTCCGCGACTATAAGCGGCTCGAGATCAAAAATGTCTCCGTCAAGCTCGTACCTGGAACATCTTTTGAATATTTCTTCGGGCGCGCCTTTGGAAATTATGGTAAACTTGCCTGCGGCTCCGACCACAACCGACATTATCCTGCGCTGAAAATCGAAAGGGATCTCGTCAACTTTGCTGTATTGCTTTTCAAGTTCCTCTTTAAGCCCGCGCGCCTTGTTCAAGACCGCCTTATCAAGCAGGTTCTTGAGGCCGGTCTGGTAGAAACTGTTTAGAAACGCGAATTTTAGGACTTCCTCGTCAGGCTCCTTTACCACATCGCAGTACTTTTCAAGGATAATCTGGTCCATAGTAAGAGTTCCGGTCTTGTCCGTGCAGAGCACATCCATGGCCCCGAAATTCTGGATTGAATTGAGGCGTTTTACGATGACCTGTTTACGCGACATCGCAATCGCGCCTTTCGAAAGGTTAAGCGTCACAATAAGCGGCAGCATCTCCGGGGCGAGTCCGACAGCCACGGCAATCGCAAAAAGGAAGGCCTCGACAAGGTTACCCTTAAATATAGCGTTTATGGCAAATATTGATATCACGAGCGCTATCATGGCCCGGATCATTATAATGACGAAATGGTTCACGCCTTTCTCAAAACTGGTCTGCACGGTCATCGTCGCAAGTCTTGCCGCAAGGCCGCCGAACTGGGTGTAGGAACCTGTTTTTACAACTACTCCGAGGGCTGTACCGCTGACAACGGAAGAACCCATAAAAGCGATATTTTCCGCGTCCGAGACTGCGCCTGTTTTTTTCCTATTCTCGCTTGTTTTCTCCACAGGCATTGATTCGCCTGTCAGCGTTGCCTGGTTGACAAAAAGGTCTTTGGCGGAAATTATCCGCAGGTCCGCCGGTATCATGTCCCCGGCGAAAAGATCCACAACATCTCCCGGCACCAGTTCTTTGATAGGCAATTCAATGCCGCTGCCGTCGCGGTAAACGGTAACATTTGTGCGGACTAGCTCGGATAGTTTTTCGGCTTCCTTATTTGATTTCCTCTCCTGGAAGAAAGTTATACCGACGCTGATCATCACCAGAATAAATACTATCAGGGCGCTGGCCTTCTCGCCGAAGAAAAAAGAAAAAGATCCGATTACAAGCAGAACTATTACGAGAGGGTTAAGGAATTTTGAGAGAGCTTCAAGAACAAAAGCCCTCTTTTTCTTTTTCGCGGGTTCATTGTAGCCGTATTCTTCCGCGCGCGTCAGCGCTTCTTCAGAAGAGAGTCCGGAAGAAGAAGTTGAAAACCTTTTTAACAATTCATCCAACGCGCAATTCACAATATCAAAATCATAAACTTGCGGCTTTATCTTGTTATTTACACGCGGAATATTCTTCTCGCTCATGAGTTCACCTTAAATATTTTTTTATCCGGCTAATCATCAAATGTCCGGAAAATCGCCGGGCGCTTGCCCTTGGTGTTTCATATTATCAGAATAGTACGAAAAACCTCAATAGTAATAATGACTAAAAGCCGGGATATTTTCGGCAAACGCAACCCGGCTCAGCCGCGCAAAAATAAAAAAGCAGGACAAACCTTTCGGGCCGCCCTGCTTTTGAATTACCTTCCTGTCTAAAACTACTTCGCTTCGGCTTTCTTTTCGGATTTCTCGGATTTCTTGGTGTCTTTTTCTATTTTTTCCACTTTCCCTTTGCCGGAAACGCTTACTTTGTCGCCGACTTTGAGTATTTCAAGCAATTTTGCTTCAACTTTTACGGTCTTCTCTTCTTTCTTGCCCTTTACTGTTATTTCCAGTTTTTCTTTGTCTATGTTGATTATCTCGCCTTTGAATCCCTTCTTGGCTGAAACTTCCTTGGTGGTATCGGATTTAGGCGCTGCTACTTTCTTATCTTCCGCGACCGCCGCTCCCGCAAAAAGGATCGCCGCCGCGAATACTGCAAGAACTAGTTTCTTCATTTGATGCCTCCTTTGCCGCAATTTTGTAAGAGAAAGTTAATAGCAGAATTCCCTTAATACGATTTTAGTATAACAGGATAGCATTAGAGGGAAGTTAGAGCAAAATTATTTATTTTTAATGTTAAGCGGCATGGAGAATACAAATTCAGAGCCTTTTCCCGCTTGGCTTTTGACGGATACCGTTCCGCCGTGAGCCTCGGCGACAGATCTTACAATGCTCAATCCAAGTCCGTAGCCTTCCGCCGACCTTGATTTATCGGCACGGTAGAATCTGTCAAAAATATGCGCTTTGTCAGACTTATCTATACCTATGCCGTTGTCCTTGACTGAAAGCACGCCAAACCGGCCTCTCTTTACCGTTTTTACTTCAACTGTGCCGCCCGATTTTGTATATTTCAAGGCGTTCTCAATCATGTTGACCGCAAGGCTTTCAAGATACATTTCATCCCCGCAGACCAGCAGGCTCTCTCCCGACAAGGATAGGCGGATGCCAAGTTTTTTTGCCAGCACTCTAAGATTCTTAACCGTCTTGGCGGCAATGAAATAGAGGTCAACTTCTTCCTTTGCAAGCTTGATCTCCATGCTTTCGAAGCGCGCCAGCATAAGCAAATTCTCAACAATCTTGCCCAGCCGTCCCATTTCATCGCGGGTACTGCTGAGAATTTTGCGGTATTCACTGCCGCTCCGTTCCCGGCGCGAGGAAACTTCTATCTGGCCGCGGATTACCGTAATCGGAGTTTTTAACTCGTGCGTAATATCCTGGATCAGCCGCCTCTGGGCGCCGACAGTGGTATCAAGCCTCCCGAGAAGTTCGTTGAACACCTCCGCGAGGTGCTGCAGTTCATCGTTGGTTTTGGGCACGTGTATGCGCTGTTTAAGATCCATCCCGGTCATCCCTCTCGCGCTGTTTATCATCAGGTCAACTGGCCTGAGCACAAAACTTGTGAGAAAAATTCCTATCAGCCCCGCCGCCAAAAGGCTCAACGGCAACAAAACAAAGAGCGCTATTCTCAGACGGTTCAGGGAAGTGTAAAGGTTGCTCAACGAAGTGGAAATCTGGACCAGATAAACAACGCGGCCATCCTCCGTAACAGGCCGCAGGAAGACCCGCATATCGTTCTTTTTCCTGTCATTAACTTCTATGACGTAGTCATGAAAAGAGATATTTCCGAGTATTGCTTCGGCCTTATCCTGCACCGGTATATTTATTTGATAAGGAAGGGCGTTCGAATGGGCAATGCTGGCGCCGTCCCGGTCAAAAAGTTCAATATCAAACTTTACTAACCTGGGGTCATATTTCTCGTCTTCTTCCAGCAATTTTACGGCCATTGAGACAAACTCAGACATGTCGAGCTCATTAATTGGGAGGAAGGGCCTGCCGTCTTTCTGGTATTCAAGCTTTTCCGCTTCCCTGTAGGCGTCTATTGAACCCTTTATGCCTTCGGCGCGCGAAATAAGCATTTCATCCATATTTGAATACATGTCCGTCTTGAGCTGTTCGAAGATCGCAATAGAGAAAACCAGGAGGACTGCGGTGAAGAGCACCATGTAGAAAAGAAAGATGCGGACCCTGATAGAAGTGAACACTTTACAGGCCGAACCTGTAGCCGCGGCCCCTCATAGTCTGAATGAGTTTTTTTGAATGGCCGCTGTCTATCTTCTTGCGGAGATAATTAATGTAAACATCTATTATGTTCGTACCCGTGTCAAAATCAATGTCCCAGACATGCTCGGAGATCATGGTCCTCGTGATAACCTTGCCGTTATTTCTTGCCAGGTATTCAAGGAGCGCGTATTCTTTGGAGGTAAGGTCAATATTTTCCCCGCCGCGTTTTACCTTATGGGTTACCGGATCTATCTCAAGATTATCCGCCTTTATCAATGCGGCCCTGCTTGAGCCTGCTTTCCTTACTACCGCCCGCACGCGGGCGAGCAATTCTTCGAAAGCAAACGGTTTTGTTACATAATCATCAGCGCCCGCGTCAAGCCCTTCAACCTTATTCTTAAGCTGATCCTTGGCAGTCAGCATAATAATGGGAACAGCATTGCCCTTTTCTCTCAGATTTCTGCAAACGGCTAGCCCGTCCTGCCCGGGTATCATCAGGTCCAATATTATGAGGTCATACTCATTTGCTTCCGCGAGGCTCTGGGCTTTCAAGCCGTCTTCAGCCACTTCAACAACATAACCCTCTTCTTTGAAGCCTCTCTTCAGAAAAGCGGCTATTTTTTTCTCGTCTTCAACTATCAGTATGCGCATAAGTTTCACCTCATGTAATATTTCTATACCTCATTTTACACCTTTAACCCGACGGAAACAAGAAAACTTGAGCCTCCCGGTCTCCCGAAAGGCCCAAACGTTATAGACGTTATAGACCTTATGAACCTTACAAACCTTACAAACTTTATAAACTTTTCATGTTTTCGTTATACACCTTACAAACCTTATAAACTTTACAAACCTTACAAACTTTTGATGTTTTACTTTTTATTATCAATAATTACTTTCGCCTTCTCAAACAGCTCCCTTATTTCTTTCCCAATTGCCTGTTTTTTGAGCATCAATTCATAAAGCTCCGGATTATTCTTTTTCATCATTTCCATCCTCTTTTCCCCGTCCGGCCCGCCCGGCCCAACTTGCGCGTGATTCCTGTGCCCCTGGGGAGGAGCCTGCTGGTCTCCGCCGTTTTCAGCCGGAGCCTTGCCGCCCTGTCCGGCTTCTTCCACAGCTTTTTTCTTGTGTTCTTCCATCTTCGCCTGAAGCTCGGCATATTTCGCGGGATCAGTTTCTTTCAACTTTGCCAGTTCTGCTTCGCGTTTTTCCTTTGCGGCATCCATGAGAGGCTTAATTTGGTCATCAAGCGTCTTCATCTCTGCGAGTTTTGCTTTGATTTGAGTCACAAGATCCGCGCACTCAGGGCATTTAGCGAGCAGCTGATCGGGATCGATTCTTTTTCCGGGACGGCCTTCACGCGCAGGTTTCGAGCCCTGTCCCTGGTCCGCGCCGGGAGCCGGCTTATCCCCTTCCGCGGCCGCGAAACCGCCCAAAAGAACGGCGCAGAGCAAAGCAAACAATATTTTTTTCATATAGCCTCCGTAAAGCCTGTTTTTGTTCTTCGCTATTTAGACCCTTGACGGAGGGAAAAAGTTTCAGCAGGTATTTAACGATTATTTCTTTTTGATGAATGTTCCGTTCTCATACTCGGTAAAGGCTTTTTCAAGTTCTTCTTCGGTATTCATAACTATCGGGCCGTACCAGGCCACAGGTTCTTTAAGCGGCTTGCCGGAAATTAAAATGAAACTCGCGCCTTCCTTTCCGGCGGCGGCTGAAACTTTCCCCGTCTCCTCAAGATATACCAGCGACCTGTTCCCCGCGTATTTCCCGCCGAAAGCCGCTTCTCCTTTATAAATGTACGCAAGGCAGTTATGTCCGTCTTTCACGGGGTGTTCAAACCGGCCGTCAGGACTTAACCCTACGTCAAAATACTCCGGTTCTATTACCACGTCTTTGACCTGTCCTTTGACGCCGCCGTATTCCCCGCAGATCACTTTAACCTCTCCTCCGCCAAATTTTACCGAAGGGATGTTTTTTGACTCAAGCCCTCTGTATTTCGGGGCGGTCATTTTGCTTTTTGCCGGAAGGTTTGCCCACAGCTGGAAACCGCCCATCCTGCCGCTCTTGCTCTCCCTGGGCATCTCCTGGTGGATTATCCCGCTCCCTGCCGTCATCCACTGGACGTCGCCGGCTCCGATAACCCCTGAATTACCTATGCTGTCGCCGTGCTCGACTTCTCCTTCAAGCATGTAGGTAATAGTTTCGATTCCCCGATGCGGATGCCAGGGAAATCCTGCCATATAATCCTCAGGCTTATCGCCCCTGAAATCATCCAGCAGGAGAAATGGGTCTGTCGCTTTGGTGTCGCCAAACCCGAACGCGCGGTGAAGTTTAACCCCCGCGCCTTCCATCGTAGGCCTGCTTTCGGTTATATTTTTGACTTTGCGGATTTTCATGGTTTAATAGAAGCCTCATATTTAGCAGGTTGCAGTGCGGCTTTCAAACGTTATTCTGCTATGCCGACGTAGTCCGGCATGAATAATATCCTACCTGTCAGAACAAGACACAGCGTAGCTGTGGCTTACAAACCTTATAAACTTTTTCCTTTATAACTTTTTAATTATCAATTCCCAATACCCCACATCTATCCACTTCCCGAACTTATATCCCACCTTTTCAAAATTGGCCACCTTTTTGAACCCGTATTTGCGGTGAAGTTTGATACTTGCATCATTGGGGAGGGCTATGCCGCCTACCAGCACCTTGTACTTTGACTTTTTGAGCCTGTCAAAGAGCGCCTCATATAAAATCATCCCGTACCCCCTCCCTGTCCATTCGCTGTCGAGATATATTGAAAGCTCTCTGGTATATTCATACGCCGCCCGTTCCTGAAATTGATCGGCGTAGGCATATCCGATAATGCGCCCCTCGACTTCGCCCACTATGAAAAGCCCGTCTCTGTGGGAGGCGATGCGTTTCTTCATCTCCGCCGCGGTGATTTTTTCCGTCTCAAATGTTATTATCGTGTTTTCAATGTAGTAATTATATATTTCAGCAATCCGTCCCGCGTCAAGCGGCTTCACATTCCTTATTTTCATTTACCCTCCATGAGATTTACTTGTCATAGATAACTATTCGCTTCCTGCCGGAAAGTTTCGCTGTATAAAGCCTATCATCCGCTTTCTTTATTATTCTTTCAACCGAAATCAGTTCCCTGTCAAAATCGAAGCAGTCGGTCAACCCGCAGCTGAAGGTCAGGCATATTTCCCTGTCTTTGCAGATGCACGCCCGGTTTGCTACCGATTCAAGAATACGCTCAATGATTAACTTTGACTGCTCTTTTTTCGAGTTGAGAGACACGACAAGAAACTCTTCCCCTCCGTAACGGCCCAGAAGATCATAGGGCCTGAGGTTGGTCCTGATTATTCTGGTAAAGTCTTTAAGGACCTCGTCGCCGACCATATGCCCGTATTCATCGTTTATTCTCTTAAAATAATCTATGTCAAGCAGTGAGACCGAGAAATGGCCGTGGTTTCTGCGAAATTCGGCAAGCAAGGTGTACAGCCTTTCAAAAATATATCTTCTGTTGAATATATTTGTCAGCGGGTCTCTGATGGAAAGCTGCTCAATGCGCCTCTGCATTACTTTGCTTTCCGTGATATCGGTATGCGTCCCAAACATCAGAAGCGGCTTGCCTTCCTTGTCCCATTCCGTCACCTTCCCCTTGTCCAGCACCCAAATCCAGCGCCCTGACTTATGTTTCATCCTGGTCTCGCACTCATAATACTCGCTTTCTCTCTTAAAATGCTTTTGCAGAAGTGAATTTGATTTTTCCATGTCCTCGGGATGGGCCAGTTTAAGCCACGTCCTGATGCTTATGGGCTGCAGCTCCTCGATCGTGTATCCCGCCATTTCCGCCCATCTCTCATTAATAATCGTAGCCCCTGTCTTTACGTTCCATTCCCAGGTTCCGAGCCTGGTTCCCATGATTATATTTTTCAGCCTTTCCTTCTGGCTTTCAAGGCTTCTGCGCAGGCGTATCTCCTCTGAAATATCCGCCATCACCGTCAAATAATACTTGTCGCCGTTATTCTCTATAGTCTCCCTCGCGAAAAGCACGTTAAGAATCGAACCATCCTTGCATCTTACCTCAAGTTCCAGGTCCGAGATCCTTCCTTTTTCCCTGAGGATATCGGCAATATGGCGGTGATTATCTTCATCAACCAGCAGGCCCAGCTCGGTCCCGGTCTTCCTGATTATCTCTTCTTTTGAATATCCGAGCTTGCTGAGGTAGGCCTTATTCACATCAAGTATTTTCCTGTCAGGCACGCTGCTTAAGGCCATCAGGGCGGGATTGTTCTCAAACAGTTTTGTGAATTTCTGAAGGCTCTCCTGCTCGACGCTTATGTCTTTTGACAGGCAGAAAACACAGCCCATGCCGTTCCAGTGCCCGGCCCAGACAGAGCACTCGGCGGGAAAAAGGCTGCCGTCTTTTCTTTTAAACTCGCTGCCGCAAATCTCGCAGCGGACGCCGTCAAGGCTTTCTATGACTTTAAGATATTTGGCCCCGGCCGCCTCCGGATGCAAATCCACTATGTTCATTTTTAACAGTTCCATAAGGGAATAGCCGAGCGCGGACTCCACGCTCTTATTGGCAAAAATAATCCTTCCCTGCCGGTCAACAATGAGAACAAGTTCGCTGAGGGCGTTGAAGAACTCGTGAAAGTTCTCCTCAGATGCCCTAAGCCTTTCCTGTGAAAGATTCTTCTGAAAACTCCCTGAAATAACCGCTGAAATGGTTTTAAGCAGGCCGAGTTCTTCCGGGGACCACTCCCTGCATTTTCTCGCTTCATCAAAACAGATAAAACCTCTGACCGAGTCATCTATCACGAGAGGAAAGACAACAATTGAATTTGCCCCTCGGGCCTCCAGGGCGGCCTTGAGCGAGTCCGGAAGGCCTGAAATATTTTCCGAACAAAAACTCCCGCTCTTTTGGAGCTCTTCTTTCCACGAGGCAAGGACTTCAAAAGGAACGCTCTGGAGCACGCTTCTTTCCGGCAGGACGCCGCGGCCGCGCCATTCAAACTCTTTTTCGGAAGACGTACGGGAAACATTCTCTGTAAGAATATAGACGTTTGATACGCCGGTCTGCTCGCCGAGGATTTTCAGGACGCTTCTGATTTGGCCGTCGAAATTGCCGGAGTTTGAGAGGGTCAGAGCGATTTCTGAAATGGTTTCCAGGCTTTTCATGCTCGCTTATCCCCCGTTAATGGGGGACAACAAATGAAGACATATCCCCCTTAGGAGTGTATAGCGGAAAAAGGCTTATGGCAAGAGTGGGTGGCAACGGGAACTGCTTTCATTGGAAGGGTTTTCCTCAGAACTCAAAAAAGAAACCGAGCGTGACTCCGTATTTCTGGTAGGTGTCGACAACATTCAAATAATTCAAATCACTGAACCAGCCGAAAACATTGTTCAGCCATTTTCTATGTTTATAAGAAAGATACGCTGAATGCTCGTTGATTATGTTAGCAAGCGGGATGCTGGCAGGCAGGTAGGAAAGATCTCCGAAAGTAAGGTCAAGGTAATTCCATTCCGCGCCTTCCTTGCCGTTGCCGATGCTT
>CAITPB010000209.1 GCA_903894145.1 Candidatus Firestoneibacteriota bacterium | reverse complement strand
GGGAGTATAACAGATGCGGGAAATGTATGGATAAAAGTAATTGCTCGCTGGCAGGGCAGGTAGGGAAAGCGAAATGGAAGGCGAAGTAATATAGAAGTTTGTAAAGTTAGTAAGGTTCATAAGGTTTATAAGGTGAATACAATAACCGAACCATGAGCTTTTACCTTACAAACCTTACGAACATTATAAACCTTACAAACTTTTGTGGAAAGAAGGATTATGTCCAACAACGAAAAGAACGATATAACCCGCAGACAGTTCCTCTCAAACCTCCTTCGGGGAGCGTCGCTTCTGGCGATTGGGGCTTCGGCCGGAGCTTTGCTCTTTAAGGCAAAGAAGGTAGAACTTGTTTGGCAGATAGATCCGAAGAAATGCACCCGCTGCGGCAGATGCGCGACCGAATGCGTCCTTGCGCCGTCAGCGGTAAAATGCGTACACGAATACAGTATCTGCGGGTACTGCAAGCTCTGTTTCGGTTTCTTCGCGCCCGGGCAGGTTAAGCTTGACACTGGGGCCGAGAACCAGCTTTGCCCGACAGGGGCGCTCCGGAGAAAATTCGTGGAAGATCCGTATTACGAATACACGATTAAAGAAAAGCTCTGCATCGGCTGCGGGAAATGCGTGCAGGGCTGCAACACTTTCGGAAACGGCTCTCTCTATCTTCAGGTGCGCCACGACAGGTGCGTGAACTGCAATGAGTGCTCAATAGCCAAGGCCTGTCCGAATGACGCGTTTGTAAGGGTGCCTGCGGGAACACCGTATATTAAAAGAGAGCATACGTAAATATAAAAGTTTGTAAGGTTCATAAGGTTTGTAAAGTTTATAAAGTTTAAAGCCACACTTCGTGCGTCTTATAAACGTTAAGAACATTATGAACGTTACAAACGAGCAGAGATAAAATGAAGAGATTAATTTACATATTGGTATTGGCGACGGTAATATTTACCGGATTTGCCATTGCTGAAGAATACAAGTTTCCTCCTCCGGAGTTTGATTCCGCCTATAAGGCGCCGGAGAGGGTAAATCCGGCCGCCCGTCCGGACTGGTACGCTTATATGGATGTGGGCGTTTTGCTCGTATTTCTTTCGCTTTCAGCCTGGATATCGCTCAAAAAAAGATCGCGCGTCTTTATGGTGGCGCTTTCCGTTGCCTCTCTTGCCTATTTTGGCTTCTTCAAAAGGGGTTGTGTCTGTTCCATCGGGTCCATTCAGGATGTGACGGCGGCACTCGCGCTTCCGGGGTATATCCTGCCGCTCTCGGTTGTGGCTTTCTTCGTATTGCCCCTTATTTTCGCGCTCTTTTTCGGGAGGGCGTTCTGCGCGGGGGTCTGCCCTCAGGGAGCTTTGCAGGATCTTGTTCTGATAAAATGGGTTAAGGTGCCGCGCTGGCTTGACAGGGGGTTGTCCCTCTTCGCCTATCTTTACCTTGCTGTTTCGATAATATTCGCGGCGACAGATACAATGTTTATCATCTGCAGGTTTGACCCGTTTGTAAACTTCTTCAGGATGTCCGGACAATTCCCGATGGTGGTGCTCGGGCTTTTATTCCTCCTCGCGAGCATGTTCATCGGGCGCCCCTACTGCAGGTATGTCTGCCCTTACGGGGTCATTTTGAAATTCCTCGCGATGTTTTCGTTAAAAAAAGTCACGGTCACGCCGGCAGAGTGCATAAATTGCTCGCTTTGCGACGAAGCCTGCCCGTATGACGCCATAACCGGTCCCAAGGACAGCAGGGTAGAATGAAAAAACTGTCGGCTTACATAGCTCTCCTCATACTGCCCGCCCTTGCAGGGGCTTTCCTCGGCTATTTCATGGGGCAGTACCTTTCAAACTATAACGCGACGGTATCTCTCGCGAAAGAAGTCAGGTCCGTCTTTGAATTAACAGCCAAAGGAGGGAAGGTTGACACAGACATCCTCTCAATTGACGCGAAGGAGTACATGAAAACTCCCGGCGCGGCTGACCCGCAATTTCTCTACGAGAAAGCGGCCGTATTAAAAAATAAGTTTGGCCTCGGCGGCATACTTGCGGGCGCCTGGCTCGGTATTGTGTTCTTTCTGAAAGCCGCGAATGCGGGAAGGGGAAGAAAGTACGAGATACGGGAGCCCGATCCGGCGCTTTGCGTATCCTGCGCCAGATGTTTCAAATCGTGCCCGGTTGAACGGGAGAGGTTGAAAAAAATAAATGGCTGATCTAAAACAGAAAAATAGCGGAACAAGAATGCTTGTGCTCGCAGCGGTAGTGCTTGGGTTCTTTACTCTGGCGGCCTTGACCGGCATTGGCCTTTTCTACGAGGCAAACAAGGACCGCGTCATTAAGGTGAGCAATTTCAGCGTTCTAAAGGAAAAACTCGAGAAGGACGCTAATAATGAGGCCCTGAAGAACGAGATACGCGAGGCCGACAGGATAGACCGGGCAAAATATTTCGGGATGCTTGAACTGATTGAAAAGGGCAAGTACCCGCTTGCGGGCTTCTTTATCCTGTTTGTCATTCTGCTTAAAGTGTTTTTCTCTCTGAACCCGTCCTTGCCGGAAAAACAGAAAACCGGGGAAACCAAGCCGGGAAAGTTCAGGTACAGGGCCGTTATTTCGCTTAGCGGCATATTCCTCGTACTCTGCGCCGGAATGCTGATCAGCGCTTTCTTTGACGCGAGCAGTTATTTCAGGAGCATTAAGCCTAAGCCGGCCGCTCCGG
>CAITPB010000208.1 GCA_903894145.1 Candidatus Firestoneibacteriota bacterium | reverse complement strand
TAGACATTGTATTGACGATTGGTTATACTAAATAAGGAAGAATAAGTGAATTGTGCTCGCAAGGCGCGAGTAGCGCCAAGGGGGATTTATGAACAAAACATTGAAGGACCTGGTGACTGCCGGTTTCGGTTTGGCAGCGGTTGCGGAAGAGAAGGGACAAAAACTATTGAAAGAAGTTATGAAAAAGGGAGTGCTTCCGGAGGCCAAGGCCAGGAAGATGTACAAGGATTTTGCCGCCAAGGCAAAGAAAAGGCAGTCGGAAGTGGCGAAATCAGCTGAAGCGGAACTTGCGAAAGCGCTGAAAAAACTTCATCTTGCCACAATAGAAGATCTTGCCGCCCTAGAAAAGAAACTGAAAGCGAAGAAAAAAGGGAAGAGACGTTAGCAAGTTCCGTGTACCGTTTACGGTTTACCGTTGACCGTTTGTTGTGTGCTTCGCACTTTGATTGCCGAAAAACACTCTTGAAACGGTAAACGGTACGCGGTAAACGGTAAACGAACGCATACAGTTTTCTCGGGGGTTTTTCAGGAAAATGTCTATTTTTACGATTGGCAGAACAGGAAACAATGTCCGCCGGCTGGGCGAGATTGTAAACGTTCTTGCACGGCATAGTCTCGGCTACCTGGTGCACAAGCTTAACCTCGGGCATCTTCTCCATATTAAGAGAAGGATTTTTAAAGACAGCGAGCACCGGTTCGTGGAGCAGGAAGTCAGGAAAGCTTGCGAGGAACTGGGGCCGGCCTTTGTGAAATTCGGGCAGCTGATGAGCCTGCGCACGGACATCCTTCCGCTGAAATTCACGAGAGAACTTTCAAAATTGCAGGATTCCGTAAAACCCTTTCCCTTTGCCGAAGTAAAAAAAATACTGGAAGCCGAATATAAGGCGCCGCTGCTTTCCGTTTTTTCAAGCATAGAGGAGAAGCCGCTGGCTTCTGCCTCCATCGCGCAGGTGCATTCCGCGGTGCTTAAGGATACGAAAGAGCGGGTGGTGGTTAAAGTTCAGAGGCCGCACATTGAGAAGGAAGTGGAGAGGGACATTGATATACTCTTTTACCTTGCCCGGCTGATAGAAAAATACGCTCCTGAGCTTAAGGTTTATAATCCGGCGGGTATTGTTGACGAGTTTGCCAAAGCAATAAGAAAGGAGCTGGACTTTACCTATGAAGTGAGCAATGCGGACAGGTTTAGAAGGGCTTTTGCCGGGAACAATTCGGTCCATATACCAAAGATAAATTTTAATTTCTCGGGCAAGAAAGTTATCGTCATGGAAAACATCGAGGGGATGAAGATTTCTTCCTATATACGCTCAAAAGCGCCGGCCGATGAAAAGAGAAGAGTGGCGGAACGCATCATTGATATCTATTACACCATGATATTTGAACTTGCTTTCTTCCACGCCGATCCTCACCCGGGCAATATTATGATAAAGAAAAACGGCGCCGTTGGTATCGTGGATTTCGGGATGGCCGGGAGGCTCGACGAGTACATGTTGAAGCGTCTGGCCTTTATGCTCCTTTCATTCGCTGACGACGAGTTCTCGGCTGAAAAGCTCGCAAATGTAGGACTGGTCAACGAGTACGAGGAGAATCCCGAATTCCAGAAAGAAGCCATAGCACTGCTGGAACGCTACAAGGGTTTCCCGCTTGAAAAAATTGATATCGGTATGGCGCTTTCGGAGCTATCGGAACTCGCGAGAAGCTATGGAGTCAGGTTTGAAAAGGAATTCACCCTGCTGGCAAAGACGATGTATACGGTGGAGCGCATTATCAGGGATCTTGTCCCGGACTTTGATTTTGTGTCAAGCGCCAAGCCGCACGCGAGAAAATACATCGGCACCAACCTCAGCGCCAAGAAACTTCTCCGCGAGCTTGAAAAACATACTGCGGCCATTTACAACCTGTTCCGGTCATTGCCCTCTGAAATACTCAATATCATAAGGCTTATTAAAAAAGGCACCCTCAAGATGGAATTTGAACATGTGGGGCTTGAACCGCTGATAAACGAAATAGACCGCGCGTCAAACCGCATTACTTTCGGGCTTATTATCGGGGCGCTGGTGATGGGTTCGGCGCTGGTAATTCATTCGGGAGCCGGACCAAAGATTTATGAGGTGCCGGTGTACGGTATAGTGGGATTTGTCATAGCAGCAATCTTCGGTTTGTGGCTGGTCATCTCAATATTCCGTTCCGGGAAACTATGAGAATACTCGGGGTAGATTACGGAGATAAGAGGGTGGGGCTCGCCGTGACCGATGAAGGCTGCGTGATGGCGCATGCTTTGAAGACCGTTCCGCGTTCAACTGCCCTCCGCGATATCCTTGCCGTTGTAACGGAGTACGAGGTAAGCATAATTGTTGTCGGAATGCCGTACAACAACAAAGGCGAGATTGCTTTCAAGGCAAAGCAGGTGCTGAAATGGCTGGAAGAACTTAAAGCGGCCGTAACCGTTCCGGTTGAAACTTATGACGAGCGGTTTACCACGTTCTCCGCCAAGGAAGACCTGATTGCGGCGGACGTAAGCAGAAAAAGGCGCGATGAGGTGATTGACAAACTTGCCGCCGCAAACATACTTCAGGGATACCTGAATGAGAGGAAAGAAAATGACAAAAAGTAAAACGGGCGGGATCCCGCCTTACCTGAAAAAGACGGCAATTGCAGCGCTGGCGGTTTTAGCGGTCATTTTCTGGGTGTTGCTTGTCCCCCACCGGCTCGGCAACACGCCGACACTTGTTAGTATTGACCGGGGAATGCCGGCAGGAAAGGTTGCGGAGCTTTTGAAGAAGGACGGTATAATCGGAGATGTCTTTTCGTTTAAATTGACAAGGTCGCTCCGCAAGGCGAAATTTAAAGCAGGAGATTACGAATTCTCTCCATCAATGAACAACTGGAAGCTGGTTTCAATGCTGGCTTCAGGCAAGGTCAAGCAGTACAAGATTACCGTGCCGGAGGGTTATTCCACAAAGCAGATCGCGAGGCTGCTGGCGGCCCAGCATGTTACTTCGGAAGCCGCGTTCCTTAAGAAGTGCGCCGATACCGAACTCGTCAGGAAGAAGAAACTGGAAGGCAATACTTTTGAGGGGTATCTTTTCCCCGAGACCTATCTTTTTAACGTGAATATGAGGGAAGAAGAAATAATCGGGATGATGTACGCCAATTTCAAGTCAGTGATGGAAAAGAACAGCGTTTATAAAAAATGCGAGGCGAAAAAACCGGGGTTCTATGATGTGCTAAAGCTCGCCTCAATAATTGAAAAGGAAGCCGAGAAGCCGTCTGAGCGGGCTCTCATAGCAGGGGTCTTTATGAACCGCCTGAAAGCAAGGATGCGGCTTGAATCCTGCGCCACTGTTGCGTTCGCGCTCGGCGACAGGGTTAAAGGGAAGGCGCGGCTCAGTTTAAACGATCTTGAAGTTGAATCCCGTTATAACACCTATAAGTATTACGGACTGCCGCCGGCCCCCATATGCAACCCCGGGCTGCCTTCAATTCTCGCGGCGTTAAGTCCGTCCGAGACCAAATTCTTGTTTTTTGTCTCAAAAGGAGACGGCACGCACGAGTTCAGCGAGACGCTGGAGCAGCACAACGCCGCCAAGGCCAAGTTCGAAAAATAGCGGTTTCTTGTCCGTAATCGAGGGACCTAATAGCCTTGAATTGCCCTTATGGCGGTGTTAAAATATTAAGATGATAGAGTTAAAAAACCTCGTCAAAAAGTACGGCAAGTTCACCGCAGTGGATAATCTTTCCATAACCGTTAAAAAAGGCGAGATCTTCGGGTTTCTCGGCCCAAACGGCGCCGGCAAGACCACAACAATAAAGATAATGACCGGCCTTCTGAAACCAACTTCCGGCGAAGCTCTAATCGGCGGTTTTGATATACAGAAAGACCCCGTCTCT
>CAITPB010000207.1 GCA_903894145.1 Candidatus Firestoneibacteriota bacterium | reverse complement strand
TGGCCTTCAGCAAGGGACTTGAAACCGTCGCCCTGGATTGCGGCGAAATGTACGAATACATCCTTGCCGTTTTCCGGAGTGATGAAACCATAGCCCTTCTGATCGTTAAACCATTTTACTTTACCTCTTGCCATTTCCTTTACTCCTTTGGTGCTTAAAATTCGACCGGGTGCTAAAAAAAAAGACCGCGAGGCAGAGTGAATCCCGCCGTACGGCCAGATCTTTACTCCCAATCGTTGATGTATGATAGCAAATATGAATTGAACTGTCAAGCCTCTTTTCTTCTTACAAATATCAGCGGTTCTGCTGTTTCTTGAGGTTCTTCCGGGCGACGTTAGCCGCTAATTGTTAAATCCGGACAGCAGGGCCGCTATCTTTTTGTACCTGCCGCGATAAAGTTCCTCGTAGGCCCTGTGTTTTTTGAGGTTTGCGATTACGTGTTCATGCCTAAAGGTTTCCGTTATCTTTTGCGGATTTTCTATCTCGCCTGAACCTGCCCCCGCGAGCAGGGCCGCGCCGAAGCATGCAGATTCGCTTATTCCCGGAACCACTAATTTTCTTCCGATAATGTCAGCTTTCTTTGCCAGCCAAAATTTATTTTTTGTGCCCCCTCCTATCAGGCTGATCGTCTTGACAGGTATACGGGTGGAATTTTCCATGGCCTCGACGAGCTGTCGAAACTCAAACGAAAGTCCCTCATAGAGGCCAAGCAGTATATCTGCCCTTGTTGTCCTCGCGGTCAATCCAAGCAGCGCGCCTTTGGCGCCTGCGTCCTTCAGGGGCGCGCCTCTCCCCAGCCAGTAGGGCAGAGCCAGGACGCCTTTCTCCCCCTTCCCGGCCGCTTTCAGGTCCTCTGCCAGCCTTGCATACTTCTCTTCCGCTGTCAGAGAGCTGCCGTAAAACTCATTCATGAACCACTCCGTAAGCCCTCCGGAGCAATATATCCCTGCCATAATGTAATACAAACCGTCTACCGCGTAACAACCCATTGAGAAACCGGAATTATAGATCTCTTTCAGCCTGCCGGTTTCCCTGACAACCGACAGGAGAACTTCCGCGGTACCCATTGAATCCAGGAGTTCCCCGGGATTAAAGATGCCTGCTCCAAAAGCCCCGACGATATGATCCTGCCCGCCGAGGCAAATCTTCGTGCCTGCGGCCAAACCAGACTCTTCAGCCGCTTTTCCGGTAACCGTGCCCGCTACGGCGCCGCTCACGCTTGCTTTAGGGAAAAAACTTTCCTTAACGCCAAGCGCCTCCAGCATGCGGGGAGCCCAAACCTTCTTCCTCATATCAAAAGCGGCCGTACGGGTAGCTATGGAATAGTCCGTCGCGTATTCGCCTGTGAACTTTCTTATAAGGTAATCGGGAACACAGAGCCATTTAGATGCCTCTTTGAAAGCAGCCCTTTCGTGCTTACTTAGCCAGAGAATCTTTGTGGCTGAGTAAATGTGTGTGAGATTCAGGCCGGTCGTTTTGAAAATCTCATACCTGCCGAGTTTTTTCTCGAGGAATTCCTTTTCCAAAATACTGCGGTTATCATACCAGGGAATTATATCGGTCAGCGGCTTTCCGCGGCTGTCAACGAGAAGGCCAGCCTCGGCCATCGACGCAAACCCGACGGCCTTTATTTGCGACGGGTCTTTGATCTGCCCGGTAATTTGACGCGTCAGCCCGCAGACGGATCTCCAGAGTTCTCCCGGGCTGTAATAATGCCTCCCTTTCCTGTCCTTTCTTGTTGCAGTGGGAAGCGACGCCGAAGCAACTCTTTTACCCCTGTAATTGTAAAGGTTTGCCTTCCAGTTCGTCGTCCCTATGTCTATCCCCAGTAGATACATTAGTCTCCGTTTATGCTCTTACCTTATAAACCTTATTCTGCTATGCCGGACGGAGTCCGGCATGAAATATATCCTACCTTACAGAACAAGACGCACGAAGCGCAGCCAATAAACCTTATAAACCTTATAAACTTTATGAACCTTATGAACTTTTTCTTTTACTTTTACAACCAATTAATATTATTCTTATTCATCGTATCGCAGCTTTTGCATATCTTCGCGTCAGAAAAATCGCCATGCTCCAACTGCCTCGTTCCCATTGCCCTCTTGCGCGCGAGAATGTCTTTAACCGCTTCGTTTTTTATGTCTCCGATTATTACTCTCCCGTCATAATCACGGCAGCAGAGTATAGTCTTTCCGTCCCAGGTAAAATCAAGCGTGTCCCACATCCCGCGGCAGGGCCACAAGCGCCCTTTGATGTCATATTTCCAGGGACTGTCCTGTTCCATGCTGCCTGACCAGTTTTCAGGAATAGGCTTTAGTACAGCGTCAGCCTTTCCCTTCCAGAAGGCGTTGAACTTCGCGACTTCCGCCTTATTATCAGCCAAACGCACGCATGAAAGCACTATCTTCGGTTTTTGTTTTGCCTGTCCTCTGTCCTCAGTCTTCCGTCCTCTAACTTTCGTCCCCTGCCCTCCGCCCTCCCACTTTCGGCTTCTGGCAGCCAACAATGCGAGAACATTCTGCAGAGACTTTTCAAACGGCAGCTTCATCACGCTCTCATAAACTTCTTTCGTGATTCCGTTGAAGCTGATAACTATCTCGTCAAGGCCTGAAGTCAGCAGTTTTTCCGTTTTTTCAGTAGTAAGCAACGATGCGTTTGAAAATATTTTAACATAGTAAGGACCCCTTGCCTTCACATAGGCAATCCGGTCAAGGATGTTTTTGTCGGCAAAGGGCTCGCCGAATCCGGAAAGAACAAATTCACGGATGCGTAAACCGCTTTCCGCGGCGCTGTCAACAATACTGCGGAAAATCTCTTCTTTCATGATTCCGGGAGAGCGCTTCATCTTTGAGTGCGGGCACATCAGGCAGTCGGCATTGCAGGCATTGGTGGTCTCAATATTTACATATATTCCGCCGGCCTCTATTTTCGCGATCTCCTTATGTATACGGCGAGCGTAGAGTTTGCGGTAAACTGAGGTGTTTACGAGATAACTGAACGGCCTATGCGCTATCAACTTAGTCATCCACCACTCCGGTTTATGTCTTACGTTACAAACGTTAAGAACGTTACGAACGTTATTAACTTTTGATGTTTTCTAACACACTCACCAAATTCGCCCTCGAGAACCCGTCTTTAGAATATTTCCGTATTTCCTCTTTTACCAGCTTAAGCCCCGCTTTTTCCATTATTTTCCTGTAGCCTTCCATAACATGCGGCCCGAGCCAGTCTTTCGGGTGCGTAACCTCGTTGAATCCGTTCAACAAAATCAGGCGCCCTCCGGGTGAAAGCCACGAAACCCATCTTGAAAGTTCTGCTTCCATATGCTCCCACGAGTGCTCCTGCCCCAGATAGTAAGCCATATCAACCGCGACTATCAGGTCAAACTTCTTTGCCGGCATAAACTCAACGACATTAGCCGCTATGAATTCTACATTGCCATACCCGCGTTTCTCGATCGCTCTCTTTATGGCTGTGTTTGAGATATCGACTCCCGTGATCTTTCCGCAGTAAGGGGAAAGCATCGCTGTCATCACCCCTTCCGCGCAGCCGAGTTCCAGCGCTTCCCAGTGAAGTTTGTCCCTGACACAGTCCACTACCCAGCCGAACTTTACGGTCTCGTATTCGCGTGTAAGCGCTTTATAAGGGTCCTCTTTCGCGAAGAGTTCGTTGAAGTACTTTCTTCTGTGGCTGTAATGGCTTTTCAGCTGGAGCCAAAGAACAGCTCTTTTTATTTTATTCATGGCTCCCCTTTTTGCATCCTGCGGCAACAGGATTACAGTTCTTTTCCCGTCTCCTGTACCGAGCCAATCAGTTCTTTCGTATAAGCATTGACAGGATATTTATAGATAGTCTCATTATCAGCGATCTCCACAACCTTTCCGTCCTTCATCACGGCAACCCTGTCGCTTATATTGCGGACAACG
Source organism: Candidatus Firestoneibacteriota bacterium (assembly GCA_903894145.1). Classification (GTDB taxonomy): domain Bacteria; phylum Oederibacteriota; class D2-FULL-39-29; order D2-FULL-39-29; family CAIOVX01; genus CAIOVX01. Next base: position 10,079 of record CAITPB010000207.1, on the reverse strand, counting down.
CGCAGGTCATGGGAAATAAAAAGATAGGTCAGGCCAAGCTCATCCTTCAAGTCTTTGAGCAGATTAATTATCTGAGCCTGAACCGAAACATCAAGCGAAGAGACAGGTTCATCACAGAGAATGAATTTGGGACGGGAGACAAGCGCTCTGGCGATGCAAATCCTCTGCCTCTGCCCGCCTGAAAACTCATGCGGGTATTTCGAAAAAGCGGAGGAGGGAAGCCCTACCATTTCGAGCATTTTAGCGGCTTTCCTGACGGCGTCCTCATCTTTGAGAATCTCAAGCGTTTCCGCGACCGCGGCACCTATTCTGATGCGGGGATTAAGGGAGGCAAAAGGATCCTGAAAGATTATCTGCATATCCCTGCGGAGGGGTTTTAACTCGTTAAAGTTCAAAGCCGTAAGCTCTTTTCCGTTCAGGAATATTTTACCGCTATCCTCGCGAAGCAGCCTGATAATTATCCTGCCGAGCGTGCTCTTTCCACAGCCCGATTCCCCGACTAATCCGAGGGTTTCCCCTTCATTTATGGAAAAAGAAACATCGTCCACCGCTTTCACGGTTTCAAACGCTCCAAACATCCCTTTTTGCTTTCGGAAATGTTTGACTATGTTCTGTACTTTTACGAGTTCCATCCCACTCCGTTCTTGCCGTAATGTTTACGTTATGAACGTTATTCTGCTATGCCAGACGTAGTCTGGCATATAAACCTTATAAACCTTATGAACCTTATAAACTTTACAAACTTTTTTGATTTTACTTATACAACCAACATTTTACCATCCTACCATCAACCACAGTCTCTCCCGGCTCCGTCTTTTTGCATATATCCATGGCTTTTTGACACCTCGGATGAAACCTGCAGCCTGCCGGAGGATCAAACGGGTCAGGAACATTACCCGGTATCGCCGGCAGGCGCTTCTCAATCTTTGAAAGCGAGGGAATAGACTTTAAAAGTCCGGCTGTATAGGGATGAAGCGGGTTGCTGAAAATCTCCTTCTTCGGTGAAGATTCGACAATGCGCCCGGAATACATAATGTTAACACGGTCGCAGATGCGATTTATTATGCCAAGATCGTGACTGACCATTATTACGCTGAGTTTTCTCTTAAGCCGTATATCCGCCAAAAGGTCCAGGATTTGCGCCTGCACCGTCACGTCCAGGGCAGTCGTCGGTTCGTCCGCGATCAGCAGCTTTGGCCCGCTAATCAGGGCCATTGCTATCATTACTCTTTGGCGAAGGCCGCCGGAAAGTTCATGAGGATACGAGTCGGCAACCCTCTCCGCGTCTTTGATGCCGGCGCCGGAAAGAGTCTCCATCACCAGAGCGCGAAGAGCCTCACCCTTAATACCAAGATGCAGTTTCGCTGACTCGCCTACCTGATATTCCACCCGGAAGACAGGATTTAAGGACGTGAAAGGCTCCTGGAATATCATTGATATCTCTCCCCCCCGGACTTTAGTCATTTCCTGTTCGGAAAGCAAGAGCATATCCTCCTTTTTCCCGCCGCGTTCGAATATTATCTCGCCTGAAACTATTTTTCCCGGCCTCGAGACAAGCCGAAGGATTGACAGAGCCGTAACACTTTTGCCGCAGCCGGATTCCCCGACCAGCCCGATGCTTTCGGAACTGCCGACATCGAAAGAAACGCCTTCTACCGCGCGCCCCACAGCCTTGCCGGGGAAGAAGTACGTATGAAGTCCTCTTATTGAAAGCAGGGCGTTTTCCGTCATACCCTCTCCTTAGAACCGCTCAGCCTGGGGTCCAAAATATTTCTCAGGCCTTCGCCGAGCAGGTTATAAGATATTATCGTCGCGAAAATAGCCATTCCCGGGAAAGCGGTAAGCCACCAGGCGGTTTCTATGTAATCTTTCCCGGAAGTAAGTATGTTGCCCCAGCTCGGATCGGGCGGCTGCACTCCAAGTCCCAGAAAACTCAGGCCTGATTCTATAAGAATGGCCCCGGCGACCCCGAAGGTAACGGAAACGAAAACCGGAGCCATCGCGTTCGGCAGGATGTGCTTTATTATTATCCTGGCGTGAGACGCTCCTGAAGCTCTGGCAGCAAGAATATATTCCCTGTTCTTCAGGCTCAGCACTTCCGCCCTGACCAGGCGCGCGAGGTCAGTCCAGGTAGTCAGGCCGATTATCACCATCACATTGAATATACTCGGCCCCAGAAAGACTACAAGCATAAGAATAAAGAAGAGCGCCGGAACGGAAAGCACGATATCCACCAATCTCATAAAGAACTGGTCTATCCAGCCGCCAAAATATCCCGACACCGCCCCCACAAGCAGCCCGATCAGAGTAGAAATAAAAACCGCCGCAAAACCGACTGACAGCGATATTCTTGAACCAAAAATCATCCTCGAAAACACGTCCCTTCCCAGCTCGTCTGTTCCAAGCAGATGAAGACGTGAAGGCGGCTGAAGTTTTTCAGCCATGTTCTGCCCGTCGGGAGCGTAACCTGAAAGCAGGGGCGCAGCCAGCGCGATTACGCCGAGGCAGATTACAAGAACTCCGCCTATGAGCGCCGATTTGTTGGCCGAGAACAGCTTTATGAATTTAAGCGTTTCTTTCAAATCTCCATCCTTAATACCGTATCCTCGGGTCTGCAAAAGCGTAAGCTATATCAGCAAAAAGATTGCCGAGCAGGGTAAGCAAAGCGCCTGCTGTTACCACGCCCATTATCACGGGATAATCAAAGGACATGGCTGATTCATACGCCAGCCGTCCCATCCCGGGCCAGGCAAATATCGTTTCAAAGATAAATCCTCCGGATATCAAACCCGGGATAGACAGTCCTATAATGGTTATTACCGGAAGAAGCGCGTTCCTTAACGCGTGCTTCAGCAGCACGTCGCGCTCCGGCAGCCCTTTCGCGCGCGCGGTCCTTATGTAATCCTGGCGTATTACCTCCAGCATCCCGGACCTCATATACCTTGACAAGCCCGCTATGCTGCCGAAAACGCTGACAAAGAGCGGCAGCAGCAGGTGCTGTATACTGTCGTAGATTTGAAGCACGGGCGGCATGTTCGCGGCATTGACCGACGCCATTCCGGAAATTGGAAGCCATTGCAGCCAGACTCCGAAGAAGAGCATCAGGAGCAGCGCGAGCCAGAAGGCTGGAATAGAATATCCAACGAAACTCAGCGAAGTGAAGAGCCGTTCAAATACCGAGTTCTCCTGCGCGGCCGAATAGACGCCGAGAGGTACCGCGATCAGGAAAAGCAAGAGCAGCGAGAGTATGTTCAACTGGAGGGTTGCAGGGAGGCGTTCCAGTATTTTCTCGGTTACAGGCCTGTTGTCGTTGAAAGATTCCCCGAAGTCAAATCTAGCCAGGCGTGAAAGCCAATTCAGGTACTGAAGGTGCAGTGGTTTATCCAGGCCGTAAAGCGTCTTCAATTTCGCTATGGAATCAGGAGACATCTTCGCGTTCATCTGGGACTGAACAACCGTTGGCCCTCCGGGCGTGATATGGATAACCGCGAAGGTTATGAGGGATATGCCGAATAGTATGGGAATGGAGAGCAGCAGTCTTTTTAGGATATATCTTGCCATCAGTATTTAAAAACCTCCGGCGCGTTCCGGTCCAGTTCCGTCCTGGTAAAAGCCCTCATATAAATGTTGAAACCGAAAGAATGGGCGCTCATAGACTGCATATAATTAATGTCAATTGCTATGCAGTCCGTCAGGTTGACGGTGAACTTGCTCCTCACTTCCTTGATATTCCTGTTCACGGTGTCGAATTTAAGCGCCATGTCAAGCCTAAGATCCCGGCTAACGTTGAAAGCGGCGCTCCCAGAAAGATCAAAAATTGTCTGATAGACATAATTGACATAGTCAAACTGAGCCGCGTAACTCGCGCCTATCCCGTAAGTTAGCGGCTGGCCGCGGTTAAAACCCAGCGCGATGTCTCCGAAAAGCAGCCTGTCGTCATAAAGCCTGTACTGCGTGTTAAGCGACGCGTCAGAAGACGCGGAAAGCATCAAACCCATCTGAGCCGTTACCGGGTCAAACCTTGCCTTGGTTATGTTATTTAAAACCCCGTTGCCGAGAATAGAGGGTTCCAGGATATTTATCGACGCCTGGTCGATGTTTTCCCGGAGATCAAAGCCGGTGGTAAAAGAAAGTGAGAATCCCTGCGCCGCAAAACCAAGCCTCCCCGTAAACTTATTGATATCGGTGCCGCCGTTAACATCCGCGGCCGTTGCCCTGAACCTGCGGGAAAAAGAATGGGTAAGGTCGGTGGTGACATACTGGTTAAAGGTGTTGTGCAGCGTCATTGTTTCGGAAGCCCCGGCCGTCAGGCCCTGGTCATCTATTCCCGGATCAGGAAGTTCCAGCCAGGTTCCGTTCAAAGCAAAGCTGGTGCTCAAGGTGTTGCCGGGCAAATATTGAAAAGAATAAGTAAGTGAAGGATTCAGCGTAAACCTCGTGTTATAAAAATCATTATTCGTAACCAGCGCGGTGGAAACAGCCGTGGCGCCGGAGGTGGACACCGTTGCGGGAACAGTCGTAGAGGGCACGAAGTAGCGCGTCAGTTCGCCGTTGAGCGAACCATAAAGTCCGGCAGACCCCAGGGAAAGCTGATTTGACTGGAATTTTACCGAGGGCAGGGCGGCCATGGTCATTTTGTATTCATAGGCGAAATTATCCCAGTTATCCTGCCGCTGCACGGCAAGTATGCCTGTGTAAGAAGGATCCGTCTTTGTGAAAGCAACGTAAGAATTGATATAACTTGCCATAACGGGATAGTAGGAAGAATAAAGGTCGTTGAGAACGGCCTGGTCGCTGAAATAGTCCAGTCTTGCCACGACATTGAGGTCCTTGACTATATCGCTGTGATGCTCGAAATTCACATTCCAGCGGGAATGGCCGGTGTCAGCTTCGTCAATGTAATAGGAGTAAAGCGAACCGCCGCCGTTTAGGCCGGGCAAGATGTAGTTTTGTTTGAACCCGTAACCGACTCCTTTGACGGACATCAGGTCAAGCAGCAGGCTGCCCGTCAGCTCATTGGTAAGCTCGTAATTATAGGCTATCTTCAAGAAAGCGCCTTCGTAACTGGAATAGCCGGGGCGCAGACTTAAGGGGCTGCTCCCATTCCTAAAATCCTTGTAATAATACGGGAAATAGAATATAGGGATATCTCCGAGATAGACCACCGTGTCCCAGCACTCTATCTTCTCGTCAACCAGCAGATGAATCCTTCCCGATACCAGTTTGTAGTGGGGATGCTCATGGTCATTGCAGGTGGTCGCGACGCTGCGCTCCATATTCGCGTTTTTTTCGTCCGGACGCTCTATCCTGCTGCCTTTGAAGAACCAGGGCGCTTTATCGTACTCAATATTATCGACAAATCCGAGCTTTTCCTTCAGGTTGTATTTGATATGCTCGCCTTTTATCCTGCTGTCCTTCTCAATAAGGAGGATATGCCCGTTAGCTTCTACATCTTCGTTCTTGGTGGACATCTTTAGCTCGTCGCAGGTAAGGGTTATATCCTTGTACAGCACCTTCACATTGCCCTTCGCGAAGACTGTGCCGTTAAGCTCATCGTACTCTATATGATCTCCGTAACAGTCTATCGGTTCTTTTTTCTGGCCCGCGGCCGGACCCGCAACGGTTGACTCCGTCTTTACGGCCGGCGAGGCAAGGTAAACGGAGGCCTCCCTCGCGCTCAGCGGAAAAATAAAAAGGAGCAGGATCGTTGTTATGATCCAGCTCCCTGTCTTTCTCACGTGTACCTCTCTTCCATAGAAAAAACTCTTAATTATTCCGCTCTCCTGTTTCTTTTGACGGTCTAATCCCTGCAACTGCCCGTTCTAATCTGCGTAATCGGTTTTTTAATCCGAGCAATCTTTTACTTTAAATGATGCCAGACAAGCGAAGCCGAGCCAAGCACCGCCGCGTCATCGCCCAGCGTGCCGAGAACTATCTTTACCCTCTGCGCGAGGTATTTAAAGACTCTCTTTTTTACTTCGGCTTTGATCGGATCCAGGATCAGCCTGCCGGCCCTTGAGACCCCGCCGCCGATAACAACAACGCGCGGCCCCAGAGTGTTGATTATTGAAGACAGCGCGGCTCCCGCGTAAGCCCCGGTTTCTTTCCAGACTTCCCGCGCCAGTTTATCCCCGGAATTGGCGGCCTCTGAAAGCGCCTTGGGCGTTATCTTATCCAAACCTCCCGCAATTTTCACGACGGTGGTTTTCCTTCCCTGCTTTATCTTCTCCAGCGCGCGTTCCACGATATAGGAATTTCCTACATAGCGCTCAACACAACCGAAGTTGCCGCAATTACACCGTTTTCCTTTGCTGTCAATTATCACGTGCCCCAGTTCGCCGGCTGTCTGAAAACTGCCGACATAAAGCTGGTTGTTCAGAATGAGTCCGCCGCCCATTCCGGTACCGAGAGTTATGCAGACCATGCAATCCGCGCCCTTGCCGGCGCCGAAAGTATGCTCGCCAAGCGCGTAGACATTGGCGTCATTACCGACATAAGCAGGGAGCTTGAATTTACCTGACATTATTTTCGCCAGATGCACTTCGTTCCAGCCTTTCAAGTTTGGAGGGTTCCTGACTATCCCTTTCCTGTGGTCAACAAGGCCAGGAGCGCCGATGCCGATACCCTTAAGGCCTTTCTTCTGCTCGGGAGTGCAGCCGTCAAGAACAAGTTGAATGGCTTTCTCAATATTGCCAACAGCGACTTTGCGCCCTTTGTTTGCCTCGGTCTTCAGCTTGCGGTTGAAAACAACCCGTCCCGCGGATGAAACCAGGCCCGCGACGAGATTTGTCCCGCCGAGATCAACGCCTATGGCATAATTTAGCTTTGACATCTTCCCCTTCGTTCTAATTATCAGGCCCGCCTCTTGCAAGGCGGGCCCGGATTAACAGACTTAAACTATGGTCGCTTCTGTATCTTTATCAAAGAAATGTACTTTGTCCATCTCAAATACGACGTCTGCTTTCTCGGCAAGCTTGAAGGTTTCGTGCGCGTCAACAGTCGCCTGGAAAGCAGACTGCCCGGTCGCAAGATAAACATACGCCTGGGCTCCGATAGGCTCAACCACGTCGACTATCGCGCTTAGAGTCCAGTCCGGATTATTAATGGAAGTGTTCTTCTTATCCTTGATATTCTCCGGCCTTACTCCAAGCGTAACATCTTTGCCTGCATAGCCGGAGATTTTTTCAGCCATCTTTTCTACAATCTTGACCTGGAACGAGCCTTCCTTAAAGTACAGGCCGGCGGCGGTTTTCTCTATGACTCCGTTTATGAAGTTCATAGGAGGCGTGCCGATAAATCCTGCAACGAACTTGTTCGCCGGGTTGTCATAAATATCTATCGGGTCGCCTACCTGCTGGATAAAGCCGTCCTTCATAACAACGATCCTGTCGCCCATGGTCATGGCTTCAACCTGGTCGTGCGTAACATAGATCATGGTAGCCTGAAGGCGGTTGTGAAGCTTAATAATCTCGGTCCTGGTCTGAACGCGGAGTTTCGCGTCAAGGTTGGAAAGCGGTTCGTCGAAGAGGAATACTTTAGGTTTCCTGACGATGGCCCTGCCTAGCGCGACCCTCTGCCTCTGCCCGCCTGAGAGCTGTTTCGGTTTTCTGTGAAGCATTTCCTGTATGCCGAGGATTTCGGCGGCTTCCTGCACTCTGCGTTTGATCTCGTCTTTCGGGTATTTCCTGATCTTCAAACCGAAAGCCATGTTGTCGTGAACAGTCATGTGGGGATAGAGCGCGTAGTTCTGGAAAACCATGGCGACATCCCGGTCTTTCGGGGCCATGTCATTCACAATCTTGTCGTCGATGAGCACCTTGCCCGCGGTTATTTCCTCGAGCCCGGCTATCATCCTCAGGGTGGTGGACTTTCCGCACCCAGAAGGCCCTACGAATACCACAAATTCCTTGTCTTTCACTTCCAGGTTGAACTTTGCCACTGCCGGCTTGGGGTTGCCCACAAACCTTTTCTCAATGTCCTGCAACACGACTTTTGCCATTGCTGGCCTCCGTTGGTCTACCGGTCCCGGGTCAGAAGGCCTCGGTCCAGTAAATATAAGCCTGCCTTGCAGGGGAAAATCAGCCGCCCGCCGAGCAGATCAATTGTGTTAATTATACTAAAAAACAGCATTGGAAATCTATTACAAATACCGATTATACCGATAAACCATTGCTTATAATCGGCTATTTCCGGCCTGCTTTTTGACTCTCTTTCAGCTTCCAGATGCCTGCTGCGACTATCATAATGGCTAGCCCGCCGTGTATTATGACAGGTCCAAGCAGGAACGGGAGATGGTTTACGCTCGTTTTGTAGATAGTTATTAGAGCTTTGCAAAGCGGCATGGCCGCGAAAGCAAAATAGAGTATGTAGGACTTTAGCGGTTCGCCATTAAACTTTACCTTTGAGCCGTAAAGAAGAATTATTGCTCCGGTCAACATAGATACAATAGAAAATATTTTCTCCTCGATGCCCGGAATAACAAATAGTCCGATGCCTCCGCCGACAAGAACGAGCACTCCGCAAATAATCATCAAAACTCTGTTTGCCATTGTCTTCCCCCCTCTCACAGGTATTATTTCATCCCGCGGTCAATTGATTTGCTTTTGATTTTACGTTACAAACGTTACAAACCTTATAAACTTTATGAAACTCTGCGGCCTGAAGGCCGGAGTTTCTCTTTATAGGTGTGTTAATATTATTCATGCCGGATTTCCGCCGGAGGCGGATCCGCCTTTGGCGGACATCCCTCTTCGCCATGAAGGGTGAGGATGAATCCGGCATCTGAAAGATAAACTTTTATCTACGCTTAATACTTGTGGTTTACACTTGTAAACCCCGTCGGCTTCCCCCAATCCTTCCCGCCCCCGGCAATATACGCGGCGATAGCGTCAATGATATCGTTCACGCTGTCCCTGTAGGGCCCAAATGATTTTTCCGCGAACCTGTCGCTGAGAATCATAGTGGATTTCTCCGCAGACTCCGATATCTTTATCCGCTTATTTATTATTTTAGCCGCCCTTTCCGCTATTTCACGGACCGGCACAGCCGGACCGGAAACATTGACAGACCTGGGAGGATTTTCACAGAACGAGAGGCATTTTAGCGCGGCATCGTTGGCGTCGCGCTGGGAGATGAGATTGACATACGGAAAAGCAATCTTGAATTCGTCCGAAGCCATTACGGCTTTGCAAATATCAACCACTACTCCATACTTGAAGTGCTGCGCGTAGGCCAGCCTGTAAAAACAGCATTTGGTTGCGTGCTTCTGCGCGTTAATCCTGAAAGCCTGTTCCCTGCCGAGGAGGGTCCAGCCGTAAATTCCCTGCGGGTCCAGTCTTGATTCCTCCGAAGGGCCTTCTTGGCCGACAGGCGTGTGGGGATAGAAGTTGCTTGAGGAAAAAGCCACAATTTGCGAAGCCTTGTACCTTCTCCCGCAAATATAGGGCATTATGATATTCATATGATAGGCTTTCGTGTAATCGCCTGAAGAGCCGAACTTGAACCCCGCCATAAAGAAAACATTCTCCACTTCGGGAAGCGAGTCTATGAATTCTTCGCTGCTTAAGTCTCCCCTGAAAGTCTCGATACCCAGAGCGTTCAACTTTTTCTCATTCTCCGGGTTGGAGAAACCGGAAGCCACGCAGAGCCGTCTTTTTACGCCCGCCGCTTTGTCGGCGCGAAGGAGCATCTCCATCATCTCCATACCCATCTTGCCTGTTGCTCCGAGGGCCATAACGCTTCCCTTGATTTTCTTAGACTGTTCAATCAGTCCGGGCGTGGGTTCGGTCATGAATTCTTCAATTTCGGCTTCCGTCTTAATCTCTTTGATATTTTTTGACATCTTAGCTCCTCAATCCAAGTTCCTTCCTGAGCGCAGGAAGAACTCTTACCATTACGCCGCTGTCGGAAACAAGGCCTGTGAATACTCCTTCATAGCGCGAATTTATCAGTTTGGCCTGTCCTATGCTTCCCTTCTCCGAAAAACAGAGCGGGCTTTTCAGGAGTCCGAGCCTGTAAAGCCTGTATTTCACTCCGAAGATGGAATTCCTGAAATTATTCGGCGCGGCGTCAAAAAGCGC
>CAITPB010000206.1 GCA_903894145.1 Candidatus Firestoneibacteriota bacterium | reverse complement strand
TATGATGCAAATGCCGAAGAAAACCCCGGGCGTGAGCCCGTGGGATGAATTCGGCATGAATGATAATAAATATCACAACTCATCAGAAACCCCGAGCGTAAGCTCGGGGAGTTTCATAAGGTTTGTAAGGTTCATAAGGTTTATAAAGTAAAACTCAATACCTTGACACCCAAGCGACTTTACTTTACAAACTTTACAAACCTTATAAACATTATTAACTTTTTTCTTTAATCGTCACCGCCGCCGTCGGGCATCTTACGGCAACCTCTTTCGCAACCAATTTCATCGCTTCGCTCATCTTTGCTCCGAGCGGCGCGCCCATCTTAATCGTAAATCCCCTCCCGATGAAAGTCAGGCCGAGCTCATCCTTATGCTGTTCAGTAATTTTAACGCAGATGCCGCAGGCAATGCACTTCCCGGGCTGGTAAACAACGAGAGGATGCGAAGCGTCCTGCGCGAACTTCCTTCTTTCCCCCTGGTACTTCAGCCGGTCAGCGCCGTATTCTTCCGAGATCCGCTTCAGGCGGCAGCCGCGGAGCTTCCTGCAGTCACAGCGCATGCACCTTGCGGCCTCCTTTAAGGCCTCGTCATCGGTGAAGTTTTTCCTCGCCTCACCCGGATTTTCCTTTAGCTGCTTGCCGTCAACCGAGCCCCCTAATACTCGCTTTTCGGTACTTATGCCTGTCATCATCTCAGAAAGTTCCGCTTCGCTGAGAGCTCCCATCCTGACTGAAAAGAGCTTCTTGTTCTTTCCGGGAGTTCCCTGGAGGAGAAAACCTGCCATTATCTTCGCCGCGCTCCTGCCTGAGGCAACGGAGCGAACGGCCAGGCCGGTCTTTAAAACGCAATCCCCGCCGGCGAAAACCCCGAAGACCGAGGTCATCATCGTTTCTTTTCCCGCAACGACTCCGCTCTTTCCGGTTTCCAGCCCCTCTGCCTTAAGCGCCGCCAGGTCTTCCGGTTTCGCGCCGGTGGCTATATAAACCGCCTGGTATTCCTTTAAAAGCTGAGCAATATGCAGTTCTTTGCCAAGTTTCTTCCCGTGTTCAAATTTAACTCCGATATCCGATATTACGCCTATTTCAGCGTCAAGCACGGAATCCGGAAGCCGCTCTTTTGAAATTGCGTACCTGAGGTTTCCTCCCGTTTTTTCCTGACCGTCAAAAACCGTGACCTCAATTCCTTCCTGCCTCAGATAATACGCGCAGGTAAGCCCGGCAGGGCCCGAGCCGATAACCGCCGCCTTTTTCCCGGTACTTTCTTTTACTTCCGGGTGGTAGGGAACTTTGCTTGCCAGGTCTCTGTCGGCCGCGAAACGCCGCAAGTGACATATAGCCACCGGCTCGTCAACTTTCGCGCGCCTGCAGTTTTTCTCGCAGATTTCCGGACAGATGCGCCCAAGCACTGCCGGAAGCGCAACGCTCTTTTTTATAGTCTTTATCGCCTCGCCAAATTTACCGTGAAGGATCTCGTTAATAAATTTCGGGGATTCAATGTTCGCGGGGCAGCCGAGGCGGCAGGGGCCTTCGCAATCCCCGTTATGGTCGGAGAGCAGAAGCTCCAGAGCGGCCTTTCGGGCGTCCGTCACCTTTCTGCTGTTGGTGGTAATGACCATATCCGGTTCAATCTTCGCGGTGCAGGAGGGGATGAGATGCTTCTTTCCCTCAACCTCAACAACGCAGACAAAGCAGGAAGTAATTGCGCCTATGGCTTTGTAATAACAGAGCGTCGGTATTTTTATACCGGCGGCCTCGGCGGCCTCAAGAATGGTAGCGCCCTCTTCGACGCTTATTTTCTTCTTGTCTATCTCTATGGTTAAATTGTTTGCCATTGTTTTTACGCCCTGTCAACCGCGTCGGATTTACAAACTGCCTTGCAGGTATCGCACTTGATGCATTTCGTCTGGTCTATCTCGTGTTTCTCGTAGGGTTTAAAGGCTATCGCATCTCCCGGGCAGTTCTGCGCGCAGAGAGTGCAGCCGATACACTTGTCGTTAATGTTGTATTTAATCAGCGCTTTGCATTTTCCGGCGGGACATTTGCCCTTGATATGGGC
>CAITPB010000205.1 GCA_903894145.1 Candidatus Firestoneibacteriota bacterium | reverse complement strand
TGCTCAGGAAATACTGCAAGCTGGACAGTGAATGTCTCGCCCTGCTGAAACTTGCCATTGACAAGTTCGGACTGACCGGTAGGGCAAATGACAAGATCCTCAAGGTTGCCAGGACCATCGCCGACCTTGAGGCCAGCCCTTTCATTAAAACCGTCCACCTGTCCGAGGCCATCCAGTACCGGAACCTTGACAGGTATTTCTGACCGGTTTTGCCTTCTAATGTTTAAAGAGAAGCGTAAGCCGCGTCTCTTGACAAGTCGTACGCAATGTAGTACTATTCAGCAGAGGTTATTATAATGACTACAATCAGCGTAAGCAAGGCAAGGCAAAATCTTTACAGGCTTATTGACCAATCCGCGGCGGCTCACTCGCCCATTCAGATTACCGGGAAAAGGAATACGGCCGTTCTGGTATCCAGCGAGGACTGGTCGGCAATGCAGGAAACTGTTTATCTGCTTTCAATCCCTAAAATGAGGGAATCAATAATTAAGGGATTGAAAACACCCGCCAAAAAATGCTCAAGGAAGCTTGATTGGTAAAGTGGATTCTTGTATATACAAAGCAGGCGCAAAAAGACGCAAAGAAGCTTGCGTCCTGCGGATTAAAAGCTAAAGCCGAATACCTCTTGAAAGTGCTGGAAAAAAATCCGTTTCAAAATCCGCCGTCATACGAAAAACTTATCGGCGACCTTGATGGCGCCTTTTCGAGAAGGATTAATATTCAACATCGCCTTGTATATCAGGTTCTAAAAGAAGGCCGGGTTGTAAAAGTAATAAGGATGTGGACGCATTATGAGTAAAGAGGCTCTTTTTGGCCTCGCGGAGGGCACTGTAATCCTATGACAATCACACTCCTGGTAATATTATTGCTTTTAAACCTTGCGGTTCTGGCGGTTGTGCTGGTATTCCGCGGGGGGAAGGAAAAGGATTCCGGAGTCCGCGAGGAACTCGCCGCGGGGCGCCAGGAATCCGCTTCAAATTCAAGGGCGCTCAGAGAGGAGATAAGCAGTTCCCTGACCGGGCTCGCGCGTTTGAACGAGGAGAAACTTGAGAATATGAGGCGCTCGATGGAAGAGCGCATAAAATCCCTGCAGGACGACAACAGCCAGAAGCTTGAAAAGATGCGCCAGACCGTCGACGAGAAACTTCACGAGACGCTGGAAAAGCGGCTAGGGGAATCCTTCAAGCAGGTGAGCGACCGCCTGGAGCAGGTTCACAGGGGGCTCGGAGAGATGCAGTCGCTGGCGGTGGGGGTTGGAGACCTTAAGAAAGTCCTTTCAAACGTAAAATCAAGGGGAACTCTCGGGGAAGTCCAGCTTGGGAATATTCTTGAGCAGGTTTTTGCTCCCACCCAGTATGTCAAAGATTTTGCGCCGCGTCAGGAAAGCCGCGATCATGTGGAATACGCCATAAAATATCCCGGGCGCGACGGCGAGCCGGTTTATCTGCCGATTGACTCAAAGTTTCCCGTTGAAGATTATCAGCGTCTCATGGAAGCGCAGGACAGGGGAGACGCGGTAATGGTTGAGGAAGCCGCGAAGGCCCTGGAAAGAAGGATTAAGGCGGAAGCGAAAGATATAAAAGAAAAATACCTCAATCCTCCGGTTACCACGGATTTTGGCATACTCTTTCTGCCTTTTGAAGGGCTTTACGCCGAGGTCTTAAGAAGGCCCGGGCTGTACGAAACCCTTCATACGGAATTCAAGGTAGCGGTCTGCGGCCCGACGACCATACTGGCTTTCTTAAACAGCCTCCAGATGGGTTTCCGGACAATTACCATTCAGAAGCGCTCGCAGGAAGTCTGGCAGCTTCTTAGCGTTATCAAGAACGAGTTTTCTAAATTCGGGGACCTGCTTGATAAAACTCAGAAGAAATTGCAGGAAGCGGGAGAGACGATAGAACAGGTCGCGAAGAGCACCAAGAAGATGGACAAAAAACTTTCTGACGTGGAAGCCCTCCCGGGCGAAACTCCGGTTGATCCCGGCACGCTGCTGCAGTAGCTTCCCTGCGGCCTTCGTCTGGCAGTTTTAATCTGCGCAATCTCTTTCCTAATCCGCGTAATCACGCAAAGCTTTAAAGTTTCTTCTTGTTATCAAAGAGATAAGTCCCTATCATACCCGCTCTTTCCTTTATGCCGAAATTCTCGGCAACGAGCACGCTTGCGGGTTTCACTGAAAAATCCCCGAACTTTTCGTTTATCGCGTACATAGTATCCTTTAATATTCTGGCTTTCTCGTATTCGTCCAGCACAAAGGCCTGCCCGTTCTCCGGCGAGAGCTGAGAGACGCTTACCCCGACAAGACGGACTTTCTTTGTAAGGGGCATAAGCGAGTCAAATATTCCCGCGGCCAGCCGGAAGATCTCCGCGCCCGCGTTTGTCGGATCATTAATAGAGACCTGTTTCCCAAAGCCTGTGAAATCCTCCCAGCGGACATAGAAATGGACAGTCCGTCCTTTCTGCCCGTATTTCGTGAGTCTTCTTGAGGTCTTCTCGCAGAGCATGCGCAAGAAGCCTTTTATCACCGTGAGGTCGTAGGTGTCACGCGGAAGAGTATGCGAGTGTCCGACTGATTTTACAACCCGGTCCAGAAAATATGAACCTATAATGCTCTCGTATTTTCCC
>CAITPB010000204.1 GCA_903894145.1 Candidatus Firestoneibacteriota bacterium | reverse complement strand
GCGGAGGACGGTAGACGGTTTGATGCTTAATCAGTGAGTCCTTAATTAGTAATCAGTAATCCGCGGAGCGGCGGAAACCAGGCTCTGTCCCCTTTGTTTCTGTTTCTTTTGCGTTTTTTGGCGGCCTGTGATATAATACTTCCCATGGGAATTCTGTCTCTCATAATACTTAACGCCTGGAGAAAGTACTCCTCTCCAAGAAACCTCCGCATTTCAGCCATGACAGCGGTTATAATCCTGGCGGCGACCCAGATCCTTATCCTGATGGTAATCATCCCGGGTTTTGCCAAAATTCCTGTTTCTTTCAGGGTCAGCGTACATGAGCTGCTGGACCCTGCGGGCAGGAGTTTCCGGGACATCTGGCTTATATTTGTAAACACGCTCGTGCTTGCGGCGCTGAGATTCAAAGTCCTTACGCTTGCGGCCGGGGCGCTTTTCGCTCTGCTTGGCGCGCTGAGCATAGACGCGCTGGGCGACAGGTTGATTGAAGAAAAAAAGGTTGTGTTCGCGTTTCTGCCGGCAATTCTTATTGGAGCCGCGCTTGTTCTTCCGTTAATTGAGTTTGGCCCGTATATTTTGCTGGCAATGTCGGCGGCGGCGGGAAAAGTTTGATCAGGCAGGAGGAATCATGACCAAGTCCATAACGGTATGGATAGACAAAATAACAGAAAATCTCGGCTCGCCGGACGCGTTAAAGGCCGGCCTGATGTTCTGGGTTATCACATTTTCCGTCAGCCAGCTCGCTATATTTTTCGGTTTCCTGGCTCCGCTGATAGACACGAGCCAGACAGTCTCTTCCGCGATTCAGCAGCTCACGGGATTTCAGGGGACAGGTTTGCTCGCGTTCGGCAAGGTTCTGGTCTCTGCCGTCGCTCTTATAGTGATTAAGCTTAAGACAGTTTCACTCCTGGCCTTCGCGCTTCTGGCCATAGCAATGGTGCCTGTTCCGATACTTGTGCCGAATGAATGGCTGGAACCGGTCAGTGAAATTGTGCTGTTAGGCGAGATAATTCTTGCAGCCGTGTTTATCCTTATCGCGGCGCTTGAAGTTCTTCCTTTCGTCCTGTAACAGAACCTTCACCAAAAATCCCACGGGGACATCCGCTATTTTCCCAGGCGAGGTACGGTAATTATTAATTATGGTTGAAATAGAAGTCCTCCTAAATACGCTTAAGAAGTACTGGGGTTATTCCTCGTTCCGTGAATTCCAGCTTGAAGCGATAAACTCCATCCTTGATGAGCACGACACGCTCACCATCCTTCCGACAGGCGGGGGTAAGTCCCTCTGTTTCCAGCTTCCCGCGATGATAAAAGAAGGAGTGGCCGTTGTTATCTCCCCGCTGATTTCCCTGATGAAAGACCAGGTGGACAGCCTGAAGGAATGCGGCATACAAGCCGAGTGCCTTAACTCCTCAATGACCGGAAAGGAACAGCAGCTTGCCGAATTGAATGTGGAAGCCGGCAGGGCAAAGCTCCTCTATATTTCTCCCGAGCGGCTTCTAACCGACAGCCTCCGCGCGCTGCTCCGCCGCGTGAAGGTCTCTTATTTCGTGATTGACGAAGCGCACTGCATCAGCCACTGGGGGCACGATTTCAGAAAGGAATACAGGGCCCTCGGCGTTCTGAAGGACGAATTCCCGGGCGTCGCGGTCCACGCTTTTACCGCGACGGCAACGCCGGAAGTCAAAGAGGATGTTCTCAGCCAGCTCAAGCTTGATTCTCCGCATGTCTATTCCGGCAAAGTAGACCGCGCTAACCTTACCTACAGGATTGCCGGCAGGAAAGCCGACGGCATGAGGCAGATAGTCGGTATTATTGAGCGCCACCCGCAGGAAGCCGGGATAATTTACTGCCTGCGGCGGGCCGACGTCGCCGCGATTTCCTCGCGCCTGGAGTTTCAGGGATATAAAAACCTGCCCTACCACGCGGGCCTGCCCGATAAGGTGAGGAAAGAGAATCAAAACGCCTTCTCCAAGGGCAAAGTAAATATAGTTGTCGCGACCATCGCCTTTGGCATGGGTATTGACAGGTCAAATATCCGTTTTGTAATTCACGCCGCCATGCCAAAATCCATCGAGCACTACCAGCAGGAGACGGGACGCGCCGGAAGGGACGGCCTGCCTTCCGAATGCACAATGCTCTATTCCGGGGAAGACGCTTCTTTGTGGGAATGGATAATGGCCCAGGGCAACGACGGTGAAATGAGCCGTGAAAAGCTTGATAAGCTCAGGGATTTTTGCGAAACGCCGGCCTGCAGGCACGCAAGCCTTTCAAAATACTTTGGACAGGACTATCCGGACGGAAATTGCGGCGCTTGTGATTTTTGCCTCGGCGAGGCGGTTCCGCTTCATGACACGGGCAATACCGCGGGGACTATTATAGAATGCGTGCTAGAGCTGGAAGAGAAGTTCGGCGCCGATCACATCTCCAGCCTGCTGTCGGGGGAACTTACCGAAGGAGTCCGCAAATGGGGGCACGACAGCCTTGCGGTCTTCGGCTCGCTCGGGAATTCGAGCAAGCAGAGGATACGGGGAAAGATTGAGGGGCTGATAAAAGCGGGAAAGCTTTCAAGGGAAGGCGCCTACAGGACGCTTTCGGTAACCGCCGAAGGGCTGACGTCGGCGGGTATTAGCAGGACCGCGAGAAAAATTGTGTTCACAAGCTCGCGCCCGGCGGCGCCGCGTTCAGCCGCTCCCGCGCAAAGAGCGATACGCGTCGGGCCGGAGAAATTATTCAATCTCCTTCGCATGAAGAGGGACGCTCTTGCCGCTTCCGCGGGCGTGGCTCCCGATGTTATCTTTAACGACGCGACGCTCATGGAAATGGCGGCAAAGAGGCCGTTGATGATGGATGAGATAGGCGAAATCTCCGGCGTCGGAGAAGAGAAGCTTGAAAAATACGGAAGGATATTCCTGGAAGCCATCAAAGCCGGTCTGAACCTCGTATAGCGAAATTCCAGGTCTTAGCGGCGAGCTGCAGCAACGGTTTCACGGTTTATCGCTGTCATCGCTATCTTTCTATCTGTGTAATCAATCCGCATTTTGTTCTTGATTATTTTATCTTGTCGAGGACATCCCGCACATTCTTGTTGTTCGGATCAATTCTCAGCACTTCTTTCCACTCGGCAATGGCCTTCTCTTTCATCCCCGCATTGTAATAGCAGAGCCCGAGGTTGTTATGCGCGTCCGGGTTGTTCGGCTGGGCCCGCGTGAGCGTTTCAAATGTCGCGGTGGCGGAAGGCAGGTCCTTGAGGTTTATGTAGGCGACCCCGAGATTGTTGAGGATTCCGGTATGCGCCGGATTAAGTTTCAGCCCGGCCTTGTAGGCGTTGACCGCGTCCTGCAGCTTGCCCTGTGAAAGGTACAGGTTTCCCAGCCCGAAGCAAAGTTCTTGAGAGGGGCCGAGTTCCAATCCCCGTTTCAGATATTTTTCCGCGTTTACCGTGTCCTTGAGCCTGCCATAAGTCATGCCCAATCCGTAGTAATTGACGGCTCTCTCGTTCATTGAAAGCGCTTTATTATAAAATTCAAGGGCCTGAGCCGGCTGGTCCATATTCGTGAGGGCAGCCGCGAGATTATTGTAAAAAGTTACCTGGGCCGGATTAATCTTGATAGCCTTCCTGTAGGCGTCCGCTGCTCCGGCATGGTCGCCTACCCGGGAAAGAGCGGCTCCGTAATTGTTCCAGAGGTCGGGATCATGCGGGTCGAGTTCGACGGCCCGTTTGGTATTCTCAATGGCGGCTTTGACATCGCCTGAGTTTTGCTGGATAACGCCGAGCGCGTCCAGCATGGTCTGGTCATCCCGGCCCGTTTTTCCCGCTTTATCAAAATAAACGGCTGCCTCAGCCTTTTTACCCATGAGTTCCAGATACTGAGCGGTAAAGAAGTAGTGCGCCGCGGTGATGGATCTGACAAAGAAGTCGCTCTGCGCTTTTGGATCCTCGCTGTTTCTAAGTTTAAACGCGGTAATATCTTTTAGCTTGGGTTTCTCGTTTTCCCTGCAAACCATATATAGGATGCCGCAGGGAACCACCTTTATTCCGAGTCCCTTGATTTCCGCTATGTACTTGTGTATTCCGCTTCCCATGGTGAAATAGGAAGGAATCCCCGCAAGCGTTACGGATTTTACGTAATTAAGCCTTTCGGTGTATTCCGTCGGCGGAATCTTTTGAAGTCCGGGATCGTCATTGCCGAAGATGAGCCCGTAGTCGTCATAAATCCTGTAACCCGCGCCCTTCTTTTCAACCATTGTCAGGTATGCGGTGGTAAAGGCCATATGGTCGCCGACGACCACCAGCACCCTGCCGGGATCCGCGGATTTCAGGAGGTTGATGCCGTTGTCGTAGCAGGTCCAGTCGTTACTGCGGTCGCAATATTTGAAATTGAGGAAGATTGTTCCGGCCAAGAGCAGCGCCATTCCCGCAATTACCGTCTTTCTGATTTTCAGCCCCGCGGCGTAAAAGGCGAAAAAGATTATGAGCGCGAGATAGGAAGGAATGTAAAATACATTGACCATGTAAATGTTGTTGGCGTTCAAAGAAAAGTTGGTAAAAATTATGAAACCCGCGCTGGTTAAGAAAAAGATCAAAGCTATGAGCAGCGAGAAATGTTTTGCCCTCTTAAAAAGCAGCACGGCTCCCGGAACGGCAAGCAGGGCGGGGATAATCAAAAATTGCGAGGCAAGCGCCTTCAGGTAAACCAGCGACTGTCCGAGAAACAGAGTGAAAGTCCTCTCGTTCCCGGGAATCGTCCCGTACTGAGCCCGCGCTATATGCCGGAAAAGTCCCGTTAATGTTTCCGGGTCTCCCCAGTTCATCGCCGGATGCGCGCCCGCTCTAAACATCATGAAGATATAGAAGGCCGCGGCCGTCAAAACGGCGACGCCGCCTGCTTTGAAGATTCCGCTTAGAGTATTGCCTCCGCGTTTCCGAAGCCAGGCAAAGATCGCTATCAGGAAGAGCAAAGGCACGGCCGTGTTGTGGTTGGCGAGCGCCAGGCCTGCGAGTATTCCCGTCAGCCAGAAGGGCAGCCCGTCAATTATTGAGAGGATGACCGCGAGCAGCAGGGCAATGTTGAGAGGGTAAATACCGCCTTTGGCCTGCGTGCACTGCTGCCAGAAGGTAAGGGAAAACGCGAAAAGGAGCGAGGCGAGAGCCGGAATAGCTGACCCTTTGTCTCCCGAAGCCCACGCGAAAAGCCTTTTTAGCAGGATAAATAAAAAGAAAACCGCGAGGGCGCCGAGCGCCGCGGAGAGAATATTTACCCGAAACGCTAAACTTCCCGCGGGTATATATGTAAAAAGCTTGCCCAGTATTATGAATAAAGGGTAACCGGGAGGGTGAGGAACCCCCAGGGAATAAGCGGCGGAAACAATTTCACCGCTGTCTCCGACAAAGATGGTCGGGCAGGAAGTGAGCAGGAAGAAAGCTAATGCCGCAAGGGCTGTTAACGCGCCGGCCGTTCTTTTCATAGAATGATTTTAATCTCAACAGGCCTTCAAGTCAAACAAATACTTCTTAGCCGTAAACGAGTTCAAGCAGCCTGAGGAATCCTGCCGCGGTCCAGCCGTAGTCGCGGACCACTCCGAGGTAACCGCTGCCGCCGTAATTTTTTCTCGGCAGGAATCTCGGATCATCAAGCCCTTCGGCGTCATAGTATTCGCACAAGACCCCGGTCTTTTGGTACCAGCGGCTGATCTCTTTCAGGGTTTTTTTCGCCAGTCCCAGGGAGGCCTGTTTTTTCCCGTATCTGAGCAGGCCTTCGATTATCAGCCAGTTTGAATTTATCCAGGCGGGCCCTCTCCACATATCCTTTCCGTAACAGCTGTTGTCGCGCGAGACCGTGGGAACCGGGAATTTTGACAGGAACTCGTTTTTGTTGTTGAGATGTTTTAGCAGGGCGTTAAACCTTGCGCCCGAAACGGCTCCGGCGAAAATGGGATAGAAGCCCGTGGCGCATTTCTCGCGCAGCAGTTCCCCGTTCAGCTCCCTGTCATAAAAGAATTCAGTCTCAGAGTCCCAGAGCAGGCTGTTTATTCCGCGTGTTACGGCGAGGTATTTCTTCCGCCACGCGCCCGCTTCCTTTTCCTTTCCCAGACTCAGGGCCATTTTTCCCATCAGTTCATAGGAGTTTGCCATATAGCTTGAAAGGTCGCAGGAAAGCTGTTTTCCGGCTCCGTCATACAGCGGGGAATTATCCAGCCCGGACTCACCGGCTCTGCAGATGGTGTTGTCTTCTTTTTCCCAGAAGAAAAGGCCGGATTTGTTGTCTCTGCGCCGCTTTTCAAAGAAGCCCAGAAATTTCGAGAGTTGCGGGTAAGTTTCCACCAACAGGCGCAGGTCTTGCGTCCGTTCAAAAAGCCGCCAGACTCCCCAGGTAAGTATTGGAGGCTGCGTCTGAACCCCTTTGTGCCTTGCGCATATCGGTATATAGCCGTTCTTGCGCTGAGTTGTGAAAACCGCGGCTAGGGCGTCATAGGCCATCTGCTTGTCAAGGCAGGCCCATCCGGCGGAATGAAAAGCGCTGTCCCAGAGCCACATGTCCCGGTGAGGCATCCTGTCGGGAGTGGTCCAGCGCGAAGGAATGACACTGTACGGCGATTGCACGTTTACCTTAAGTATTGACGCCGCCTTGGCGGCTGTGCCGCGGAGCTCGCTGTCTTTTAATCCCGTTATCAGGGGAGGAATAAATTTTGAGAACGCGGATTTATTTTTCTCAATCGCGGCGATTACGCCGTCCCGCATGAGGAGTTGAGCCAATTGTTCCCTGCATTCATTTTTGCTCTTTCCGTAGGTAACGGCGAATTTATGGTCAAAGTCATAGCTAAAGAGGTAGAAATCGCGTTTCTTCGCGCCGGCTCCCGAGACCGCCAGGCAGCCTTCGCCTGTTTTGATGAAGAGAATGTCATTGAGCGTCTCAACCGCGCCGCCCGAACTCTTGACAATAAACCTGGCGTTGCTTCGCGTGCAAAATCCCGCGATACTGCGCGCGCCCGCGGACGCGAAAGAAATACCGCCTTCCTTAAATTTCAATTCTATGAAATCGCAGGCCACAACAGATCTTTCCCTGTCGTAAGAGGGAAGGCCGCAGCCGGGGCTCTCTATCCAAAATTCCGCGGCAGGGCGCAGGCCCGACAGCCCTCCGGTGAAGATTGAGAACCCTGCCCTGTCCCACAGGAGCCGGGATATTATTTCAAAGGAGAAATCGGTCTGCCCTCCGTAGCCGGATTCGGCAAAAAGAGCGCCTTCCCCCCAAATATTAGGATAAACTGGTTTTTTCATAATCCTCCGTGTCAGCAATAGTATATAACCGGCATGCCGCTTGAGACAAGTGAAAAGAGCTCTCCGGCTGTAGGGCCTTCCGGCAGAGCTAATTTTGGTATTGTTAATGAAATGCTGAAAGGGTACAATAAATAACTATGAAACGACTTCTGAGGGCTTTCTTCAAAATGTTGCTTCTTGTGCTCTTCTCCTTATCTGTATTTCTCTGCCCGCCGTTCTCCAGGGCAATAGCCCGCGCGGAAGAATGGGCCAAAATGACTCTTTCCATTAAAGACGCGAAACTCAAAGTTGAAATTG
>CAITPB010000203.1 GCA_903894145.1 Candidatus Firestoneibacteriota bacterium | reverse complement strand
GAGGTGTGGAAGAAAATGCGGGAGTATTAGCTAAAAGTCAAAAGTTTGTAAGGTTTGTAAAGTCTATAAGGTTTATAAAGTAAGTTCAAGAACAGTATCGGAACAAAAATCCGCTCTACTGCACTGTGTTTGTTTTTAATGTTTTACCTTATAAACCTTATAAACCTTATAAACCTTATGAACCTTATGAACCTTATAAACTTTTAACGCTGTATCTCCCCTCCGACCACAACCGTCTTAATCCCCACCTTCACCTTTCCATTCTTTTCTTTTATCTCCGCTATTACCAGATCCGCCGCTTTTCCGTCTTCAATTGAACCGAGCCTGCCTTCAAAACCGTAGAGTTTCGCGGGGTTTTCCGACACTAATCTACTGGCCATTGACACCGCGGAATCAAGCGAAACAGGCTTATCAAAGAGTTTCCCGGAAATATACCCCGGCTGATTTTTCGCTATGATATTCAGCAGATTCTCAAAGATTATATCCATGGTTACGCAGCTGCCGCATAAGGTGTTCTTCTTTTCCTTTAGCCAGGCCGCGCCGTTCCTCACTTCAACGGCAAATGGCCCGTACTGAAACTCCTTTATCTTTTTTGGCGAGGCCGAGACAAACATCGCGTCTGTCACTCCAACCGCGTTGAAATTGAAGGCCTTAAGGAACGCGGAGAGCCATTTAGGGTGGACATGATTTAGATCTGCGATAAGTTCTATCGTAATCTTATCCGAAAGTTCGAACATCGCGTCAAGCACCCCGCCGGCCTTAAAGTTCTGGCTCATAGGACCGTTCCCGAAGTGCACCGCATAGGTCACTCCCGCTTCATACGCCTTAATCATTTCCGCATAGGTCGCGCCGCTGTGCCCGACCCCGGCTTTTATCCCGTTCTTTACAAGAAACTTTATAAATTTTACCGCAGGCTCCCCCCATTCGGGAGCGACAAGAGCTTTTCTGATCGAGCCGCCTGAAAGCTTGTTCAATTTCTCAAAATATTTGATATCGGGTTCTATGAAATTCTGCGGGTCCTGCGCGCCCCCGTAGACCTGGTCCTTAATATATGTGCCCTCCATATCCAGTCCGAGAAGTTTTGCTCCGGGCAGGTTCTTTTTATCCACCAGCCGGCCGGCCGTCTTCATGAACATTTCAACAACCGGTTTCGGATTTGAAGAAATGGAAAGTATCATTGAGGTTGTACCGTGCAGCGCGTGAGCCAAAAGCATCCGGGGATAACCTGCTTCAAACTCCTTTTCCGAATAGACAAACTTCCCGGTCTTGACTTCATATCTTCCCTTGGAAGACTCTATCAGGGCGCCGCCGTGCAGGTGCGTGTCAAAAAACCCGGGGAGGATATAACTTCCTTTCGCGTCGATTATCTTGTCTGCCTTTACTTTGCCGCCCGAAGCCTTCTCTTCCACCAGCCTTCCGTTCCTGATGATAAATTCCGTCGCTTCCGGCTTCCCGAGCATTAGTTTCCCACCGCTTATCCTCAGTTCCAGGCCTTCCCTTACCCCTTCGGGAGTTACGACTTTACCGTTTATTATCGCTGTCTTCACTGCCGCCTCCGGTATCAATCAATTGCTTTGCCGTCTCGCAATTTTCTTCGCCGACATATATTCTGATTAAACCCAGGCCGTTTACCGTCACCTTGTAGGCGTTGCCCAATATTTCGCCTTTTACAAGCACGGGAATGCCTTCGGCTTCAAGTTTGCTTTTGATAATATTCGCTTCGAATATGTCATTCGTTTTAAACAGCAGTTTTTCTTCGCCCATAGCCAATGATACAATTACGGGCGGGATAAATCAACCGGGCAGCCCGAAAATCTGTGCTCCAATCGCGTTTTTATGGTAAAATTGCCCCGCTATGATACTTTCCGATATATCGCAAATAATGCAGACCGCAGTTAAAAGTTCGGTCTCGCTTGTGGATTTCCAGCTAAACAGCCTGAAGAAGATGGCCTCGGCCGCCAAGGGCAACGCGAAACATTTACTCCTCACGCAATCCGCGTGGATGATACCCCTGACCTGGCTCGGAACCTACGCTCCGATATATATGAGGCGCCTCGGGCTTTCCTCCAGCGATATAGGAAACCTGGCCTCGCTGGGCATCGCGCTCGGCTCAATAGGCATGACGATGGGAGGCTATTTTTCGGAAAAATGGGGCTACAAGCGCACCCTGATGACCTTTGACCTTATCGCGTGGCCCGTCTCGATGCTGCTCTTCGCTTTCGCCCAAAATATCTGGTGGTTTCTCGCGGGCACGGTTTTGATCCAATTCTGCAACGCGGGAAATTCCTCCTGGAACTGCCTCTTTGTCGGAGACATCGACAAATCAAAACGCTCCTACCTTTTTACGCTCCTGCAGATTATTAACGTGGCCGCGGGGCTGGCGCTTCCGGTCGCGGGAATCATAGTCGCGGCTTTCGGCGAAATGCGCGGCATAAGGCTGCTTTATATCATAGCCTGCGTTTCAATGTGCGCCGGCTGGGCCTGGAGGCAGAAGCGCCTGAAGGAAACCGAAGCAGGCAGGAAAAACGCCGCGCGCGACCTTGATCTTAATTTCGGCGAGGAGTTCCAAAAATTCCGGAAAGGCCTCGCGAAACTGCAGGCCAGAAAGAGCCTCTTCCTTATTTTCGCCGTGCAGGTGCTCATAGGTTTCGGGTTTGGAATGTGGAACACCATGTATGTCATTTATCTGACTGACGCAAAGGGGCTTTCGCTCAATTCCTCGGCAATAGCCGTCTTTCCCGTCATCTACGCGGTAACGCTTGTGGCGGTCTCGCTGATAGTAATTCCGCTTATAAAGCAAAAGGATTATACCCGGTCATTTAAGATAGTGAACCTTGCCCCTGTATTCTCCGTTCTGTGCCTGCTGGCGGCGCCTAAATATGATATGTCTTTTGTGATGATCTCTTCCATCCTGAACGGAGTTCACGCTGCCTTCTTCT
>CAITPB010000202.1 GCA_903894145.1 Candidatus Firestoneibacteriota bacterium | reverse complement strand
TAGTTGGTCATAATACCTCAAAAGTTTGTAAAGTTTATAAGGTTCTTAAGGTTTATAAGGTTGGTCTCACCTTATAAACCTTATAAACTTTTGCTGTCACCTTATAAACTTTTATTCTTCTCTTATTAACGCCAACGCTTCCGCGCGGGTAGCCTGGCTGCGCCTGAAAAGTCCCCTGACAGCGGAGGTAATCATCTTAGATCCGGGTTTTTTTATTCCTCTCATAGTCATGCAGAGATGCTCCGCCTGAACAATAACCAGCGCCCCCTTGGGTTTCAGGGATTTCATTATTATATCCGCAATGCTGCTTGTAAGTCTTTCCTGCAGCTGTGGTTTTTTTGATACCGCGTCGACAAGGCGGGCAAGTTTGGACAGGCCTACTATCTTGTTGTTCTCCGGAATGTATGCGACATGAGCCCTGCCGGTAAAAGGCAGAAGATGGTGTTCACACATCGAATAAAAAGGAATATCCTTCAACACGACCATTTCATCGTGCTCTTCATTATAGACAACATGCAGTTCCTTGCCGGGATCTTTTCCTATTCCGGAAAAGATCTCCTCGTACATTCTGGCAACACGCTTGGGCGTGTCAACCAAACCTTCCCTTTCAGGGTCCTCGCCTATTGCCAGAAGTATCTCTTTTACCGCGCGTTCAATCCTGAGCTTATTCATTTAGTTGCTCCCTTCCGGCCGTTTTAAGTCTTTGCCGGTATTTGAGCGGCGGCAAGCGGCTCGCTTGTCTTCTTATTCTCCGGCGCCTTAACTTCCGTGTCCTGGATTTTAAAACCAAGCAGAGTGTCGACCTCGGAACCGTCAAGAGTTTCTTTGTCCAGCAGTTCCTTAGCCAGCTTCTCCACCTTTGCCTTGTTCTTCATAATAAGAGATTTAGCCTTCTTGTAGCATTCATCCGTAACTTTCTTGACCTCGCTGTCTATCAACTGCGCTGTTTGCTCGCTGTAATCTTTCTCCCTCAAGTATTCACCGCCAAGAAAGACTTCTCTGTCCGCCCTGCCGAAAGTCCGGTTCCCGAGTACCGCGCTCATACCAAACTCGCATACCATCTTGTGCGCGGTCTCAGTAACATGACGCAGATCGCTCGCGGCGCCGGTGGAGACATCTTCAAAAAATATTTCTTCCACAACCCTTCCGCCAAGACTGATCATTATGTCGTTCATGTATTCACCTTTCATCCGCATCCACCTGTCTTCAATAGGAAGCCTCCAGGTAACACCAAGGGCTCTCCCGCGAGGAATGATACTGACTTTATGAAGCGGCTCCGCGCCCGGAAGAAGTTTATTTATAAGCGCGTGTCCGGCTTCGTGATACGCAGTTATCTTCTTTTCCTTATCCCCGATGGTCTTGCTTATTCTCGCTATTCCCATCATTACCTTATCGCGCGCTTCTTCAAAATCAGACTGTTCTATCTCTTTTTTGTCCTTTCTGGCCGCAAGCAGCGCGGATTCGTTGACCAGATTCGCCAGATCGGCCCCGGTAAATCCGGGAGTGCCCTTTGCAACAGTCCTAAGGTCAATGTTTTTACCCAGCGGAACTTTCTTTGTATGTATTTGCAGTATTTGCTCCCTGCCGTTCAAATCGGGAGCGTCAACCACAACCTGCCGGTCAAACCTGCCCGGCCTAAGCAGCGCGAAGTCAAGAACATCCGCCCTGTTAGTCGCAGCCATGATAATCACGCCGGCATTTGCGTCAAACCCGTCCATTTCCACAAGGAGCTGGTTTAAGGTTTGTTCCCGCTCGTCATGCCCGCCGCCTATTCCCGTTCCCCTGCGGCGTCCTACAGCGTCGAGTTCATCTATGAAGATAATGCACGGAGCGTTCTTTTTACCGGTGTCAAAAAGATCCCTGACCCTGGCCGCTCCCACGCCTACGAATAATTCAACGAAATCCGAACCGGAAATAGTAAAGAACGGAACCCCGGCCTCGCCGGCAACCGCCCTGGCAAGCAGGGTCTTGCCGGTCCCGGGCGCGCCGAGCAACAGCACTCC
>CAITPB010000201.1 GCA_903894145.1 Candidatus Firestoneibacteriota bacterium | reverse complement strand
GTGGGTCATAATCATAGGCGTCTTTGAACCCTGCTGCCAGTAAAGCGCGCGTTTGGTGTTGTCCTCAAACCTCGGGCCGCCGTCGTCCCTTTCGTAGGAAGGAAGAGCCGGCAATCCCGCCGCCGCGTGAAGAGGAAAGAGATTCTCAAGATCCCAATAAGTCCTTGCCCAGGGTCTTGCGTTGTCGGTGTCTATTTCCCTGGGTTCGTCTATCATTATCTGTATCTCCGGCCAGCCTCCTTTCTGCATCCTCTCTTTTATTTGAACCAGCATGTCTTTATAAGCCTTGTTAAAACGCTGGTCATAGTATTTACAGCCCATCGCGTCCACGATAAAGTTCGGCAGCCCGGTCATTTCAATTATCCATCTCTTATGCCCGTATTTCTTTAGCAACTGCGCGTTCTTCTCTATATTGGTAAAATCTATTTCGACTCCGGCAGCCGTAAACTTAAGCGCTGAGAATATTTTACCGTGCATTATATTCATTCCACGCTCTTTCAGCTCCAGCAGCATCTTCTCTAATGTATTTACATCTTTCGAGCCGAAATCATAATAATTAAATGAACCAAAATAGTATTCGTCTGAAAATGTCTCGAACTTTACCGGCAGGACATTGACTTCAAGCCCCATTTCCGAAGCCTTCTTGCCGCCTGACACGGAAATTGCGCCTTTGTACTTGCCGAAAACAGCGCCCTCCGGGACGGAGATTATCAGATAGAAAAGGCGGGGCGTTTCTTTAAGGCAAGCCGCCTCGTTTGAAGGCACGGCGTATTTACCCTTGCATATCCAGCTTATACCTTCACGGTCATAATCGTACTTCACGGCATTTACAGAAATACTCTGCCCGGAAATTATATTCCCTTCCGGCCCGGTCAAATCACCTGCCACGACCTGTATTTTCGCTATATCTTCAAGCGGATAGACCCCAAGGGCTGCTATCCTTTTCTCCCCGGGAGCGGCCGCGCAGTTTATAGCCCCCTTCAGCATATTTTTTGAAGGAATAAAATTGGGATAAATATCATCATTGACATTGATTTCAAAAAGTCCATAACCCCTCGCCGTATCATTGGCAGAGGGAACATCCTTTTCAGAGAATTCCTTAAAAACTTCGTACACTTTTCCGGTGCGCTTCATCAATTTCAGCGTGGTCACCGAGTCTTTCGGCATATCAACCCTGTAAATATCCATGGCCTTCTTCTCAAGGTCTTCCTGCCCGAAAAGGGCCGCCGCAAAACATACCGCAAGCAAGACAAGAATATTCTTTTTCATTACGCCTCCGCAAATTGCCTTATTATAGTCTACTGAACCTCGGGAGATACTGCTTCTGCGCCGCCAGCAGCTCCTTCCCCAGCCTCGCGGCCTGGTCCACTGAGTTCACGGCCCCGTCAAGCACCAGCGCCTGTATGAACTTATCCCTGCTGCCCTCTATAGCCGCCTCAACTATGGTCTCGGCCCATTGAAACCTTGTCGAAAGCGTTCCGGCAACTCCCGCGGGCAGGGCCTTTTGCATTATGGGTTTTATTCCTGAGGAATCCACCGAAACCGGAGCCTCTATGACCGCCTCTTTAGGCAGATTGGAGACCTGTCCGGAGTTGGGCAGGTTCGCGGAAAATACGGACACCTTATTCTGCCTGATATTCCTGATGATATCAACAACAACCTCTCCGCCTCCCGAATTCTCCATGAATTTTTCCGGAAGCGGTTTTCTTGAGAAAGCTATCTTTCCGTGTTCGGCGAACTCCCTGTCGCCCCATTTAATGGTGTCTTCAAAACTGTAAGCGTCGACGCCCAGGGTTCTTCCGAAATACGCCTTTTTTCCCGAGAAGAGCCTTCCGAAAAATTCGCAAAGATGCCTGTCCCCCGGCACCGGGTAAGCCTTAAAGAGCTTGAAGAGCTGCCAGGCAAAGGGGTTCAAATTGTCCAGATTCAAGTCGCTCTTCTTCGCGGTGCCTGCTTCTTCGAATTTTTTCCCGAGCTCGG
>CAITPB010000200.1 GCA_903894145.1 Candidatus Firestoneibacteriota bacterium | reverse complement strand
CGTGGTCGGTTCCGGGAAGCCACAAGACTTCAAACCCCTGCATTCTCTTGTAGCGGCAGAGAGCGTCCTGAAGCGTGTTGTTCAGCGCGTGCCCCACGTGAAGCGCGCCGGTTACGTTCGGAGGAGGAATGACCATTGAAAACCGCGGCTTTGACGAATTTTCGTCAGCGCGGAAGTATTTCTTTGAGACCCAATATTCGTACCATTTTTTTTCTGTCTCTTTGGGTTCGTACCTTGTGCTTAATTCCTTAATTCCCATTCTTCACCGGCCCTCTAGTTTTGTTTCTTCTATGCTTACAGACTGTTCAAATTTGAATTTAAATTCCAGAGTCCCGAGTTCCGGGATTACAAGGCTGACGTAAGGCGCCTCAAGCCTGGCAAGGTCAAAGACCGCCCAGCCCCGCTTCACTTCTCCCGGAACGATATTTCCGGGCTTAAGCAGCGTTTTGGCAATAACGTCCTTCTTGAAATGATCGTCAGGGTAATGCATCTGGTAGCCGTAAAGCCTGTCGATGGCCCTGTTAATTTCAGCGTACTCGCCGCGTTCCTCTTCAGCAACCTGCGGGCGAGGTTCTCCGGCCCTTTCAGGCAGCGACGGCCCCATTGCTTTAAATATTTCTTTAAATCCCTGTTCGGATATAGCCTTGTGCTGCTCAGGCCTTCCGTCAAGCATAACGCACTTGTAAGGGTCAAAATATACGGCGCTTGAACCCTCGTTTACAACTGTGATCTCAAATACTGAAAAAAACTGTTTTGTGTCCGAACCATAGGGACTAAAACCGTTTATCGCCGCCTTCTTAATTTCAGGAAACGGAACATACCTTGCAGAAACTTTAACGGTTTCTTTTTTCTGGGAGGCGGTGAGCCCGTTTATTCCCGGCCGTTCCTGCTCTCCCTCAACCGCAGGAGCCAGAGTTACAACCGCTGTCTTGACCGCCGCGCAGGACACAAGCAACAGCGCAAGGGAAAGGAGCAAAAGGAACTTTTTCTTCATACATCTCCGGAAGTCAGTCCGGCCTACTGCACGCCGTCTTTCAGCAGCTTGTATTCAATGCTGTCTACAAGAGCCAGCCAGCTCGCCTCTATCATGTTCTGGGAAACGCCGATGGTGTTCCAGATATCCTTGCCGTCAGTGGACTCGATTACCACGCGGGTAAGCGCTTTAGTGGCAGCCTGCGGGTCAACAATTCTCACTTTGAAGTCGCGAAGGTGCACCGACTTAAGCGAGGGATAGTAGACCTCCAGCGCCTTGCGAAGCGCGTTATTCAGAGCGTCAACGGGACCGGTGCCTTCAGCAGCAGTATGTTCCACATTATCATTCACCTTCACTTTGATTGTTGCCTTCGACCCTACCTTGCCGCCGCGGTTATCAACGGTGACGCCAAAATCCTCAAGAGTGAAGAAGGTCCTGTGCGTTTTGAAAACTTTTTTCATGAGTATCTCAAAACTCGCTTCCGCGCCTTCAAAATTATAGCCAAGCTTCTCAAGTTCCTTAACCTTGTTCAGGATTTCTTTCGTCTCCGGCGTATCTTTATCCAGGTTTACTCCGAGAGACTGCCCCTTAAAGATCACATTACTGACGCCTGAAAGCTCCGAGATAAGTATGCGCCTCTTGTTGCCTACCGCTTCAGGAGTCATGTGCTCGTAGCTTAGTTCGTTCTTTTTCATCGCGTCTACGTGAACGCCGGCTTTATGCGTGAAAGCGGAATGCCCGACAAAAGGAGCCGCGTCGGGCAGCTTTAAGTTCGCGAGTTCAGCGATATAGATGGCCAGATGCGTTAATTCCTGAAGCCTCTTCGGGTCAAGACACTGATATTTCATCTTAATCTGAAGGTTTGGGATGATTGAGCATAAGTTCGCGTTTCCGCACCTCTCGCCGTAGCCGTTAACGGTTCCGTGAACCATTACGCAGCCTTCTTCAACGGCTGCCAGCGTGTTTGCCGTGCCGAGGTCAGAATCGTTATGCGCGTGGATGCCAAGCTTGCAATTAATGTTCTTCTTGACCTCTCTAATTATCTCTTTGATCTCCGTGGGCAGCGTGCCGCCGTTAGTATCGCAGAGTATAATATACACAGCACCAGCCTTCTCGGCGGCTTGCAAAGTCTTTATTGCATAATCTTTATTGGCCTTGTAACCGTCAAAAAAATGTTCGGCGTCATAAAAAGGTTCAATGCCATTATTTATCAAATAGCCTATGGAATCCGAGATTATCTCCAGATTATTCTCGAGCGTGGTTTTAATGACATCCGTGATATGAAGGTCCCATGTTTTGCCGAAGATGCAGGCGATTCTCGCGCCTGATTTCACAAAGGCCTTGAGGTTCTCGTCATCTTCGGGTTTGTTCTTAACCCTTCTGGTGCTGCCAAAGGCCACAAGAATTGAATGCTTAAACTTTATCTCCTTCGCCTTCCGGAAGAATTCCATATCCTTAGGGTTCGAGCCGGGCCAGCCGCCTTCGATGTAATGAACGCCAACCTCGTCAAGTTTGGCGGCTACTTTGAGCTTTTCTTCTACCGAAAAGGAAACACCCTCGCCCTGCGAACCGTCGCGAAGCGTTGTGTCATAGATTTTTACCTGTTTCATAAGGCCTCACTTGGCAAATTCGAAATTCGAATATCGAAATTCGAAACAAAACCCTTTCAAGTTTCAGATTCCCTGCTTCGAATTTTACCTTTATTTTTTCCCTAAATTGAACTTAGCATGCAGCGCCCTGACTGCCGTCTCGCAATCCTTCTGAGCGATAACGCAGGAGATTTTTATCTCCGAGGTGGTAATCATATCAATGTTTACGCCCGCCGCAGCCAGCGCTTCAAACATCATAGCCGCGACACCCGAGTGACTTTTCATTCCAACGCCGACAGCCGAGACCTTGGTTATGGAATCATCGGTCAAAATATTTTTAATTCCCACCTTGTCCTTCACGCTCTCCAGCGCCCTGACTGTCTTTTTAACTTCACCTGTCGGAACCGTGAAAGAGATATTGGTGATGCCGTCTTCGGAAACATCCTGCACTATCATGTCTATATTCACATTCTCGCGGGCTACCGCCGAAAATATTATAGCTGCCATCCCCGGCGTGTCCTTAATTCCAAGTACCGAGATCTTGGATTCGTCTTTATTGTAGGTTATTCCCGTGACAAAAAGCTTTTCCATCTCTTTCGCCTCCTTGACTACCAGCGTGCCGGGGTTGTCATTGAAACTGGAACGCACCCTCATGGGCACATTATAATTTTGCGCGTATTCGATGGACCTGGCGTTGACTACCTGCGCTCCCGCGCTTGCCAGCTCCAGCATTTCTTCGTAGGTAATCCTCGGAAGCAAAGTCGCGTCCGGACAAACTTTAGGGTTCGCTGTCATTATTCCGTCAACGTCCTTGTAAAGCTCGCAGACATCGGCGTTCAAAGCAGAAGCTATGGCCACGGCGGAAAGATCAGAGCCGCCCCTGCCGAGCGTCGTGATGTCCATGTCCGTATCCATACCCTGAAAACCTGCGACAATCACTATTTTATCAAGATTAAGCGCTTTTTCTATCTTTTCCGAACCCACCTTAACAATCCTTGCCTTGCCATGAACATCGTCAGTCACGATGCCTACCTGCGGCCCTGTGAAGGATATCGCGTCATATCCCAGCGCCTTTATGGCAATGGTCATAAGCGCGATTGATTTCTGCTCTCCGCAAGCGAGGAGAACATCCATCTCCCTCTCATCAGGAGAGTCTGTTATCTGGTTAGCGAGGCTGATCAGATCATCCGTCTCATCGCCGGGAGCCGAAACAACCACCACTACTTTATTCCCTTCAGTCTTTGTTTTTACAATTCTTTTTGCCACATTCTTTACGCGTTCCGGCGTGGCAACCGAGGTACCGCCATATTTCTGGACAATAATGCCCATCTTTTTTACCGTCCTTTAAGCAAAGAGTTTTTCTATCAACGACCAGCCGAGACTTACAAGTTCTCCCCCGGCCGAGGCAACTTCGTCATATTTCGAGACACCCGTTTTTTCTTCCCCGGAGCGGTAAAGCATCCACGGCACAGGATCCGACGTGTGCGTCTTTATATCAAGCGGGGTCGGATGATCAGGGCAGACGAGAATATTGAAATCTTCCTCCGCCTGCCTTAACCCTTCAACCACAGGCCCGATTATCTTTGAGTCAATGTCTTCAAGCGCCCTAACCTTGCCTTTCGCATCGCCGTTATGACCGGTCTCATCCGTCGCTTCAACGTGAATCACAACAAAGTCATTGCCCTTTTTCTTTAAGTACTTCAGAGCGTAATCCGCTTTATTGGCATAGTTTGTGTCTATGTAGCCGGTTATTCCGGGAACATCCAGCACTTCAAGGCCGGCCGAAAGGGCAATGCCTTTAACCAGGTCTACTGCCGAAATGCAGGCGCCTTTCACTTTATACTTTTCCTGAAAAGAAGGCAGATTCATTCCTCTTCCGGCGCCCCAGAACCAGAGCATCGTAGCAGGGTTCTTACCCGACAACTTTCTGTCGCGGTTCACTTCGTGAAACTCAAGAAGCATCGCAGAATCTTCCATAATCCGGCGCATAATTTTATCGCCCTTGCCTTTGGGAAGATACGCGTCAATATTCTTGCCGGTAATATCGTGCGGCGGAGTGCACTTCATCTCCGGAGAAAACTTCGGAGAGAGCATAAGGTGCCTGTATCCTGTCCCCGGGAAAAACCTGACATCCTTGCTTCCCAGTTTCTCTTCTATCATCTTCAAAAGAACTTTCGCTTCAGGCGTTGTTATATGCCCTGAGCTGTAATCCACCATTACGCGGTTCTTAACGGTAACCAGATTGCAGCGGAAAGCGACATCCTTTTCCGAAAGTACAACGCCTAAACTTGCCGCCTCAAGAGGACCTCTTCCGTTGAAAAACTTGATCGGGTCATACCCGAGGACCGAAAGAATTGCAACATCGCTTCCCGGCTCAAATTTCTGGGGTACATTTTTTGCCAGCCCGATTGTCCCTTTCGCCGCAAGCCCGTCAAGAAAAGGCTTTTTGGCTGCCTGCATAGGCGTTTTACCGCCAAGTGCTTCAGCCGGCCTGTCAGCAAGACCGTCCGGTATTATAAGAACATATTTCATAATATCGATGATTTTATCAAATCCACCGCTGCTTTTCCATATGATTATGAGGCTTTGGCGCCCTACAAATGACGTCCATATTTGACCGCAAGAATTAACTGTATCATACAGGCTAAATGCGAACCTATATAAAGCACCTGTTCCTGAATGAAAAAGGCCGCCCTTTCAGGCGGCCCCGTAAGAACACTGTTTGTTTTGCTATTCCAGCTTCAAAAACACCGTGCGGTTCTTCTTCACGCTGATGTTTGAAGCATCAGCGGGTTCTTCCTTTATCATATCCGTCACGCTCTTGAACGCCAGCTTCGTGTCAAGCTTTACGGTCACATCTTTATCCGTGAGGTTGATGATATAGGTTACATACCCGCCGTCCTTTGCCAGCGTCCTGCTCTCTATGCCGTTCACCCTCTTGCCGTCTTTGTCTACTATCGCGACCAAGCGCTCAATCTTCTCATCCTTGACGACCAGATCAAAGAATTTCCAGAGACTCTCTTTTTCAAGCGAAGTCGCGAGATAATAAACCTTTCCCTTTCCTTTCTTGTTTACAATTATCGCCGGCTTGCCGTCATCAAATGTAGCCAGCACCTCGGCGTTCTTTCCGGTCTTGATG